>NZ_CAMDRA010000099.1 GCF_945906275.1 Dongia mobilis
CTTCCTGCCAGCCTCACTGATGCAATTTTACTCCGGCGTACCGATGCATTTTGTCTCCGGCGTTGACAGACGGCGGTGACGGTCTGGCAGCCGTCAAAGGGTCGCTTGGTCTCTGAGGACACAGCCTTGAGCGCGGGCCGGCTATGCCATCACTTGACTTAGACGGTGTGTCACTCTGGTACGAATGTGTGCAAGGTCCTGGAGCGAACCACACAGCCATACCGGCCGTGATGATCCAGGGCCTTGGCATGCAGGCCAGCGACTGGCCGAGCGAGCTGGTTGAGGAGCTTGCCAGCGACCGACGCCTGTTCGTGTTCGACAATCGCGATGCGGGCCTGTCGCAATTGTTTGGCCCGGCGATTGACGGGAACCTCATGCCAAACGACTTCCCCGATCATCGCCCCAGCGAGCATTCAGCACCTTATACCCTGGTCGACATGGCAGACGACGTTGCCAAGCTGCTGGACGCCGTCAATGTCGGCCAAGCGCACCTCGTCGGCTTTTCGATGGGCGGCATGATCGCGCAGATCGTGGCAGCCAGGCACCGATCTCATGTTGCATCGCTGGTGGGTCTCATGACGAGCGCCGGCCAGGCCTGGCTCGAAAGCAGTGCAGTTGCGGACCAGATGCTGCGTCAATCAATCCAATTCGAACCGGACCATCGGCGACTGCTGGACATGTGGCTCAAAGCCGAGGAAGTCTATGCCGGACCGACGCTGCTGCCAGATAGTGCCGTGCGTCGACAGGCAATCGCTCAATCCATTGCGCGTGCCTACAGACCGGCAGGCATCTGGCGACAAGCCTGTGCCATGCATGCGACGGGCGACCGGCAGGCACTTCTCGGCACGATCGTCGCACCATCGCTCATGATCCATGGTGAAGAAGATCCGGTGATCGATCTGCAGCAGTCACGCCACGCCAAGACCTTGATGCCACAGACCGAATTCCGCTCGCTCGCCGACACCGGACATGCACTCACCGAAGACAATGCAGCGCCTATTGCCGATTTGAGCAATAGCTTCTGGAGCGGAATCGACGCCAATACTGACTTGCAAACCAGCATTGGACATAGTTCCTAGGAACCTTATAGTCAGCAGATGGATTCGAGGACCTAGATCGCGGTTGAACCAAATCGAGGTGATGCCGTGACGCACTTCATCGTGCCGGCTTCTATTTCGGCAGCGCCGCGAACGAGCGTGGCGCTTGGTACCGCAGCATTCGATGCCGCCCTGGCCGCCGGTGAACTCGCCAATTTGCGATCCTACTTCGAGTATTGGATTTCCAAACGAACGGACGAGCGGCCCCCCTTGCGCGCGGCCATCGATCCGGCCGAAATCCCGGCGCTGCTTCCCAATGTGTTGCTGATCGACGTCATTGGCGAGCCGGCCTATGACTTTCACTATCGCCTGCTTGGAACCACGGTCGTTGCCATTGACGGCATCGACTATGGCGGATCGATGCTCAGCCAGATGGTGCCGAGAGCGGACGCCTATCATTTGATATGGGAGCATCATCTCAAGGCAGCCGCCGGCACCGTCGAGTTGCGCTATGACAGCCTGAGCTGGAGCCGCGACAACAGTCGGGAGCATGTTGACTATCTGATCCTGCTGCTGCCCCTGCGGCGCAATGGTGACAGCATCGACGTGCTGTTCGGATACATTCATTACTTCATGGATGAAGGCTCGCTTGGCTGGTCGCGCCTCTGATCCATCAGTTCCATTTTTGTTTCGATGCGTCGACACTGGCGCTCCGTGCTTGAAGTCGTTATGAAATCTGCATTCGGATGAGGTGCTGCAGATGACCAATGACGACATGCTCCCCCTTTTGCAACGAATTGCCGAGAGCCTCGAGCGCCTGGCACCGGTTCCGGCCAGGGCCATCGATCTCGCCGCGGCCGAGGCCTTTGTCTGGCAATCCGAGACAAGCTGGCTGGAGCCCGTGCCGGCGGTATCGCGCGTTCATATCAACCTGCTGCAGGGAATCGACCGCAACAAGGACATTCTTCTCGATAACACCCGCCGTTTTGCGCGCGGGCTGCCGGCCAACAACGCCCTGTTATGGGGCGCGCGCGGCACCGGAAAGAGTTCGCTGGTGAAGGCCGTCCATGCTGCGGTCAATCTCGATCCCGCCACACCGCTCACCCTGATCGAGATTCATCGCGAAGACCTGGTTACTTTGCCGCGCTTGCTGGCCCTGCTGCGCGATCAGCCGCGCCGCAGTGTCATCTTCTGTGACGACCTTTCGTTTGACGCGACAGACGCCAGCTACAAATCACTGAAGGCAGTGCTGGAGGGCGGGCTCGAAGGGCGGCCCGGCAATGTGCTGTTCTATGCCACCTCGAACCGTCGGCACCTGATGCCGCGCGACATGATCGAAAATGAACGCTCGACCGCCATCAACCCGTCGGAAGCCGTGGAAGAGAAAGTCTCCCTGTCGGACAGGTTTGGTCTCTGGCTCGGCTTTCACAATTGCGACCAGGAGACATTCTTCGCCATCATCGACGGCTACTGCCGCAGCTTTGGCCTGGACTTGCCGACCGACGAGGTGCATGCGCAAGCCATCGAATGGTCGGTCACTCGCGGTGCTCGATCGGGACGGGTCGCGTGGCAGTTCATCCAGGATCTCGCCGGACGCCTCGACAAGACAATCAGCCTCTAGGCACCGCCGTCGAGATACTTCATGGGGTCGACCGGTTCCTCGCCCTTGCGGATCTCGAAATGAAGCTGGGGCTTTGCGACATTGCCGGTGGAGCCGACGCGGGCAATGACCTTGCCGCGGGTAACCTTGTCACCCTTCTGCACCAGCAATGACTCGTTGTGCGCATAGGCGGTGATCAAGCCATTGGCGTGCCGGATCAGGACCAGATTGCCGAAGCCGCGCAATTGATTGCCGGCATAGGCAACTGTCCCATCCGCCGCCGCCATTACGGGCGCACCGGCGGGGGCGGCAATGTTGATGCCGTCATTACGCAGGCCGTCCGATGTGGCGCCGTATTTCAGGATCACTTTACCCTGGACGGGCCAGGAAAAGCCCGCGGCACTCGCCGGCGCCACATTCGCGACCTGCGGCGTTTCGACGGGCTTGGCAGCCGGCGGCGCCGGTTGAGGCTGTGTCGCCTTCTCATAGGCTCCCTCGACAGCCTCTTCGGCAGCTGTCAGGTCAGGTTCCGCGGGCACGGTCTTGGGGGGAGCAGCAGGTGCCGTCGACGGAGCCGGCAAGGGGATCGAGGCCGCCGTACTCGGCGCCGGCGACAGCGGCTTGGCGCCAGGCTGGCCAGTGGCATTTGTCGAGGTGGCGGTTGTCGAGGCTGGAGCGGGCGCGGCACCCGGCGGCGGCAGCGCTGTGGCCGAGACCGACCCGGCATTCGATGCCTCCGGTACGACATCCACCTTGGGTGCTGGTATTTGCGGCGGCGTCGAGGCCGGCAGCGCAGCTCCTGCCCCGGCCGATTGCGAAGCTTCGACCGCACTCGGCAAGACCAGCGACTGGCCGACCTGCAATTTGTATGGTGACTTCAATCCGTTGAGTTCTACCAGCGCGCTCTGCTGGACGCGGAAGCGCTTGGCAAGCCCACCCAGCGTATCACCGCCCTTTACGACATAGGTCTGGCGCGTGGATATGCGCAGTTCCTGTCCGGGGCGGATGTTATAGGGTGGCTGCAGGCTGTTATTGTCGATCAGCGCCCGGATCGGTGTGTTGGTGCGGTTGGAAACGTAAGCCAGCGTATCGCCCGGCGCGACGATGTAGGCACCGTTGACCACCTGCCCCATGTTCGGATTGGCTGGCGCACTGGCGGTTTCGGAAGGGGAGCCCATGCTCGGCGCCACCATATTGCCGCAACCTGCAATCAGCGTCGTCGCCGCAGCCAAAGCGGTCAATCGCAGCACGCGCCCGAAACACATCCCGGCCATCGTCAGTTCTCCATCCGCCGCGGTACCGGCCGGCCCTCGCCCTCCGGCAAGGCGCCACCCACGAGCGGCACAAAACGTACATCGGCGATCATCTTTGCGGTGAGGCTGCCATCCTCCGCCTTGGTGAGCTTGACCAGCATCTGGTCGCCCCGCTCCGGTCCGACCGGGATGACCAGGATGCCACCCACCGCCAACTGCTCGACCAGCGCCTCAGGCACTTCGGCCGCTGCCGCCGTCACGATGATGCGATCGAAGGGCGCCTGCTCGCGCCAGCCACACGACCCGTCGCTGCAGCGGCTGGTGATATTGTGCAGGCGCAGATGATGAAAGCGCTGCTCCGCCTCGGCCAGAAGCGATTTGTAGCGTTCGATGGTGTAAAGCCGCCGGCACAGCTTGGAGAGCACGGCCGCCTGGTACCCGGAGCCGGTGCCGATCTCCAGCACCTTGTGCGTCTTCTTGACGTCGAGCGCCTCGGTCATCTGCGCCACGATCTGCGGCTGGCTGATGGTCTGACCATGGCTGATGGGCAGCGCCTGGTCCTCGTAGGCCTGGTCATGGAAACTATCGAGGACGAAGAGCTCGCGCGGGATCCGTTCGATCGCGTTGAGGACGTTGGTATCGGTCAGCCCCGCCCGCCGCAAGTTCATGATCATGCGGATCTTGCGCGCGTGCAGGCTCATCTAGGCAGGCCGTCCGTCTTGGCGCTCTTCTTCTTGGCAGAGCGTTTCGCGGCCGGCTTCTTCTTCACCGAACTCTTCTCGAACAAACCGTCCATCCGGCGCAGCATCGCCCCATGGGTCAGGTCGAAATGGAGCGGTGTCACCGAAACAGCTTTCGTCAGGATGATGCCAAGATCGGTTTCCGGGTGCTCCGGCTCGTCGGTCGGGAAATCGCCGATCCAGGTCACTTCGCGCTCAAATGGATCGCGGGCATGAACCACTTCGACATGGGACATGCGGCGGCCCTGCCGGCCGACCTCGATGCCGGTCACATCCTTGGGGGCCACGCCGGGGAAATTGACGCTCATCAGCACGCCCTTGGGCCAGGGCAGCGACACGAGCTTGCGGATGACCTGCGGCGCAAAGGCCGCAGCGGTTTCCCAATGCAGCTTGTCCTTTACGCGCACTTGGCTGAAGGCAATTGCCGGTATTCCCAGCATCGCCCCTTCCATCGCGGCGGCAACCGTGCCGGAATAGAGCACGTCCTCCCCCAGATTGGCGCCGCGATTGACGCCGGACAGAACGATATCCGGACGGCGATCGGTCATGATGTGATTGACGGCGATCAGGGTGCAATCGCTGGGCGTGCCGGAGACGGCAAACTTGCGCGAGTTGATCTTGTTGATCTGCAACGGCCGGCGCAGCGTCAGCGAATGTGATGCACCGCTATGCTCGCTTTCCGGCGCAATGACCCAGACATCGGGTGACAGGCTCTTGGCGATGCGTTCGAGGACCTTGAGGCCTGGCGCGTGAATGCCGTCATCATTGGTGACGAGGATGCGGGCGCGCTTGAGATCGAAGGGCAATTTAAGCATGGGGGCGAATGACCTCGACACCGTTCATATAGGGACGCAAAGCCATCGGGATGACGACCGAGCCATCTTCCTGCTGGTAGTTCTCGAGCACGGCGATCAAGGCGCGGCCGACCGCAACGCCCGACCCATTGAGCGTATGGACGAAGCGTGTCCCCTTCTCGCCCGGCTTGCGACAGCGCGCCTTCATGCGTCGTGCCTGGAACTCACCACAATTGGAGACGCTGGAAATCTCCCGGTACATGCCCTGGCCCGGCAACCACACCTCGATGTCGTGGGTCTTCTGGGCCGAGAAGCCCATATCACCGGTCGACAATGTCACGACGCGATAGGGCAGGTCCAACTTGGCAAGAACGTTCTCGGCGCATTTGGTCATGCGCTGGTGCTCGGCATCCGATTCATCCGGATGCGCGATCGACACCATCTCGACCTTGAGGAACTGATGCTGGCGGATCATGCCGCGCGTATCGCGCCCGGCGGCACCCGCTTCGGATCGGAAGCAGGGGGTGAGCGCCGTAAAGCGCAAGGGCAACTTGCCCTCATCGACGATCTCGTCCGCCACCATGTTGGTGAGGGGGACTTCCGACGTCGGGATCAGATAGAGACCCTGTTCGGTCTTGAAGAGGTCGTCGGCGAATTTCGGGAGGTTGCCAGTGCCATAGAGTGACACGTCGCGCACCAGGAACGGCGGATTGACCTCGGTATAGCCATGTTCGCCGGTATGAAGGTCCAGCATGAACTGGCCAAGGGCGCGCTCCAGCCTGGCAAGCGCTCCCTTCAGCACCACGAAGCGCGCACCGGATATCTTGGCGGCAGCGGTGAAATCCATCTGGCCCAGCGCTTCACCGATCTCGAAATGCTGCTTCGGCGAAAAGGCGAAGTTGCGCCGGTGGCCGATTTCCCGCTCGACCCGATTGGCCTTTTCGTCGACGCCCTCGGGCACGTCCTGGGCCGGCAGGTTCGGCTGCTGTGCAAGCAAAGCCTCAAGCTCCTCGGACGCCTTCAGCTCTTCCGCCTCGGCCGCCACCATGCGGTCCTTGAGGCTGGCGACCTCGGCCATGACGGCGGCCGCATCATCGCCCTTGGCCTTCAACTGGCCAACCTGCTTGGAGAGCTCGTTGCGCCTCGCCTGCATTTCCTGCCACGCCGTCTGCGTGGCCCGACGCTTGGTATCGAGCTCAATGACAATGGCTGCCAGCGGCGGCAGGCCACGCTGCGCCCGGCCCGCGTCGAAGGTAGCTGGATTGTCACGAATCCATTTAGGGTCAAACATTTAGCAGTCGAGCTCCAAATCCCCGATTCGGCTCAACTTATAGGACGGAACCCGGGTTCGGTCAAAGCTCGGATCAGGCCGCTTTGACGTCGGTGCCGGGCTCATCTTCCGTGGGATTGGCCTCTTCCTCGGCCCGCTTCTTTTCAACCAGCCGGGCGAGAAGAATGGAGATTTCGTAAAGGCCGATCATTGGCAGCGCCAGCGACATCATGCTGAGCGCGTCCGGTGGCGTGACGATGGCCGCCACGACAACGATGCCGACAATCGCATAGCGGCGCTTGTCGCGCAGGCCCTGCGACCCGATGATCCCGACCTTCGCCAGCAGCGTGAGAAGTACCGGCAATTCGAAGCAAAATCCGAAGGCGAAGACCAGCTTCATCACCAGACTGACATATTCACCGATCTTGGCGTCGAGTTGCAGCGGCAATGTGCCGTCACCGCCCTGGGTCTCAAAGCCGAGGAAAAACCGCCACGCCATGGGCATCAGGACGTAATAGACGAACCCCGCGCCAATCGCGAACATGATTGGCGTCGCGATCAGGAAAGGCAGAAAAGCGTGCTTCTCATGCTTGTAGAGACCAGGCGCGATAAACGCCCAGATCTGGGAAGCAATGACGGGGAATGAAACGCAGAGAGCCCCGAATGCGGCAATCTTCAACTGTGTGAAGAAGGGCTCGGTCAAGTCGGTAAAGATCATCCGGCGCCCTTCCGGCAGCAACACGGCGAGCGGACGTTGCAGAAAGTCCAGGATTGGTTGGGCAAAATAGAAGCAGACCAGGAAAGCGACCAAGAAACCCAGCGCAGCGTAGAGCAGACGCGACCTGAGCTCGACCAGATGCTCGAGCAAGGGCATTTTCTTGTCTTCTTCGTCGCCAATCATGCGGAAACGCTCTTGTCGGATTTTACCAGGTCAGCCGGCACTGCATCAGTATTGGCGGAAGCCGACTCGGCAACCGCTACAGGCGGCTCACTTGGTCCTGGAAAGGGTGGCAAGTCGGCCACACTCGCCGCTGGCGCCGGTGGGGTTTCGGTCTGCGACAATGCGGCCTTGGTTTCTTCCAACGGCGCGTTGATCGCCTTCTTGAGATCCCCAGCCGGATCGATCGCCTTCTCGATCTTGTCGCTGATCGAATGCTTGCTCAGCTTCTGCAACTCACGCTTGGCATCATCGAGCTCAGCATCACGCACGATCTCGTTGACGCCACTTTGGAATTCGCTACCCAACTTGCGCGCAGCGCGCATCCAGTGAGAAAACGTCTTCAGCGCGTGCGGCAACTCCTTCGGTCCAAGGACGACCAAGGTCACGACCGCGATGATCAACATCTCGCTCCAGCCGATGTCGAACATCCAGCCTCACCCTCTTAGCGCAAATAGATTGCGGCAACCCACGATCTGGGTCGCCGGCCGGCTCAGCTGCGGTCGATAATGGTTTCCCGCGGCTTCTCCTCGGTCTTGGCGACATTGATGTCCGCCTGATCCTTGGTGCCGTCCTTGACGTTCTTCTTGAAGTCCTTAATGCCGGCGCCAAGGTCGCCCATGATCTTCGACAGTTTGCCGCCGCCGCCGAACAGGACGAGCACAACGACCAAAACGATCAGAAGATGCCAAATGCTGAAGCTACCCATCTGGGCCTCTCCTCAAATCTAATTCCCTCCGGCGGTGGGCGCCGGACCCGGGCGGACTATGGCAAATCCGCCGCTTCGCTACAATAGCCAGTCACTATCATTTAGGCTTCGCTAACCTGCTGACAAGTCCGGAATTTCCGTGCTCGCTCGGCGATATTGGTCGCTGCCCTCCCTGCTCTCCGGAAAGATAAGCGCGTCGGCGGGATCGAGTTGCAGGAGGATCTGGCTGCCCAACTCGGGCAAATGGCGACCGGCATGACGTACCCGAAGGGTCAGCGAGCGGTTTTCACCACTGGCGAGGCGGACCACCAAAAGTTTGCTGTTGCCGAGGAAACGCACCTCCTCGACCAATGCCGGGACGATCCGGCTGGTACCGTCCCCGCCACCGGGTGCCACCAAGTGAATGCTCTCCGGGCGGATCAGGATCTGCACCGCGGCGCCTTCAGCATGGCCTGGGGCCGGCAATACACCGAGCGGACTCTGAACGGCCCCGGCCACCACGATTCCGGCAAGGTCGTTGGTGGCCGTGAAGAAGCGCGCGACGAACGGGCTGACGGGCCGGTGGTAGATCGCGTCCGGCGATCCGCTCTGCACCACCCGGCCGGATTGCATCAGATAAATCCGGTCAGCCATGAACATGGCTTCCTCGGGGTCATGGGTCACCATCAACGTCGCCGTGCGGCTGCGCTTTAGAACATGGAGCGTATCATCGCGAATCTGTTCACGCAGCCGCGCGTCGAGGCCGGAGAAAGGCTCGTCGAGCAACAAGACGGCCGGCTGCGGCGCCAACGCGCGCGCCAGCGCGATGCGCTGCTGCTGCCCACCCGAGAGCGCGTGGGGATAGGCATCCGCGTAATCGCGCATATCAACCTGATCCAGCACCTCCTCGATCCGGGCAGTGCGCGCGCCAGCATCCAGTCGTGCCAGTCCAAAGGCGACGTTCCGCGCCACTGTGAGATGCGGGAACAGCGCAAAATCCTGGAACACCAATCCAACACCGCGCAATTCCGGCGGCAGACTTTGGCCGAGCGCCCCATCGGCCACCAATCTTTCCTGCATGGCGACGCGACCATGCTGCAGCACCTCCAGGCCTGCTGCCAGTCGCAGCACCGTCGATTTCCCGCAGCCAGATGGCCCCAGCAAGCAAATGACCTCGCCTTCATCGACATGCAGTGAAAGCTGATCAACCGCCCTGACATCACCGTAGGTGTGGCTGATATCGAACAAGTCCAGGGCGCGGGTCGACCGGTTACTCATGCATATTGCTTCGTTGTGTGCGCCTTGCCGGCGTCTTCCGCGAGATTGTCCTGACCGGGGCGCGCGACGGCGCTGGCCCGGGCCATCAGATAGACCGGGATGATGCCGACCGCAACCATCGCCAGGGCAGGTCCGGCCGCCTCCGCCAGACGTTCGTCACTGGCAAGATTGTAGGTCGTCGTGGCAAGCGTGTCGAAATTGAACGGCCGAATGACCAAAGTCGCCGGCAGCTCCTTCAGCACATCAACGAAAACCACGATGCCCGCCGTTAGAAGGCTACCGCGCATGATGGGAAGGTGGACGTCGGTTAGTGTCCGGAATGGCGTGCGCCCCAAAGATAGCGCCGCAAAATCCATCGACCGGGTCACCTTGCCAAGGCTGGCCTCGACCACGTTCAGACTGACCGTCAGGAAACGGACCAGATATGCGAAGGTGATCGCAACCAAGGTGCCGCTCAGGATCAGGCCGGGCGAGACACCGAGAGTGGACTTGGCCCAGGCGTTCAACGTGTGATCGATCGCCGCGAATGGCAGCAGAATGCCGATCGCCAGGACCGGCCCCGGGATCGCATAGCCAAGGCTGGCAATCCGGACGGCCCATTGCGTGGGACGGGTCGGGTGCAGACGCAGGGCGTAAGCAAGAATTGACGCCAGGCAGATCGCCAGCAGCGCCGCAAACCCTGCCATGAAGAAGCTGTTGCGGATGAGGACCAGGAATTTCTCGCCGGCCCAGGCGTCGATATTGGCAATCGCCCAGTAAAGCAGGACCGAGGCCGGCAACAGGAAGCCGAAGGTGACCGGCACTGAACAGCCGATGATCGCACCCAGAGCACGGCCACCGGTCAGTTGATAGCGCGGCAGCGGACGGTAGCGTGTGGTCGAATGGGCAAAGCTGCGTCGCCCGCGCGACCAGCGTTCGAGGGCCAGGAGCACGAATACGAACACCAGAAGCAAGGCAGCCAGCTGCGCACCAGCAGTGGCATCGCCCATGCCGCGCCAGACCCGGTAAATACCTGTGGCCAGCGTGTCCACGCCGAAATATTGCACGGTGCCGAAATCGTTGAGGGCTTCCATCAAAGCCAGCGCGACGCCGGCCACCAGCGCCGGACGAGCGAGTGGCAGCGCCACCCGCCAGAAGCCGCGCCAGGGCGAGCAGCCAAGGGTGCGGCTGACCTCGAGGACACAGGCTGATTGCTCCAGGAAGGCAGCCCGCGCCAGCAGATAGACGTAGGGATAGAGCACCAGCACCAGCATGACGATGGCGCCCGGCAATGAACGAATGGCCGGGATCCAGCGCAGCCCGCCCTGCAGCCCGAGCAGGTCTCGCAATGCCGTCTGAGCGGGGCCCGCATAGTCCAGCAAACCCGTGTAGGTATAGGCGATGACATAAGCGGGCATCGCCATGGGCAGGAGCAGCGCCCAGTCGAACAGACGCCGGCCGGGGAAGCGGCAAAGAGTCACCATCCAGGCGGCCGGCACGCCGATCAGCAAAACACCAGCGCCAACACCGATCACCAGAAGAATGGAGTTGCCGACATAGCTTGGCAGCACCGTTTCGGCGAGATGGCTCCAGATGGACACCTTCGGCGAAAAGACGTTCGAAAACACGATCAGAATGGGAAACGCGACCGCAAAGGCAATTGTCCAGGTGAGGAGGTTCCAGATCTGCGGTCGCTTAAAGCGTGCTGATGGTTGGTGCCCCGGCGTATCGGCTAATGTGTCTGTCGTGGCCAAGGGACCAACTCTCGCGCAGCGCGGCGCACCCACCCGCACTGGCAGGTTTAGCGTCGCTTGATGATCGAGCGAAAACGATACTGCGAGTTATTCAGAATAGCAAGGAAACCCGCCATAGTCGGCATGCGACATGATCCGCCGTCGGGTTGACCGTGCCCGACTCTAGGGACAGGTTTCACCCTCGCAGGCGGCGGCCGGGGCTGGTTCCGGGGCTGCGGCAGGCATTGGTTCCGACGCCGGCTCGGGCGCCAAGACTGGCGCTGGCTCGGGCATGGAGACCGGGTCCGGTGCCGGGATTGGCTCTGCGACAGGGATCGGCTCGGCCACAGGCTCGACCGCCGGAACGGGATCTGGCAGCATGACCTGCGGTTCAGGGATCGGCTCCAAGGTCTGTGGCGGCAGGGCCTCAATTTCCGCCGGCGCAGCGACCGGCTGCAGCACCGCGCTCGGCTCGCTCGTCGTCGGCAAAATCGGATCCTGAGTGACCGGCGTCCCGGGAGCATTGGCTGGTGCGGCAAACGCCGCGGGCTGGTTCAGCTGATTGGCAAGGTCGAGCCCAGCCTGCTGGCCCAGATAGAGGGTCGTCAGATTGACATTGGGGCCGCCATTGTCGCTGCAGATCTGGGTGGTTCGATCGCAGGCGACACCGGCCTGCGGCGAGAACAGATTTGCGCTGGACCAGGCGCCGACACGCCTGGTGTCATCCTTGCTGAAATATTTGCGCGTGAGCGTTGCATTGAGGCCGCCGCTGTCGGAGCAGGATTGGCTGCGCCGATCGCAAACCACGCCCTGCTGCGGGGCGAAGATGAAAACCTGTTCGCCATAGCGCTTGGCGCCGTACTTGGCCGATTTTGACCCCAGATACTTCTGGGTTTCAAAATAGTCGACCCCGTAACGGTCGTAGCAAATCCTCCGGGACCGATCGCAGGTCAGGCCCTTCTCAGGGGAAAAGCGATTGGACCCGCCATAGTTCGAATTGTAGCCATAGGGCGAATTCCAAGCGGTCGCCCCGAAACCATAGGGCGACGCCCCCACGACATAGTCTGGCGTGGCCGACATGGGGCCGGCATAGGTCTGCGCGCAGGCGCTCAGCACCAATCCGGCAAAGGCTCCAATCCAACGACGCATGACGATCATTCCCTGTCGACAGCCTGTGCATGCCGTCCCATGGCCATCGATATCTCATGTTGGCCCGCCCATCGCCAGACTTGCAGGGGGCTGGATCGATCACTTCATCGCGAGCAGGCCACCCCAGCTAGGCCGGTTGTCGCAGCGGTCGCCACAAGGCTTGCTGACGGGTCACGGTTAAATTATGTATCTAACATTCATCTTAATAGGCATATGAAATGTCTGTTTCGGACGCCCCAAGCGGTCACGACACCCTCCCGAGCGAGGACCAGATCGAAAATCTGGTCGCGACCTTTTACGGGCATATCCGGCAGGACCCGGAACTGGGACCCATTTTTGGCAGGGTCATTGGTGAAGATTGGACGCCGCACCTCAAGACCATGTGCAGCTTCTGGTCATCCGTGATGCTGACCACCGGGCGCTACAAGGGTCGACCCATTCCGGCACATATCAAGATCGGCGAGATCGAGCCCCGCCATTTTGCGCGCTGGCTGGAGCTTTTCAAGGCAACCGCCAACGACCTTTTTGCCCCGCCGCTTGCCAACGCCTTCATCGAACGCGCCAATCGTATTGCCGAGAGCTTCAAGCTCGCCTTTGCCTTCCATGCGCCGGACCCAACGGTCTGGGTGCCGAACATGCCGCCGCTGGTTCAGCCGTGATCAGGCGGGTGGCCACCCTGGCGGAAGCCACAATCGTCCTGGAAACGCACCCGGCGGACCCAGTGGAACTGTGGTCCCCGGAGAATGCCGCCGAAGTCCAAGGCGTCTTGTGGTTTGTGATGTTGCAGCGAGCCCTTGGCAGCGCCTTTCCGGGCCGGGAACTGCCGCTGGTGCTGGATTGCGGCAACCGAGGTGACTTGGCCATCGAGGCATTCCGTCATGGCTTGAAGGATGTGGCGCTCACCGCATCTGAAAGCGTGATGGCCAAGGTGGCTGGCGTGGCTGCACATTGCGGCGGCCGGCTCGTTCGAAATCCTGATATTCCGTGACTTAAGCGTTGCCACCAGCCAGGGCGGATTGAACTGGCCGCAGAATCTGGCTATGAACCAGCCCCGACCTAAATACTTCTCGGCAGCGTCCCTGCCCAGACCGGCTTTCGGGAGCTAAGTGCATGAAAACGACGCAAAGAGTTCGTAAAATCCTTTCCAATTACGAATCCGACAATCCTGGTACCAAGGGTAACCTCGCGCGCATCTTGATGACCGGCCGCCTCGGCGGCTCGGGTCGCCTAGTCATCCTCCCTGTCGATCAGGGATTCGAGCATGGCCCGGCGCGCAGCTTTGCGCCGAACCCGGCGGCCTATGATCCCCATT
>NZ_CAMDRA010000100.1 GCF_945906275.1 Dongia mobilis
TCCTTCCACGGCAGCTTCGAGGGATCACGTTCGGCGCTGACATTGATCCAGCCACGGCCGACATCCATTGCGCCGGCCTTCGTCTTCACCACGCCAGCGAAGGGACCGTGCACGGAGTCCCGACGGAAGAGGTGGGCGTTGGTCTCGACCGGTCCCAGATCGTTGATCGCAACGATGTCCAGGTCCTTGCGACCCGATTCCATCATCGCGCGGAGCACGAGACGGCCGATGCGGCCGAATCCATTGATTGCAACCCGAATTGCCATGTGACGAACCTTTCCTAATCCGATTGGTCTTAGATATCAGAGCTTGGCGGTGACGGCGTCGACGATGGCCGACGGCGTGATGCCAAAGTGCGTGTAGAGATCGTTGATCGGGGCCGAAGCGCCAAAGCCCTTCATGCCGATGAAAATGCCGTCGGTGCCGATATAGCGCTCCCAGCCGAAGCCAATGGCGGCTTCCACGGCAACCTTGAGACCGGTGCCGAGCACTTCCTTTTTGTAGGCAGCCGATTGCTGGTCGAATAGCTCGCAGCTCGGCATCGAAACGACGGCGGTGCCAATGCCCTTTTCTTCGAGCAACTTCTGCGCCTCGACCGCTATCGCGACCTCGGATCCGGTGGCAATCAGCGTGACCTTGCGTTCTTTCTGCGTCGGGCGGATGACGTAGCCACCGCGGGCGCAATGGTTCGCATTGGCGGCGTCGGCGCGGAGATGCGGCAGTGCCTGGCGGGTGAGGGCCAGGATCGAGGGGCGATCCCTGGTCGTAAGTGCCAGCGCCCAGCACTCCGCCGTTTCCATCGTGTCGCATGGGCGGAACACCAGCAGGTTGGGAATGGCGCGGAGTGCCGCCAGGTGTTCGACCGGTTGATGGGTCGGCCCATCTTCACCCAGGCCGATCGAGTCATGGGTCATGACATAGACGACGCGCTGTTTCATCAGGGCCGACAGACGGATGGCCGGGCGGCAGTAATCGGTGAACACCAGGAAGGTGCCGCCGAACGGAATGATGCCACCATGCAGCGCCATGCCATTCATGGCCGCTGCCATGCCATGTTCGCGAATGCCGTAGTAGATGTAATTGCCGCCATAATTTTCCGCCGTGACCGGCTTGGCGACCTTGGCCTTGGTATTGTTGGAGCCCGTGAGGTCGGCCGAGCCACCGATCAGTTCCGGCAGGCCGGGGACCAGCGTGTCCAGCACCATCTGCGAGGACATGCGCGTGGCAAGCTTGGGTGCGTCCTTGGCGATGGCGGATTTGAGGTCACCGACCAGATCGGCGAAGTTGGCCGGCAACTCGCCGGCGATGACGCGTTCGAACTCGCCCTTCTGCTTGTCGCCATCCAGACGCTTGGTCCAGGCCTGCTGGGCGTCATGGCCGCGCTGGCCGATAGCTTCCCAGGCAGACTTGATCTCGGCCGGGATGACGAAGGGCGCGTGGCTCCAGCCCAGCTTCTCGCGCGCCCCGGCGACTTCTTCCTTGCCGAGCGGCGAGCCGTGGGTGGCCGAGGTCCCGCCCTTCTTCGGGGCGCCAAAACCGATCACCGTCTTGCAGGCGATGAGTGACGGCTTGGTCGACTTCTTGGCGGCGGCGATCGCAGCCGAGACGGCTTCCGGGTCGTGACCGTCAACGCGGGTGGTCGCCCAACCGCTTGCCTGGAAGCGCATCAACTGATCGTCGGAACAGGAGAGTGATACCGCGCCGTCGATCGAAATCCCGTTATCGTCGAACAGCACGATGAGCTTGTTGAGCTTCAGATGCCCTGCCAGCGAGATGGCCTCATGGCTGATGCCTTCCATCAGGCAGCCGTCGCCGGCGATGACATAGGTATGATGGTCGACCAGATCGTTGCCGAAGCGGGCATTCAGGATGCGCTCGGCGAGCGCCATGCCGACGGCATTGGCCAGACCCTGTCCCAGCGGGCCGGTCGTCGTCTCGACGCCCGGTGTATGGCCGAATTCAGGATGGCCCGGAGTCATGCTGCCCCATTGGCGGAAGCGCTTCAACTCGTCGAGCGTCACGCCGGGCACTCCCGTGAGGTGCAGCAGCGAGTACATCAGCATCGAGCCGTGACCGGCCGAGAGCACGAAGCGATCGCGATCCGGCCAGCCCGGTTGGGCAGCGTTGAACTTCAGGTGACGCTGGAACAGGACGGTCGCCACGTCGGCCATGCCCATCGGCATACCGGGGTGTCCTGAATTGGCGGCCTCGACCGCATCCATCGACAAGGCACGAATGGCATTGGCCAGATCGCGGTGGGGGATTGTGGTCTTCGCGGCAGCAGCCGAATTGGCGTCCATCATCATTCCTTGAATTGACGGGCAATTACCCGATAATCCTAATATGGCGGCCGACCGATCCGGCCGCCGGATCGGGCCGGAACATGCCCGCGCGGGCGCATAAGGTCAACAACGGATTCCTGCGGTATTTGCCGGAAAGTCTCTGCTTTCTGACGTCAGGAACACACACTTGCCAATCGGCTCGGTTGACGCCGCTTCGATAGGTCGAGTAAACGAGAAGAAACCGGCAATCAAACCGATCCAGATGCGGGCTTGAGAATCGGCCGAGCATGCTGGCAACGGGCCAACCGGGGGCAGGGACCGACAGGATGTCCAGATTGGATACGGCAATAAGTCGCCTCGATGCGGCCATGGCGCGATTGGATTCGGCTGTCGAGGATAGTTCCTCGCGCGGTTACAAGGATCGTGACCTGCTGCAGACGGAACTGGCAGTTCTCCGACAGACCTACACATTGTTGCAATCCGAGGCGCGGCTGGTGTCTGACAGGCTGGATACGGTGATCGGTCGCATGCATTCCGTGACAGAGGGGGCTTGAGACCATGCCGACCGTCACCATTGCGCTCAATGGCCGCAACTATGACATCGCTTGCGGAGAGGGCGAGGAAGCCCGCGTCCAGGAGCTCTCCGGCGAAATCCGACGCAGGATGGAAGGCCTCGCCAAGAATGCCGGCCCGGTGGCGGAAAACCTGCTCTTTGCCTTGACCGGCCTGCTGCTCGCCGACGAGCTTGACCAGAAGAACCGCCAGATCGCCCAGCTCAAAGGGCAGCAGGAGGATCTCGTGCAGCGGCGTGAGATAGCGCTGGCAGACACGATCGAGCGCCTGGCTGTGAAGATCGAGGCTATTGCAGCGCGGCTGGAAGCAGCCTAAGTACCGTCTGGGCGGACCGCTGCAGGGTTCGTAAGCCGGGTAATCCCTGAGGCCAATTCTAACCTCTAGGGAGCTGTCCCTGCCGAGACCGTGGTCTCGGACACACGGTGCCCACCTGCTTAGGCAGGCCACGGAGGATTCATACGTGCGAACGGCCCAGGTGGCGCCGCCCACCTCTTAACAGCCGCGCCTGTGATCGACGATCTCGATCATTGGCGCGGCTGTTTGCCGCCTGATCGCCCCACCACCAGCAAGAATTTAGTTTATGGACTCTCAGGAACTAATTGATTTTAAATCAAACTTAAGAAGAGAAGCGTTCGCGGTGCGCGAAATTGCCTGGCGCGCCGATCCCCATGCGGGCGACGCGTTGAAGCACCATTTGATCGAGGCTTTGCCGATGCCACCAGGTATCGCCATTTCCGGCTATTGGCCGCTCGAAGGCGAAATCGACGTGCGTCCGGCGCTGGCTCACTATCACCACGAGGGACACCCGATTGGCCTGCCGGTCGTCATTGGCAGGAATGCGCCGCTGATCTTCCGCCGTTGGCACCCGGAGGATGAGATGATCCAGGGCAGCTTTCGGGTCATGACGCCGCCGGCCGGTGCGCCGGACGTCGTGCCGACCATTCTTCTGGTCCCGTTGCTCGCTTTCGATCCGGAAGGATATCGGCTCGGCTATGGCGGCGGCTTCTACGACCGTACACTGGCCAAGCTGCGGGGCGAGGCGCATGCTGTCGCGGTCGGTGTTGCCTACGCAGCCCAGGAAGTCCCCTTCGTTCCGCGTGGTAGCTTCGACCAGCCGCTGGATTTTATTGTAACGGAGCGCGCTGTCTTCAAGTTCGACACCAGAAAAGAAATATAACGATATGAATTTGTTGTTTTTAGGAGACCTGGTTGGTCGCGCCGGGCGTGATGTTGTGGTGGAACGCCTGCCGCAGCTGCGCCGCGATCTCGCGATCGATTTCGTGGTCGCCAATGTCGAGAATGCTGCCGGCGGGTTCGGCATCACGCAGAAGCTTTGTGCCGATCTGTTCTCCCATGGCGTCGACTGCGCCACCACGGGCAACCATGTCTGGGATCAGAAGGAGACGGTCGGCTTCATCGGCAGCGAGCCGCGTCTGCTGCGTCCGGTGAACTTTCCCATCGGCACCCCAGGCAAGGGCGCCGGGCTGTTCCAGACCGCCCGTGGCAAGAAGATCCTGGTCGCCAACCTCATGGGTCGCCTGTTCATGGACCCCCTCGATGATCCTTTTGCGGCGGCCGAGGCCTTGCTGAAGACCTACCGCCTCGGTGGGAATGCCGATGCGATCATGTTCGATTTCCATGCCGAGGCGACCAGCGAGAAGATGGCGTTTGGTCATTTTGTCGATGGTCGTGCTTCCTTTGTTGTGGGAACACATACCCATGTTCCGACCGCTGATCACATGGTGCTGGAGAAGGGGACGGCGTACCAATCCGACGCCGGGATGTGCGGCGACTATGATTCTGTCATCGGCATGGAGAAGACAGTACCGGTCCTGAGATTCACTCGAAAGCTGCCCACCGAACGCCTGAGCCCTGCCAACGGAGCCGGAACATTGTGCGGCGTGCTTGTCGAAACGGATGATTCAACGGGGCTTGCCCGGCGGATTGAGCCGGTGCGGCTGGGGGGAAAACTGGCGCAGGCTATGCCCAAGGCCGTCACCACCGTCAGTGCCTGACCCGGCGCACCAGGTGGGGTACATGGAGCATTGACCATTCTATCAAGACGTTAACGGGAGATTTAGGGTCGCGCTTCAAGTATAGTGTGACCAGCAGCTGACTTGGCCGGAGGCCTTTCGATTGGCGTATGGAATGACATGGTGAACCATATTCATACTGCCCATGACCCACTGATCGTCCTTTTGTCCCTGCTCGTGGCGGTCATCAGTTCCCTGGTTTCTCTCGATGTTGCCGAACGTTTGCGCGGCGCCCGGGGCCGTGCGTGGGGCATGTGGCTCGCGGCAGCCAGTTGCACCTTAGGGGGCGGCATCTGGTCGATGCACTTCATCGCCATGTTGGCGTTCACGACACAATTTGACATTCGTTATCACGTCGGCCTGACCCTAGCCTCGCTGATCCTGGCCATCGCCTCGACAGCGATCGGCTATGCCATCGTTTCCTGGCAGCGTGTCCTGCGTTGGCACAACCTGTTCCTGGCGGGCCTGTTTACCGGGCTTGGCGTCGCTGCCATGCACTATACCGGCATGGCGGCAATGCTGATTCAGGCGAGCATGAGCCATGATCCGGCCCTGGTCGTGATCTCCATCGTGATCGCCGTCGTTGCGGCGACCGCTGCCTTCTGGCTGAGCCTCAAGCACGATCGCACCTGGCACAAGCTGGCCGCTTCACTGGTCATGGGCGCCGCCATTGCCGGCATGCACTACACCGGCATGGCAGCCGTCAGCTTCAGCAGCAATATCCATACCGAAGTGCCGCCTGTGGTCGGGGGAACGCCGCCGACGATCCTGGCGGCCGCGCTGGCGGTTGCCACGATCCTCATCCTGGCCATTGGTTTTCTGGCTGCCATCAGCGATCGCCGCTTTGATCGCCGCGCCCGCCGCGAGGCCGAGCAGTTGCTGCGGACTGAGCGGCGGTTCGAAACCGTGGTGAGTGCCAGCTCGAACATCGTGCTGCTGCTCGATGCGGAAGGGCGTATCACCTATGATTCCCCATCCACGCGGCGCGTTCTCGGCTATCAAGAGGATGCTCTGATCGGCCATGCCCTCAAGGATTTCGTGCCCGATCTCAAGAAGCGGGAATACCAGGACATCATCAGCGATATCCTGGCGAGGCCTGGCGCCACGGTGGCCGCAGAAGTGCCGGTAAAGGCGGTCTCGGGCCATGTCACGCATATGGATATGTCGATCACCAATCTGCTGCTTGATCCGCATCTGCATGCGCTGGTGGTGAAGTTGCATGACGTGACCGAGACGAAGCGGTTTACGGAGGAACTGCGTGCGGCCAAGGAGCGTGCTGAGGCTGCGAGCCGTGCCAAATCGACGTTCCTGGCCAATGTGACACATGAACTTCGGACGCCACTCAATTCAATTATCGGCTTTTCTGACCTTCTTTTGGCACAGCCCAACGGGGCGTTGCTGCCCGCTTATTATGAGTTCGCGCGCGACATCAACGCCAGCGGCAAGGAATTGCTGACCCTGATCAACCGGATGATCCAGTTCACGCATGCGGAATCCGGCACCCTTCGCCGAGAAAGTGTCCTCGTCAATCCGATCATGGAAATTGAGATTGCCCTGCGGCTATACCAGGACGAGATCGCGGACAAGAACATCCAGCTGATCATCGAACCTTTCGACCATCGTTTCAGCATTCTGGTCGATCATGAAAAGTTGCGGCAGATCCTCGTGAACCTGTTATCCAACGCAGTGAAGTTCGCCCCGCAAAGCGGCCGGATCCGTGTTGCTGCTGAAATCGACGAGGATCGGGCCTGTGTCATTTCGGTCCAGGACAATGGGAATGGCATGAGCGAGGATGAGATCGCCCAGGCGCTGCTGCCCTTCGGCAAGGGCGAGGGCGGGCTAAAGCGGAATTTCGACGGCGCCGGATTGGGCCTGCCGATCACCAATGCGCTGGTGGCGCTTCATGACGGGCAGTTGACGATTGAAAGTGCCCGTGGGGTGGGGACGCTGGTCGCGGTAAAGTTCCCACCAGACCGGGTGAAGTTCGTCGGCGCGCCTGGGAACATCATCGCCGACAATGTCGTGCCCTTGGCAGGCGCGCGGGCCGGCTAGCCTCGGTCAGCCGCGCTTGCTACCAGCCACGGCCATAAACCGGTCGACTTCATTTTGCATCTGCTCGGCGCGGGTCATGAACTGGCGGGCCATTTCATGGACCCTGTCACAGGCACGCGGCTCGCCGTCTCCGACGATCGTCAGCGCGCCGGTCACACCCTCCAATCCCATCTGGCGGGCGACCTGGGTGACAAACTCCGCCATCCGACGGATTTCTGCCTCCAGATCGACGCTCTGGCTACCACTTCCAGGCTCCCGGATCGTGCGGGACATTCAAGACCTCGCTTGCCTTAATTTGGCGCGAATCGGCGCCAATCGTTAAAGGCTATACGGAAGGTACCGTAAACGAGTCATGAATTTTGCGGCGGAAAGTGCGAAATGGGCATGAATCGGCAGATCGGGGTGTGAGGTAGGTCATCTGGGCTGCCTGCTACCGCCCGGGCTTGGCAGGCGGGTGAATTGTGCTAAAAGGCGTCAAAATCCTGCCATATTCGCGGTCTAGCGTTGCCCAAAGGATGGCGCCCGATCCCAACATCTGGTCAGGATTTGCCGATAGTCCACACTAGGTTTTGCGTTCAGGAACGGATCGATGGCTGGCCATTCCCAATTTAAGAACATCATGTACCGGAAGGGTGCGCAGGATGCGAAGCGCGCCAAGGTCTTCACCAAGATCATCCGGGAGTTGACCGTCTCGGCAAAGATGGGCTCGCCCGACCCGGCGACCAATCCGCGCCTGCGCGCCGCCATTCTGGCCGCCCGAGACGCCAACATGCCCAAGGACACCATGGAACGCGCCATCAAGCGCGGCGCCGGTGGCGAAGACATGACGGCCTATGACGAGGTCCGCTATGAGGGCTATGGCCCGGGCGGTGTTGCCGTCATCGTCGAGGCCCTGACCGACAATCGGAACCGGACGGCGACCGAAGTCCGCACCGCCTTTGCCAAGGCCGGCGGTAATCTGGGCGAGACGAATTCCGTGAGTTTCATGTTCGAGCGCAAAGGCGTCATCCGCTATCCGGCCAAGGTGGCCAGTGCCGATGCCATGTTTGAAGCCGCACTCGATGCCGGCGCCGACAATGTCGAATCCGATGCCGAGACCCATGAGGTCACCTGCGCCACGGAGGATTTTGCGACCGTGCGCGACGCGCTCGAGGCCAAGTTCAAGGACGCCAAGGAAGCGCGCCTGCAATGGCGTCCGGTCACCACGGCCCCGGTTGATGGCGATGTCGCCGAATCCCTGTTCAAGCTGATCGACACGCTGGAGGACAATGACGACGTCCAGACCGTCAGCGCCAATTTCGAAGTGTCGGAAGAAACCCTGGCCAAGCTGACGGCCTGATAGGCAACGTAAGGACTGCTTGCCGCATGCGAATTCTCGGACTGGATCCCGGTCTGCAGCATACCGGCTGGGGCGTCATCGACGCCGTCGGCTCGCGGCTTTCATTCGTGGCCGCGGGCGTCGTGAATACGCTTGCCAAATCACCACTGTCGGAGCGCCTCGTCGAAATCCATGACGGCTTGCGCGCGGTGATCGACCTGCATCAGCCGGACGAGGCGGCGGTCGAGGAGACCTTCGTCAACAAGAACCCGAGTTCGACCCTGAAGCTGGGGCTGGCGCGCGGTGTCGTGCTGCTGACTCCGGCGCTCTACAAGCTGCGCGTCGCGGAATATCCGGCAAATCTCGTGAAGAAATCGGTCGTTGGGGCGGGTCACGCCGACAAGACCCAGGTGCAGATGATGGTGGGTGTGCTGCTGCCGGCGGCGCGCGACCAGAAGAGCGCCGATGCCGCCGATGCCTTGGCCGTCGCCATCTGCCACGCCCATCACATGGGTACGCTGGGCAAATGGGGTGCCCAGGACTTTCGTGAGGCTGCCCGTTGATCGGCAAATTGACAGGCATCGTCGACAGCGTTGCCAGCGACGCGGCCATCATCGATGTCGGTGGCGTCGGCTATGTCGTGCATGCCAGCGGCAAGACGCTGGCGCGTCTAGGGGCGCGTGGCAGCGCCGCCAGCCTGCTGATCGACACACATGTGCGTGAAGATGCGATCTCGCTCTATGGTTTTGCCGAGACGGTCGAGCGCGACTGGTTCCGGGCGCTCCTCAATGTACAGGGTGTCGGCGCCAAGGTAGCCTTGAGCATTCTGTCCGTTCTGGCGCCTGATGAACTGGCGCGTGCGGTCGCAGCGCAGGACAAGGCGGCGGTCGCTCGTGCCAATGGCGTGGGCCCCAAGCTTGCGCAGCGGGTCGTCTCTGAAATGAAGGATAAAGCCGGGGGCATCAATCTGGGTGCTGCCATGGCTGCTGGTAGCACTGTGGATGCGGCACCCGTCAATGGCGCCGACGGGCCGATGAATGATGCTGTCTCTGCCTTGGTCAATCTCGGCTATCGCCGCGCCGAAGCCTATGGCGCGGTTGCCAAGGTGATGCAGAAAGAGGGTGCCGCGGCGCCGCTCAATGACCTTATCCTCAAAGGCCTCAAGGAGCTCAGCCAATGAGCTCGATAGAGACCACGCGCATGGTGGCGCCGGATCATGCGCCGGAAGATCATCCCGAGCAGAGCCTGCGGCCGCTGGTGCTCACGGAGTTCATCGGCCAGCAGAAGCTGCGCGAAAATCTCGGCATCTTCATCGAAGCGGCGAAGTCCCGGGGCGAAGCGCTCGATCATGCGCTGTTCTATGGACCGCCGGGTCTTGGCAAGACGACCCTGTCGCAGATTGTGGCGCGTGAGCTGGGCGTCGGCTTTCGCGCGACCTCCGGCCCGGTGATCGCGCGGGCAGGGGACCTAGCCGCCTTGCTCACCAATCTGCAGCCGCGCGACGTGCTTTTCATCGACGAGATTCACCGCCTGTCCCCCGCGGTCGAGGAAATTCTCTATCCCGCGATGGAGGATTTCCAGCTCGACCTCATCATCGGCGAGGGACCAGCGGCGCGCTCGGTGCGGATCGATCTGCCGCCCTTCACCTTGGTGGGCGCCACCACGCGCCTTGGCATGATCACGACCCCTTTGCGCGAACGCTTCGGGATTCCGCTGCGGCTTAATTTCTATACCCATGACGAACTTGAGTTGATCGTCCGCCGCGGCGCCCGCGTGCTGGGTCTCGATCTGGCCGATAGCGGTGCCATGGAGATTGCGCGCCGCGCACGCGGGACACCGCGCGTGGCCGGCCGCCTCCTGCGCCGGGTGCGGGATTTCGCGGTGGTCGCCAAGGTTGGCCGGGTCGATGCGAAGTTGGCCGATGCGGCGCTCACACGGCTGGAGGTCGATCAGATTGGCCTTGATGCGATGGATCGGCGCTATCTCACCTGCATCGCAGAAAACTATGATGGCGGCCCGGTGGGTGTTGAGACCATGGCGGCGGCGCTCTCCGAACAGCGGGATACGATCGAGGATGCGATCGAGCCCTATCTGATCCAGCAGGGCCTGCTGCAGCGGACACCGCGCGGCCGCATGCTGACCTTGAACGGGTTCAAGCATCTGGGGCTCACGCCGTCGAGCCACGCAGCGCAGGCGGACCTGCTCGGCCCGGCGATCGGGGAGGACGAGCTGTGATGGTACTCACCGCCATTTCAACCGAATCGACACGCGCCCATCACCACCCCATCCGGGTCTATTATGAAGACACGGATGCTGGCGGGATCGTCTACTATGCCAACTATCTGAAATTTGCCGAACGCGCGCGGACCGAGATGCTGCGTGAGGCGGGCTTCCATCACACGGCGATGATGGAAGGCGACGGCATCATGCTGGCCGTGCGCCGTGTTTCGGCAGAATATTTCCGGCCAGCGAAACTGGACGATGCGCTGGATGTTTCCACCAGCGTCACGGGTCTGGGTGCCGCCACTATCGATCTCGATCAATCCATCCGGCGCGAGAGCCAAGAGTTGTGCCGGGTACATGTGACCATTGCCTGCGTGGGCCGCGACGGCCGGCCTGTCCGGTTGCCGGCCGATTTGCGCGCAGTGCTTAACCCCATCATTCCATCCTGAAGAAGAAGTGAAGAAGAGCCATGGATCCGCAACAACCAGCACCTTCCGCTACACCGGTCGAACCGGTCACCGGCAATGTCCTCGATGGCGTCGATGCCACCCTGCAAGGTGCCGCCGGCCTGCCCAGCGCCGTCACCCATGACCTCTCGGTCTGGGCGCTGTTCCTGCAGGCCGACTGGATTGTCAAGGGTGTCATGATCTTCCTGCTCATGGCATCGATCTGGAGCTGGGCGATCATCTTCGACAAGATCATCCGCATCCGCCGTCTCCGTGAACAGGCCCGCCAGTTCGAGGAAGCCTTCTGGTCCGGTGGCTCGCTCGAGGAGCTCTACGACCGTATCTCGAACCGCCCGGCGGATCCGATGTCGTCGATCTTCGTCGCCGCCATGCGCGAATGGCGCCGGTCGGCCGCCAAGGGATTGCTGGCCTCCGAGCATCTCCGTGAGAATCTGCAGGACCGCATCGAGCGCGTCATGAACATCACTCTCGGCCGCGAGATGGATCAGATCGAACGCTATATGGGCTACTTGGCTTCGGTCGGTTCGGCTGGGCCATTCATCGGCCTCTTCGGCACGGTCTGGGGCATCATGAACAGCTTTGCCGCCATCGCCGGTTCCAAGAACACGACGCTCGCTGTCGTGGCACCCGGTATCGCCGAGGCCTTGTTTGCGACAGCGCTGGGCCTGGTTGCTGCCATTCCCGCGGTGCTCGCCTATAACAAGCTCTCCAGCGACATCAACCGCTACGGCAACCGGCTTGAAGCCTTTGCCGGCGAGTTCGGCGCGATCCTCTCGCGCCAGCTCGAGGAGAAGCACTAATGGCCGTCAAGCTCGGCGGTGGCGGCCACCCGTCGCGCGGGCATTCGCGGCGCCGGAAGTTCGCGCCGATGGCCGACATCAACGTGACGCCGATGGTCGACGTCATGCTGGTGCTGCTCATCATCTTCATGGTGACGGCACCATTGCTCACCGTGGGTGTCGAAGTGGAATTGCCCAAGACCAGCGCCGAGGCGATGTCGAACCCGGAGGAACCGCTGGTTGTCACGGTGCGCAGCGACAACGCCGTGTTCCTGCAGGAGACCCAGATCGGGATCGAGGAGGTGGGGCCGCGCCTCAAGCAGATCACGGCGAACAAGCCGGACACGATCATTTACGTTCGTGGCGATGCAGCGGCAAATTGGGACGGCATTGCCCAAGTTTTGGCGGAATTGCAGGCTAATGGTTTCAGTAAGGTCGGGATCGTGACCGACACCAAGGCATCCGGTGAGCCGGAAAAGAAGAAGTCGAACTAGCGTTATGAACTTTCTGACCGAAAAACTTGGCTTCGAACCGGAGCTTAACCAGGGCCTGATTGCCTCGGTCGTCTTTCATATCGCGCTGTTTTTGTTCGCCTGGTTCGGCGTGCCGCACCTCTTTGAGGACGACTTCATAGCCCAGCCGCTCGGCATCGAGGCCGCGATCGTCTCCGACATTTCCGCTGCACCAAAGGTCGACAGGGTCTCCACGAAGGTCAGCGAAAAGCCCAAGCAGACGCAGAAGGCGGAGCCGCCCAAGAAGGAAGCCAAGCCGGCACCGGCCAAGGCCAATCCGAAGCCCGCCTCGGCGCCGCCACCAGTGGCGGAAGAGGTGGCGGTCGCCATTCCGGACAAGGTCAAGCCGAAGGACGAGGAAAAGCCCAAGGACAAGAAGCCAGAAGACAAGCCGAAGGATAAGCCTAAGAGTGAGGAAAAACCGAAGAAGCCGATCAAGAAAGATACCAGCGAAATCGACACGCTGCTGAACACCGTTCTCAACGAGCAGGCTGCTGAGCCGACGCCGGAGAAGCCGGCGAAGAAGCCGGCGCCGGATCCGGAAGAAAGCACAGGGCCGCAGACCGATCTCGCGTCCGAAGTACCGATGACCGCCGGAGATGAGGATGGCATTCGCGACCAGATCCAGAAGGTCTGGAATATCGGCAGTGCGGCTGGCGCGCCCAATCTGGATCAGATTCTGGTGGAGTTGCGAATCGAGATGCAGCCTGATGGCACGGTGACCCGGGTGACCTTGCTCAACAACCAGGCCGACCCTTACTTTCGGTCACTGGCAGAGAGCGCCGTGCGGGCGGTGAAGCAGGCCAGCCCATTGAAATTGCCGCCAGGCAAGTCCTGGCCCACGATCAAGCTGCGCTTCCGGCCTTCGGAGATCATGTAGGGCGGTTGAACCAAAGCGACGTTCAAGTGTTTGTCAGATGCGTTAACGACCAAAACGGGCTAGAAGATCGACCTATAGTTTGTGTTTATTTTTACGGTCGACCTGCACGTCAGGTCCAATTTGATGAGGCAAGGCATGAAGCAGTTTCTGCGTGGCATCGTGATGGTGTCGCTCGTAGTTCTACCGCTGGGCGTTGGGTCGGCCTTTGCCGAACCGACAATCGATATTACGCGCGGCAATGTGCAGCCCATGCCAATTGCCGTGCCGGATTTCTATGGCACGGCGCCTGCCGACGCCCAGGTGGCGCGGGACATGGCGGCTGTGATCGCTGCCGATCTTGAACGCTCTGGCCTGTTTGCGCCGATCGACAAGAAGGCCTTCATCCAGGATTCTGCGTCGCTGCAGCAGGCGCCGCGCTTTCAGGATTGGCGCCTCATCAACGCCCAGGCACTTGTGGCCGGCAATGTGACGTCGCAGGCGAATGGCCAAATCGCCGTGCAGTTCCGCCTCTGGGACGT
>NZ_CAMDRA010000101.1 GCF_945906275.1 Dongia mobilis
GGCGATTCCGTCCGTCGCGGCGATATCATCGCCGTGGTCGAAACCCAGAAGGGCGCGATCGAGATCGAAGTGTTCGAGTCAGGTGTCATCGAGCAGCACCTGTTGCCGATCGGGGCTACCGTGCCGGTCGGTACCGCGATGGCGTCGATCCGCGCCGAGGGCGAGAGCGCAGCCGCGCTGGCTTCCCCTGTCATCGCCGCGCCGGCTGCAGCACCGGTTGCAACGCCGCCAGCGGCAACGATCTCTCTGCCGCAATTGCCGAAAGGAATTGAAAAACCAGCGTCACCGGCAGCACGCAAGTTCGCCGCCGATCATGGGTTGGACCTCTCGACCCTGCTGGGCAGCGGACCCGATGGGGCCATTCAGTTCGTCGATGTCGAGACAGCCTGGCAGCAGCAGCGCTCGGCCGCCACGGCGCAGCAGGTTCCACCACCCGCCGCCCCGGCGAGCGACGGCATGCGGTCAGCCATTGCAGCTTCCATGGCCCGCGCAAAACGCGAGATCCCCCACTACTATCTTGGCCATACCGTCGATGTGACGGCCGCCATCGACTGGCTGGCACGCCGCAACAGCGATCGATCGCCCGCGGACCGCGCCGTCTTTGCAGTCTTGCTGCTGAAGACGATCGCGCGCGCACTGCAGAAATTCCCGGAATTCAACGGCGCTTTTGCGCAGGGCCGCTTTGTGCCCTCGGCGCAGATCCATCTGGGCATGGCCGTGGCGCTGCGCGGCGGCGGCCTGCTTGCGCCGGCCATCCACGACACGGCCAACCTATCGCTCGATCAGCTGATGGCCCAGTTGCGCGACCTTACCAACCGGGTCCGGGCCGGCCGCTTCCGCAGTTCGGAACTGGCCGATGCAACCTGCACCCTGACCAGCCTTGGCGAGCGTGGTGTGGACTGGGTGTTGCCGATCATCTATCCGCCCCAGGTCGCCATCATCGGCGCCGGATCGCCCGCTGAGCGGCCGTGGGTCGTCGATGGAGAAGTTCGGGTGCGCCATATCTGTGAGCTCACATTGGCAGCCGACCATCGCGTCAGCGATGGCCATCGCGGCGCACTTTTTCTGCGTGCGGTGAGCTCATTCCTTCAGGAACCAGAGGCAGTATGACACCGGCCGAGATCAAAACCGTCCTGCTTGAGGAAATCGCCGAGATCGCGCCGGAGGCGGATCTGGCGCAATTGGATGAAGCCGTCGATTTCCGGGAGGAACTGGATATCGATTCCATCGGGTTTCTCAATCTCGTCATCGCCATCGGCAAACGCCTGCATGTCGAGGTTCCGGAAAAGGAATATGGGAAAATTGCGACCCTGCACGGCGCCATCGCCTATTTCTCCGATCGCCTGACGGGCCCGGCGTAACGGGTGCGCGCCCCTCTCATTCAACGATCGCCCAGCAGACTGGGGCGCGAGGTCGGCGTTAACAGAATTTTGGTGATGGTAGCACCGGAGGGATTTGAACCCCCGACAAAGGGATTATGATTCCCCTGCTCTACCGCTGAGCTACGGTGCCACATCGCTGGAAGCGAAGCCGGAACCGGGCACGTGCGTCCCGGTCGGTCGGCATGCGTATATAGCGGCCCTACCCCAACTGTCAAGAAGAACGCAACCACCTGAAATTGCAGGCAGATTCGGCTCAGTCGCCGAACATGGAGGTGAGCTTCAGGGCGACGCCCATGCTGCCCTCGACCTTGAGCTTGCCGGTCATGTAGCCAAGGGTCGGATCGAGCTTGCCGGCCAGCAGTTTCTGCAGGTTTTCAGGCGTGATGGTGATGGTCGTGTTGGCATCGCCAAGATCGTCGGAGCCGATGATTGGCGGATGTTCAGTGCCGTCCCAGAAGATGACATCATCATCGACCAGGAACTTCACCTTGTAGCCGAGCTTCACATTCTTGGCTGCGCGCTTGCGCATTTCGTCGATCAACGCATCGAGTTCCATCGGATATCCCCCTTATCCTGGTTGACGCCACCTATTCCGCCGCACTCACGGTCCGCGCACACGAGCTCTCGATCGGCGACCCGCTCATTGTGCTGGACGCGGTCGCGGCGATCCAGCCGCCGCCCAGCAGCCTCTCCCCCTGATAGACCACCGCCGCCTGGCCGGGTGCGATGCCGAATTGCGCATCGTCGAGCTGGATGGAGGCTGCACCATTCTCGCCCATGGTGAGGCGTGCCGGTGCCGCCTGGGTCATCGAACGCAGCTTCACGTCGATTTCGACATCCTGCATCTTTTCGCCAGGGCGGCCCAGCCAGTTCATCTCGCGCAGGGTCACGCTGTCACGCGCCAGCGCCGCCTTGGGCCCGACATAGACGCGCTTGGCCGCGGCGTCGAGGCGCACGACATAAAGCGGTTCGTTGTTGGTGCCCTTCTCATTGACGCCGATGCCACGCCGCTGGCCGATCGTGTAGTGGACGATGCCCTTATGCGCACCCAGCACATGACCCTCGACATGGACGATCTCGCCAGGTTCGGCAGCGCCGGGTCGCAGGCGCTCGACAACACTCACATAATTGCCGTTGGGCACGAAGCAGATGTCCTGGCTGTCCGGCTTGTTCGCAACCTCCAGGCCGAAACGTTCGGCGATCGCCCGCGTCTCGGTCTTCGGGATATCGCCCAAGGGAAAGCGCAGATAGTCGAGCTGTGGCTGCGTCGTTGCGAACAGGAAATAGCTCTGGTCGCGCGTGGGGTCGGTGCCGCGGTGGAGCTCCGCACCCTGCTCCGTCATCACCCGGCGCACATAGTGACCGGTCGCCAGGCAATCGCCGCCGAGATCGCGCGCTTGGGTCAAGAGGTCGCGGAACTTCACCCGCTGATTGCAGCGCACGCAGGGGATCGGCGTCTCGCCTTTGAGATAGGAGTCCGCGAATTCCTGCATCACGGCGTCTGAGAACTTGCTCTCGTAATCCAGCACGTAATGGGGAAAGTCGAGGCGCTCGGCCACCATCCGTGCGTCATAGATGTCCTGCCCCGCACAGCAGGCGCCCTTCCGAGCCAAGGCCACGCCATGGTCGTAGAGCTGCAGCGTCACGCCGACCACGTCATAGCCCTGCTCCTTGAGGAGCGCTGCCACGACGGAGCTGTCGACGCCGCCGGACATGGCGACGACGACGCGGGTGTCGGCGGGTACCTTATGGAAACCGAGGCTGTTCATGGGTCGAGCTTATAACATCGGGCCGCTTAGCGGCCAAATTGCCGCTTTAGCAGGTCTATCGTGCGGATAAAGGGGGCCGGATCGGCTTCGAGGCCGATCGCCGCCGAAAAATGCCCCTGCTCGCGCACGAACAGGTTTTCCGCAGGAATCCGCCAATTTTCGGCCATTCGACGGCCACCATCATAGGGGGTGACATTGTCCCTGGTGCCGATCAGCAGCACGATGTTGGCGGGATCCAGGGGGGCATTGGCCCCGCCGTCGGTGAAGCGGCCGAGTTCCGCCACTTCCCGCTCGGTCCAGCCGGCGAACTTCGCCGCCCGGTCGAGCCCGGTGATCGCGGCCAGGGAGGAGTTGAAGGTGAGCGCACTCACCTGGTCGGTCGTGGTGATCAGCATCAAGGCGTCCGGCCTCGCCGCGGCGGGCCAGGTCCCCATGCGCTCAGCCAGCACCTGGGCGGTCAAGGCACCCAGGCTGGTGCCGCCGAGCCCGACCCCACCACCACCATTCTCCCGGCACCAGCCAATGATCGCCGCAAGCTCCCGCGCCGTCTGGCGGAAATGCAGGAGGCCTGAAATGGGCGGCCGGCGCATGAAGCTCTCGCCACCATAAAGACCGGGTGCCGTGCGCCGGTTATGCCCGGGCGCATCCGGCAGCAGGATCCGGCAGCCGCTCGCCGCCAAGCCCCGAGAGCCGCGCATGTCGCCGCGCATCATCTCCATCTCCATGGCGAAGCCATGGCCGAAGATGAGGTTGGGAAGCTTCCCGCCATCTTTGGCGCGACCTTCATAGACATGCACCCAGCAGGTATCGGCCGCATCGTCGGGCGACGGGAAGCGCAGCCAGTATTCTCTGACATCGTCATGCTGGACGACATGGCTGCGCTCGACGATGGTTGGCGTCGCGGGCAATGCAAAGAAGGCGTCGGGATCGATGCCATCGGTGAGCGATCCCATCTCGGCCGGCAGCGGCACATCGAGCTGCACCGCCGGCAAATGCGCGCGCCGGGCGAACCAGATATAGTTGAACCGGTGGCCGAGGAAATTATGCGCAGCCTCGCGCCGGGCTCGTTCCGCCTGGCCAAGATCATGCCCGTCACCAAAGGCCGCGTCGATCCATCGCGCTTGTGCCGTGGCTGAGATGCGACCGAGTGCGGCGGTCTGCCTGACCCGTCCGGCAATCGCACCCGGCACCGCACTGAGGCCCAGGGTCTCCGCGAAAGCATCGACATCGCCGGGCCCAGCCGCAGCCCAGCAGCGCGCCGCCGGCAGCAGCCAGCCCATGCCCCACAGGCACAAGGGATCAATCCAGGGTTTGGCGAGGAACCGCGTGAGGCCGCTATTATTGCTCATGGGCACTCACGCTGGTGGATGACTAATCGCGCTCGTCGAGCCAGGCCATCTGGATGGCCTCGAGAACCTTCTCATTGCTCTTCTGCGGGTCGTCGCCGAAATCGGGCAGTTCCTGGACCCATTTCCACAGATCCGTGAAGCGCAGATTGACGACGTCGACGTCGGGATGGCGGTCTTCGAGTTCGATGGCGATGTCATGCACGTCGGTCCAGCGCAGCTTCTTCGCCATGACGATTGCTCCAGCCTATTTGTCGACCTGCATGTTGCGCGTGGCCGAGGGCAGGCTGACGACCAGGCCGTCAAGTTCTTCGGTCATCTTGATCTGGCAGCCGAGGCGCGAGGTATGCGTCAGGCCGAAAGCGAGGTCGAGCATGTCTTCCTCGTCCTCGGTGGCCTCGGCCAGCACGTCATACCATTCCGGGTCGATGACGACATGGCAGGTCGAGCAGGCGAGCGAGCCTTCGCAGGCGCCTTCCAGATCGATGCTGTTGCGGTGGGCGATTTCCAGCACCGAAAGACCCAGCGGGGCTTCGCACTCGACCCGGGACCCATCCTGCTTCACGAACGTCATCTTCGGCATTTCGTCACATTCTCCGTCACGGGCCCCATCCTGGGATCTGCCCCGATAAATCTCTATTGCGCGCCGTCAGTTGCCATACCGGCCTCAACTTCGTCAAGCCGCTGGCCCTTGAGCGCCATCTGGATGGCCCGATCCATGCGTTTTTGGGCAAAATCATGGGTCGCCCGGTCCAGATCTTCCATGCCGGCGTGAATGCGGACCCGGTCCTCGCCGGCGATCAGATCCTTGAGCAATTGCGCCACGCGGTCGATTTCAGCCCGCCCGGCTGCATCGAGCAGCGTGCCGTCGGCCTTGAGGGCCGCATTGAGAGCCAGCAGGACACGCTCCGCCTCGACCCTTGATTCCAGCAGCAGCCGCTTCTCCATATCCTCGCGCGCATAGGTCAGACTGTCGCGCAGCATGTCGGCCATCTGGTCGTCGCTGAGGCCGTAGCTGGGCTTCACGGCGATCTCGGCCTTGACGCCGGTCGTCTTCTCCTCGGCGCTGACCGTGAGCAACCCATCGGCATCGACGGCATAGGTGACGCGAATGCGCGCCGCCCCCGCCACCATGGGCGGAATGCCGGTGAGTTCCAGGCGGCCCAATGAGCGGCAGGCATCGACGGTTTCCCGTTCGCCCTGCACGACATGGATCAGCATGCCGGTCTGGCTGTCCTGATAGGTGGTGAAATCCTGCGCCTTGGTGACGGGGATCGGTGTGTTGCGCTCGATCACGCGTTCGACGATGCCGCCCATCGTCTCGATGCCGAGCGACAAGGGAATGACATCGAGCAGCAAGGTATCCGACCCTTGCGTCAACGCCTTGGCCTGCAGCGCTGCACCCACCGCCACGACCTCATCAGGATTGATATCGGCCAATGGCTGCTGCTTGAAGAAGTCGGCGACGAAGGCGCGCACCAGCGGCACACGGGTCGAGCCGCCGACCAGCACCACGCCCTTCACCTCGGAGACGTTGAGCTTGGCGTCTTCCAGCACCTGGCGGCAGGCACGGAGCGTGCGGCCCAGCAAGGGTTCGATCAGGATCTCGAACGTGCCGCGGTCGATCGACTGGCGCACATCATGGCCCGCCACCGTCGCCTTCAGCTCGGCCCCGGACGCCGTGGTCAGGCGTTCCTTGGCAGCGCGGGCCGCCTGCAGCAGGATCTTGGCTTCTCCCGAGGTCAAGCCGGTGATGCCGGTGCGGCGCATGACCCATTCGGCGAGCGCATGATCAAAATCATCGCCGCCCAATTGCGCATCGCCACCGGTCGCCAGGACCTGGAACACGCCCTTCTGCAGTTTGAGGAGCGAGATGTCGAAGGTGCCGCCGCCCAGATCGTAAACCGCGTAGATGCCTTCGGCCGCATTGTCGAGACCGTAGGCAAGTGCCGCCGCAGTCGGCTCGTTGACCAGGCGCAGCACCTCGAGCCCGGCGAGGCGTGCCGCGTCCTTGGTCGCGGTGCGCGCGGCATCGTCGAAATAAGCGGGCACCGTGATGACCGCCTTTTCGACCTTGTGGCCAAGGCTGATCTCGGCGCGCAATTTGAGCGCCTTCAGGATGTCAGCTGAGATTTCGACCGGCGAGAGGATCTGGTCGCCGACCTTGAGGCGCACCATGCCGCCGGTCTTTTCACCGTCGGCCGGGGCCAGTTCGTAAGGCAGCGCGCCGGCGAGCTTCTTCAAATCCTCGGCGCCGCGGCCCATCAGGCGCTTTACCGAGGAGACGACCAGGTCCGGATGCTGGGCAAGCTCCGCCTGCGCCGGCTTGCCGACGATCGGCTCGTCATAGACATAGGCAACAACGGAGGGCACCAGCCCATCGCCCGATGCGTCGCGCAGCACTTCCGGATGATCGCCGGACACCATGGCGACAACCGAATTCGTGGTGCCGAGATCGATGCCGATCGCCTGGCTGCGCTCCAGCTCGTGGGGTGCCGGTGTCTCCCCCGGCTCATGAATTTGCAGCAGCATCAGGACATCACCCTTTAGGACTCCAGGGCGGCGCGTCGGAGGCGCGCTTCTTCCAGGAATTTGCGCAGATATTTGAGGCGCAGCACGGACCGGTTGGCAGCGGCGAGATCATCGGCGGCAAAGGCCCGCGAGAGGTTGCTCAGCAGCTGGATCGCAGTGGCACCTGCACTGATCATCAGCTCCTCGATGGCATCGGCGCTCTCGGCCTCGGCGAGCGCCTCGCGCTTCTCCAGCGCTTCCATCAGCAAGGCGGGATCGTTGACCGTCTTGTCCTCGGCCACTTCGGAATTGACGCCCTTGAGGCGCAACAGATAGGTGGCGCGCTTGAGCGGATCATTCAGCGTCTCATAGGCTTCGTTGAGCGCCACGGACTGGCTCTCCGCGATGACGCGTTCCTTGGCGGGCTTGCCGGCAAAGCGGTCCGGGTGCAGCACGCGCTGGAAACCGAGATACTGCTTCTCCAGCTTCTCATCGTCGAGATCGAAGCCGGGGGCCATGCCCAAACGCGTGAAATGATCGGTGGAACCTGGCGCCTGGACGGCGCCGCAGGTGTGGCAGAACAGCGCCCGGCTCGCTACCGGACCCTTGCACGACCAGCATGGGACGAAGCCCGCACCGACACCCCCGGCACCCGATCCCGTGCCGTCCATTTTTTCAACCACAGCCATCGCACCCACTCAGACGTGGAAGGATTCGCCGCAACCGCAGCGCCCCTTCTCGTTGGGATTGCGGAACACGAAGCCGGATTGCAGCTTTTCTTCCACGAAATCCATTTCCGTCCCGAAGATGAACAGCGACGCCTTCGGGTCGATGAGGATGGTGACGCCATCCAGCACAACCGATTCATCACCGACACCCGGTTCATCGGCATATTCGATCGTGTAGGAAAGGCCGGAGCAGCCCTTCGAGCGAATACCGATGCGGATGCCGGCCGATGGCTTGCCGCGCTTCTCCAGCAACTCGCGCACGCGCGCGACCGCCGCCGGCGTCACGGTAATGGCGGCCGGCTTCGGCCGCCGTGCCGGCTTGGCCGGCGCGGCAGAGGTTGCGGCCGGTGCCGCAACTTCCGCATGTGTGTTCATCTCGCTCATTCCGCCGCCTTGTCAGCCGAACCCGCCTTCTCGCGGTAATCCTTGATCGCCGCCTTGATCGCATCTTCGGCCAGGACCGAGCAATGGATCTTCACCGGCGGCAGCGACAGATGCTGCGCGATCTCGGTGTTCTTGATGGTCTCGGCTTCGTCGAGTGTCTTGCCCTTGACCCATTCGGTCGCCAGCGACGAGGAGGCAATGGCCGAACCGCAGCCGAAGGTCTTGAAGCGCGCGTCTTCGATGCGGCCGTCAGCACCCACCTTGATCTGCAGCTTCATGACGTCGCCGCAAGCGGGCGCGCCAACGAGGCCGGTACCGACACCAGCTTCTTCCTTGCCGAAACCACCGACATTGCGGGGGTTCTCGTAATGATCGACGACTTTATCGCTGTACATGACCTACTCCCGTACTCTTACTTTCCAATGCCCAGGCAACTTGATACGGCGACTTAGTGCTCGGCCCATTGGATCGACTTGATATCAATGCCGGCCTGGGCCATTTCCCAGAGCGGGCTCATTTCGCGCAGGCGCAGCACCGCCTGAACCAGGTGCTCGACGGCGTAATCCACTTCCTGCTCGGTCGTGAAGCGGCCGATGCCGATGCGGAGCGACGTGTGCGCCATTTCCACTTCGACGCCCAGCGCGCGGAGCACGTAAGACGGCTCCAGCGAGGCCGAGGTGCAGGCCGACCCCGACGAGACGCACAGATCCTTGATCCCCATCATCAGGCCCTCGCCTTCGACATGGGCGAAGGAGAGATTGAGGTTGCCGGGAATGCGGTGCTCGGCATCGCCGTTGAGATAGACTTCCGAAAGCTTCGCGGTGATGCCGTCATAGAAGCGCTTGGAGAGCTTCTTCAGGCGCTCGGCCTCGGCGCCCATTTCCTTCTCGGCAATGGCGCAGGCTTCGCCGAGACCGACGCAGAGCGGGGTCGGCAGCGTGCCGGAGCGGAAGCCGCGCTCCTGGCCACCGCCATGGATGAGCGCTTCCAGCCGCACGCGCGGCTTGCGGCGGACATAGAGGGCACCAATGCCCTTGGGACCGTAGATCTTGTGGCCCGAGATCGAGAGCAGATCGATGTTCATGGCATCGACGTCGATCGGAATCTTGCCGACGGCCTGTGCCGCGTCGGTGTGGAAGAACACGCCGGCCGCGCGACAGATATTGCCGATCTCGGCCAGGGGCTGGATGACGCCGATCTCATTGTTGACCGCCATGATCGAGACGATGGCGGTCTTCGGCGTGATCGCCTTGCGCAAGACCTCGATATCGATGAGGCCGTTCTGCTGCACCGGCAGATAGCTGACCTCGAATCCTTCCAGCTCCAGATGGCGGCAGGAATCAAGCACGCATTTATGCTCGGTCACCGTGGTGATGATGTGGTTCTTCCGGTCCTTGTAGAAATGCGCCACACCCTTGATCGCCAGATTGTTCGATTCCGTGGCGCCCGAGGTGAAGATGATTTCCTTCTCGTCGGCCTTTATGATGGAGGCGACCTGGGCGCGCGCCTTCTCGACACCGGCCTCGGCGTCCCAGCCATATTGGTGGTTGCGCGAATGCGGGTTGCCGAATTTCTCGGTGAAGTAAGGCAGCATCACCTCGACCACGCGCGGATCGCACGGCGTCGTCGCCTGATAGTCGAGATAGATCGGCAGCTTCGGGACATTAGCGCCCGGGAGCGCGTCCTTGGTTGCCGTCTTCTGATTCTGGTTGGCGATGTTCATGATTCTGTCGTGACCCTTCTTCTCTTATGCTGCCGAAATACGCGCGTCGGCAGCATCGCTGCGCGCCAGCCCGGCGCGCTGCACGCGGCTCCAGGCGGCGATGAACTGATCTATGTCGGCCTGGCTATTCTGCCAGCCCAGGCTGACGCGAATGGCGGAACCGGCGGTCGCCGCGTCGAAACCCATGGCCGAGATGACATGGCTGGGTCGCACCTTGCCGGACGAGCAGGCGGAACCGGCCGAGATTGCGATACCGGCGAGATCGAGCGCCATCACCAGCGTCTCCGCGGTCTTGGTGCCGCTGGCAAAGCAGGTCGTGTTGGCAAGGCGCGCGGCGGAGCGGCCGAAGATGGTGAGCGGCAGGCCGAAGCCGATCAGCTTTTCTTCCAGCAGGTCGCGCAGCGCCGCGATCCGGTCCGTGTCGGCAAGGGTCGCCGCTTCCTGGGCCGCGGCGCCGAAGCCGGCGATGGCGGCCACATTCTCGGTCCCGCCGCGGCGGTTGCGTTCCTGGCCACCACCCTGCACCAGGGGTTCGACCGGCAATTCGCCGCCGAGGATCAGCGCGCCGATGCCCTGCGGGCCACCGATCTTGTGGGCGGACAGCGTGAGATAATCGACGCCAAGCTCGTTGATGTCGACGGCCAAGCGGCCGATGGCCTGGGTCGCGTCGCAATGCACGACGGCGCCCTTCGATTTGGCGATCTGCGCGATCTCCGCCACCGGCTGGATGACGCCTGTTTCGTTGTTGGCGAGCATCACCGAGACGAAGGCCGGCGCAGCTGCCTTGTCGAGGAGATGGCTGAGATGCGCCACGTCGATTTCGCCGTTGCGACCCACCCGGGCGATTTGCGCGCCGGCGAGACGGGCCGGGCGCAGCACCGATTCATGTTCGATGGCAGAGACGATCAGCGGCCGGTTGAAGCGCGTGTTGAGGGCAAGATTGTTGGCCTCGGTGCCGCCGGAGGTGAAGGTCACCAGCGGCGCCTTGGCACCGACCAACGCGGTCACCGCCTCACGGGCGTGATCGACCCAGGCGCGGGCGCGGCGGCCGAAGGCATGAACCGAGGACGGGTTCCCCACTTCCTGCAACGCAGCCGACATCGCCGCCAGCGCCGAGGGGCGCAGCGGGGCGGTTGCATTCCAGTCCATGTAGATTCCACGGTTCATATCCTGGCCTGTTCCCTCTTCCCTGGCTTACTCGGCAGCGGCTGCCGCGTCGTTGGGATGCGACGCGCCATTGCCGGCGGTGGCGCCATCGACCTTGTGGGCAATGCCGAGGATGCGGCGTTCCACGACGTCGGCCAGCGAGACCGAGCTCAGGAACAAATGGATCTGGCGCGACAGCTCTTCCCACAGATCATGGGTAAGGCAGCGCGACTTGTCGGCATGGCAGCCGGTCGCCGTGTTCGGCTTGCAGCGTGTGGCGCGGATCGGCTCGTCGACCGCCAGGATGGCGTCGGCGATGCGCGTATCGTCGGCGGTGCGGGCCAGCAGATAACCGCCGCCCGGACCACGCACGGATTTCACCAGTCCGGCCCGGCGCAGCTTGGCGAACAGCTGCTCGAGATAAGACAGCGAAATTTCCTGACGCCCGGAAATATCGGCCAGCGATACCGGCCGCCCCTGGCTGTTGGTCGCCAGATCAACGAGCGCCATCACGGCGTAGCGGCCCTTGGTGCTCAATCTCATGACACTTCTCCTAAAGCTTGCCCGGCAGCGCGCAATGACTGCCCGGCTCTCAATTCCGTCCGAAACGGCGCGCTTCCGCGCCGGGTTGTTCATGACCATTGCCATCGGCTGCCTTGCCGGCCGTGCCCGCGGCAAATCCATCCAGCTCACTCTCCAGCGCCGTGATACGGCCCTGCATGCGCGTCATCTGTTCCAGCAATCCCTCGATCGCGCGGGCGACCGGATCGGGCAGATCCTGGGTCGGGATGCCGTAGGCGGCGAACTCGCTGCCGCATTCCTTGGGCATCACGATCCGCGCCGGGACGCCGACCGCGACACTGTTTTCAGGGACACTCTTGATCACCACGGCATTGCCGCCGACGCGCGCACCCTTGCCGACGGTGATGTCGCCCAGCACCTGGGCGCCGGCGCCGATGATGACGCCGTCTTCCAGGGTCGGGTGGCGCTTCACACTGACCTGCTGGGCCGAATTGATGGCCGGCGCGATGCCGCCCAGGGTCACGTCATGGTAAAGTGTCACGTCGTCGCCGATCACCGCCGTCTCGCCGATCACGACACCCATGCCATGGTCGATGAACAGGCGCTTGCCGATCTGGGCGCCGGGATGGATCTCGATCCCCGTGATGAAGCGGGAAAACTGCGAGATCATCCGCGCCAAGGTGGGGAAACCGGCCAGATAAACCGGCCGGGCTAGGCGATGCAGCTGGACCGCGTGGAAGCAGGGATAGGTCAAGGCGACCATCAGCCGGGACCGCGCAGCGGGGTCCCGCGCCATCATTGCATCAAGATCTTCCGCAATGTTCTTGAAAAACATGATCGCCATCGTGTTTATTAGCGCGCCGCGGGTTCCGGCCCCAATAGCTGATTCTGACAGTCAACTATAGGGTCGGCCTGACGGCGCTATCACTGGTTCGCCGATGATATAATGTACCTGAGTAAGATGATCAAGTATTGATCGTCACTGCCTAAGCCCCTAGCCGATTGATTACCATTGACTTAAGTCAACTATGAGTAAGATCGGTGACCAAAGGGCGTCTGGGTCCGGGCCTGGCGTTGCGCTGGCCTTGATCTGTAACCTGCTGATTTATATCAGCTAATTGGACGAGACATGCCTGAAATCATCATGAACGGGCCGGAAGGCCGGCTTGAAGGCCGTTACCAGCAGGCGACCTCCCCCAATTCGCCCATAGCACTCATGCTGCATCCGCATCCCCAGCATAGCGGCACGATGAACAACAAGGTCGTCTACAGCCTGTACCAATGCTTTCAGCAGCGTGGGTTTTCGGTCCTACGATTTAACTTCCGCGGCGTTGGCCGCTCCCAGGGCAAGTTCGACCGGGGCGAAGGGGAGCTGTCGGATGCCGCAGCGGCGCTCGACTGGCTGCAGACCTGGAACCCCAACGCGCCACAATGCTGGATCGCCGGCTTTTCGTTCGGCGCCTGGATCGGCATGCAGCTCCTGATGCGGCGCCCGGAAATCTCCGGCTTCATCTCGGTGGCGCCCCCGGCCAACATCTATGATTTCAGCTTCCTCGCCCCCTGCCCCTCCTCAGGCCTGGTGGTGCAGGGCGACCAGGACAATGTCGTGCCGCAGGAATCGGTGCAGAAACTGGTGACCAAGCTCACCCACCAGCGCGGCATCAAGATCGATTACCAGATCGTGCCGGGCGCCTCGCACTTCTTCACCGAGCATCTCGACCAGCTGATGGGCATCTGCGACACCTATCTCGACACCGCTTTGCCGGAAGCCGCCGCGAAATCCCGGGCCGGGAAGTAAGCGTGTTAGGACCTTGTTAGAATGCCTGGGAACTACGTCGTCCCGAGTTCATTTCTTGTCCAACTTTTTCTTAACGCGCCCGCGAGTCAATGTATCACGCACTTTTTCGAACTCCTCGAAATAGTGGCCATATTCGACCATCTCACGGAAGTTATCTTCAGCCTTGCGCCCGAGCTTCGTCGCCACGGAATTGATGAGTAGGTTGAGAATGACGCTGATGCTGGCCGAGGAATCCCAGAAGGTCATCACATAGGTATGACCTTCCAGTACCAGATACGTAAAGTC
>NZ_CAMDRA010000102.1 GCF_945906275.1 Dongia mobilis
CCCGCCCTACCATTTCCCACTGGCGCCGCCACCACCGAACGAGCCGCCACCGCCGGAGAAACCACCGCCGGAAGAGCGGCTACTGCTTGAGCCAAACGAACCCGAACGCGAGCCGGAAATGGTGCTGGCCGCGACATACCAGACGTAGCGCCGATGCTTCTTGTCCCAACGGCGGCGCAGGCTCAACAGGAAGGAGATCGCAAAGAAGCAACCGATTGCCGCGAAAGGCATCAGATTCTCAGCCATGTTCTGCCAATCGATCGCGTCGCTCGATGCGGCCACCTGTGTCGGCACCCGTTCGGCACCGCTCAAGACGGCGAGGATCGCCTCAAGGCCGGCCCGGACCCCACCTTACATGTCGCCCCGCTTGAACAAAGGGATGACGTCGGACTGGATGATGTCATTGGCGGTCGCATCGGTGAGATCACCTTCCAGGCCGTAGCCGACCTCAATGCGCAATTCGCGGTCATTGGGGGCGATCAGGAAGACGATGCCGTTATTCTTGCCCTGCTGACCGATGCCCCAGCTGCGGCCCAGCATCAGGCCCCAATCCTCAATCGGCCGGCCCATGAGGTCCGGCAAGGTCACGATCACGATCTGGTTGGTACTCGCCGTCTCATGCGCCTCGATGCGCGCGGCCAGGGATGCTTCGGTCGCGTCTGAGAGAATGTTCGCCCGGTCGATGACGCGGCCGGTCAGGGCCGGCAGCGGCGGATCCTCGGCACGCGCCAGGCCGCCCATGACCATGACGAGGGCCGCCAGAAGAATGAGAAAGGGGCGCAGGTGGATTCTCACCATTTGCCGCTGGCGCCCCCGCCGCCGAAGGAACCGCCGCGACCGCTGAAGGATGAACGGCTACTTCTCGAAGAGGATGAGCTGCTGGAACTCCATGAAGAGCGGCGTGATGAGCTGCGCCAGAAGCTGTCGCCATCATCCGATTCAGATGCCGTCGACACATCCCTTTCGGGTGGCACCGACTCATTCGTGTCGTTACGCGATGGGGACCTGTCATCGCCCTTTGGATAGGCCCAAAATGCCATCCACAAGACGACGGCTATACCAGCGCAGAGCAAGAGCACCACATACACACCGAGATATGGGTTGTCTTCCGTCACCTGCGCTTCTGGATTGACGATCAGCTTCTCAAGCGCGCCGATCGCTTCTTCCAAGCCGGTGGCATAGCGCCCCTTCCGGAATGCCGGGACCAGGATGTGTTGGATGATCTGATTGGCCTTGGCATCTGGAATGTCACCCTCGAGGCCGTAGCCAACCTCGATGCGGATCTCGCGGTCCTTGGGCGCCAGCACGATGACGATCCCGTCATCCTTGCCGGCCCGGCCGATCTGCCAGGTGCGGCCGAGTGCCAGGCCCCAGGCCTCGATCGGATAGCGGCCAAGGTCGGGCAGGATCGCGACGACGATCTGGGTCCCGGTCTTCTGCTCGACCTTGGCCAATTCGGTCGTGAGGTCGCGCTCGGCGGCACTGGTCAGCACATCAGCGAGATCGACGACGCGGCCGGTGAGCGGCGGGACGACGGGATCCGCGCTGGCGACCGGCAGGTACAGCAGGAAAAATAGCGCCGCCAGCCGCAGGGATTTGAGCGCGATCGACATTGGTGCTGGGGGTTGTCTAATTGCCGCTCGTCCCGAAATCGACCGTCGGCACGTCCTGCTTGGCCGGTTCGACCTGGAGCTGCTGCATCGGCTCGCGGTCGCTGTAGAGGAAGGTCTTCCACAGCACGCCGGGGAAGGTCTTCAGCTCGGTGTTATAGATGCGCACGGCGTCGATATAATCCTTGCGTGCGACCGTGATGCGGTTCTCGGTGCCTTCGAGCTGCGACTGCAGGGTCTGGAACCCCGCCGTCGCCTTGAGGTCCGGGTATTTCTCGGCCACGACCATCAACCGCGAGAGCGCCGAGGTGAGCGCGCCCTGATTGGCTTCGAAGGCGCGCATCGCGTCCGGATTGGTGAGGAGGTCGGCCGGCATCTGCATCGTGCCGACCTTGGCGCGCGCCGCCACCACCGCCTCGAGCGTCGACTTCTCGAAGTCGGCGGCGCCCTTCACGGTTGCCACCAGATTGGGCACCAGGTCAGCGCGGCGCTGATACTGGTTCAGCACCTGCGCCCAGGTCGCCTTGGCCCCTTCTTCCTGGGTCGGAATCTTGTTGATGCCCGTGAAGGCCCAGATCAACACCAGGGCCAGCAGGCCGATGATGGCAAAACCGATGAAACGCATCAGAGCACTCCGTGTGACAGGAAATCAGGCTTTCCAATGCGGCGGAATCGTCCGCGCGAAATAGGGCAAGGCTTCGATGCGGCTCATCCAGGCGGTGATCTTCGCCGGCATATCGGCCCGCTCCGTGCCGAGACCCGGCGAGCGTTCATCGGCGCGTTGCGCGAGGCGCACATAGGGATAGGCGGCAAAATCGGCCAGGCCAAGATCGCCGGCCAGGAAATCGCCCTTGAGGCATTTCTCGAGCCGGTCGAGTTCTTCCATCATCATCTTCTTGGCATTGGCCGTCCGCTCGGCGGTGCGTTCGGCGGCGGTGAGATAGACCGCCTGCTCCATCAGCTCGCTGCTCGCCGCCTGCAGATAATTGTCGGCCTCGTTGACCATGCGGCGCACGCTGGCGCGCGCCTTCACATCCTTGGGCAGCAGCGGCTTTTCCGGATAGCGTTCCTCGATATATTCGATGATGGCCGAGGATTCCCAGAGGGGAAAATCGCCGTCGAGAATGGCGGGCACCCGGCCGCGCGGGTTGATGGCCAGGAATTCCGGCGTCTTGGTGTCGTTATTGTCGAAGCTCAGGCGCTTCGCCACAAAGGGAATGCCCTTGTGCTCAAGCGCCAGCCAGACCTTCCAGGCATAGGGCGAGCCGGAACCGAAATAGAAAGTGAGTGACATGGGTGTTTTCCTTCAAATGTCAGCAAAGCAATGGGTTTCGGCAGCGCCGCCCGGATGGGTGACGGCACCCTTCTCGGCCGTGCCGACCGTCTGGGCATAGCGCCAAAGGGCACCGGATTGATAGTCGGTCCGGCGCGGCTGCCAGCTCTTCCGGCGTTCAGTCAGCTCGGCGTCGGAGAGCGCCACCGAGATATCGCCGGTTTCGGCATTAATGGTGATCATGTCGCCGTCGCGCAGCAGGCCGATGGGTCCACCGGCCGCTGCTTCCGGACCGACATGGCCGATGCAGAAGCCGCGGGTGGCGCCGGAGAAGCGGCCGTCGGTGATGAGCGCCACCTTGTCGCCCATGCCCTGGCCATAAAGTGCCGCCGTGGTCGAGAGCATCTCGCGCATGCCGGGGCCGCCGCGCGGGCCTTCATAGCGGATCACCAGCACCTCGCCTTCCTTGTAGCTGCGCTGGTCGACGGCCCTGAACGCATCCTCCTCGCAATCGAAGCAGCGGGCAGGTCCGGTGAAGACGAGGTTCTTCATGCCGGCGATCTTCACGATGGCGCCGTCGGGGGCGAGATTGCCGCGCAGGCCGACGACACCGCCGGTCGTCGAGAGCGGGTTGCTCACCGGGCGGATCACGTCCTGATCGGTCGGCAGTCTGTAGCTGGCGAGATTCTCGGCCATGGTCCTGCCGGTCACCGTGAGGCAATCACCGTGCAGGAAGCCGCCGTCGAGCAGCGCCTTCAGCAGGATCGGCACGCCGCCCACATCGAACATGTCCTTGGCGAGATAACGCCCGCCGGGCTTGAGGTCGGCGATGTAGGGCGTCTCGCGGAAGATCTTGCAGACATCGTGGAGGTCGAACTCGATGCCGGCTTCATGGGCGATGGCCGGGAGATGGAGGCCGGCATTGGTCGAGCCGCCGGACGCCGCCACCACGCGCGCCGCGTTTTCGAGCGACTTGCGGGTCACGATATCGCGCGGCCGGATGTTGTTGGCGATGAGTTCCATCACCTGCTGGCCGGAAGCCTCGGCATAGGCGTCGCGGCTTTCATAGGGCGCCGGCGCGCCCGCGGAGCCCGGAATGGCGAGGCCGATCGCCTCAGAGACGCAGGCCATGGTGTTGGCGGTGAACTGGCCGCCGCAGGAGCCGGCCGAGGGACAGGCCACGCATTCGATGTCGTGGAGATCTTCGTCCGACATGGTGCCGGCGGAATGCTTGCCGACCGCCTCGAACACGTCCTGGACGCTGATATCCTTGCCCTTGTAGCGACCGGGCAGGATCGAGCCGCCATACATGAAGACGGAGGGCACGTTGAGGCGCACCATCGCCATCATCAGGCCGGGCAGCGACTTGTCGCAGCCGGCAAGGCCGACGATGGCGTCGTAGCAATGACCGCGCATGGTGAGCTCGACCGAATCCGCGATCACCTCGCGGCTGACCAGGGACGATTTCATGCCGGCATGGCCCATGGCGATGCCGTCAGTGACGGTGATGGTGCAGAATTCGCGCGGCGTGCCGCCATTGGCCTTGACGCCCTTCTTCACCGCCTGCGCCTGGCGCATGAGGGTGATGTTGCAGGGTGCGGCTTCGTTCCAGGTCGTCGCCACGCCGACGAAGGGCTGGCCGATCTCCTTCTCGGTCATGCCCATGGCGTAATAATAAGAGCGGTGCGGCGCGGATTGGGGACCGACCGAGACATAGCGGCTGGGCAGTTTCGACTTGTCGAAGCGGGCGCCGGTCATGGGATCCTCGTCAGCAGGCTGGCTACAGGGCTGGATTCGTCGCCACGATAGTGGCGCGTGGGGCGTTGGACCACAGGTTTTTCTGCATGGGCCAGCATCGGAATGGTTCCGGGAGGCACCTGTCAGATCAGCATCTTGTTGTCGGCCCCCGGGCGCCCGCCGGGAATGACGGCCACCATCAGTCGCTGCACAATCCGGTCCGTCCCCAAGGGCAGGATCAGGGTTTCCTCGGAGAAACTCTGTTTGTCGAAGGCGCCACGCTTGCGATAGGCATAGGGGGCAACGCCATCCACCACCATGTCGTAGGTGGCTGCCACAAAGTCGCAATATTCCTGCATGCCGAGCTGGTCGAGATATTTGCCCGTGTAATCCATGCCGGAGAGCGAGGCCAGGATCGAGCCGTCGAGGCGGAAGAGATAGCGGCGGGGTTTCGGCTCGACATCGACCAGCGTCACATAGCCGAGGATGAACTTGAAATCGCCGGGATCGACGACCGAGGGTTGCGGCATCACGGCTTGCCCGCGCCTTTCCTGCCAATAGGTGAGCAGCCGAACCAGGCGCTGATCCTGCAAGGTGTCGAGGCAGGTCGTTGGAATCTCGGTCATGGTTCGTTCAGCGCCCATTCGGCGTCCGATGGCGGCAGGTCGCGCGAGAGCGGCTGCAGCGGCAATTGCATGAGGTAGAACACGGATACCGGCGACATGTCGCTGATGATGAAACTGAATTCCGCTGTTTCACCGGGTGCCACCGTGCTGCCGCTGAAGCCCAGCGTATCCTCGGGCTCGTCGAAGCGCTGCAGGTCGGTGAAATTGCTGCGCGTGTAGCTGGTGCCGATGAAGGAGTTCTGCCCGAAGCTGAGCCCGTCGCTGTAGGGCGAATGACGGGTGGTGACTTCGCGCAGCTCCATCTGATAATTCCGCCAGTCTCGGCCGCTCTTGTTGATGACGATCTTCTTCATGGCGAAGGCCGAGACGTGCTGCGAGCCGATGCGGTTGCCGAAATCGCGCCCGAAATTGCGGATGGTGAGCGCGATGGCACGGTCGCCGGTCACTTCCTCGACCACCACGAAAGGATCGTCGAGGGTACCGCTGCCGCTCACCGAAACCAGGTTGAAACCGCCGAGCTCGTCGGAAAAGACCAGGCCGGCATGGGAAATCGGCGCAGCGTGACACACCGCCGGAACACCCGGCAAGGAGATGGCGAGGGCCGCAAGGCCCAGGGCGAGGCAAGACGGGCGCATGCCGCCATTATGGCGGGTCGCCCGGCCCTCGCAAGCCCCCCCCGGATCGTCGCCGTCAGATCGTGGCGTCAGATCGCCGCGAGGCGCTCCATGGCCTGGGCCAGTTTGTCCCGGGTCTGCTGGATTTCCGCCAGCTTTTCGCGCTGTTCGGCCACCACGTCGGGGTCCGCCTTGGCGACGAACTGTTCGTTACCGAGCTTGCGGGCGATCTTGTCGGCGTCGGCCGCGGCCTTGTCGAGGTCCTTTTTGAGGCGCGCCCGTTCCTTGTCGACGTCGATGACGCCGGCCAGCGGCAGCAGGATGGTGGCTTCGTCGAGCACGATCTGCGCCGCCCCCTTGGGGCCGTCGCCGGTCACAAAATCAATCCGGTCGATGCGCGCCAGGCGCCGGATGAGGTCGCCATAGGCAGAGAGGCGGGTTTGCGTCCGGGCATTGGCGTCGCGCAACTGGATCGGCACCTGGGCGCCGGGCGGCACGTTCATCTCGGCACGCAGCGTGCGGATCTCCGAGACCAGGCGGATGACCCAGTCGAAATCGGCGCCGGCCTCATGATCGACCGGCAGTTTCGAGAAATCGGGCCACGGTTCGCCGATCAGTTTCCGGGTGTTGCCTTCGCCGAGCTGGGGCCACAATTCCTCGGTGATGAAGGGCATGAAGGGATGCAGCAGGTGCAGCAATTGTCCCAGCACCCAGGCGGTGCAGGCGCGCGTCTCGGCCTTCAGCGTTTCATCGTCACCCTGGATGATCGGCTTGGTGAATTCGACATACCAATCGCAGAATTCGTTCCAGATGCAGCGATAGAGGGCGCCCGCCGCATCATTGTAGCGGAACTGCGCCATCGCGTGGTCGACACCTTGCGCACAGGCGGCCAAGCGCCCGATCATCCAGCGATTGACGGCGGCGGTCACCTTGGCCGGATCGAAATTGGGATCAGCCTTGCATTCGTTCATGAGACAGAAGCGGGTGGCATTCCACAGCTTGGTCGCGAAGTTGCGATAGCCCTCGACGCGCTGCTCCGACATCTTGATGTCACGGCCCTGCGCCGCCAGCGCGGTCAGGGTGAAGCGCAAAGCATCGCAGCCATACTTGTCGATGAGGTCCAGGGGATCGATGACGTTGCCCTTCGACTTCGACATCTTCTGACCATGCTCGTCGCGCACGAGCGCGTGGATGTAGACCGTCTTGAACGGCACATCGCCCATGAAGTGGATACCCATCATCATCATGCGGGCAACCCAGAAGAAGATGATGTCGAAGCCGGTGACCAGCACGTCGCCCGGATAATAGCGCAGCAGTTCCGGCGTCTGTTCCGGCCAGCCAAGCGTCGAGAACGGCCACAGGGCCGAGGAGAACCAGGTGTCAAGCACGTCGGGATCGCGCGCGAGGTCGACATCCTTGCCGTAATGCTTATGTGCCGCGGCCTTGGCTTCGCCTTCGTCATAGGCGACGAAGATCTCGCCATCGGGTCCGAACCAGGCCGGGATCTGATGACCCCACCAGAGCTGGCGCGAAATGCACCAGGGCTGGATGTTGCGCATCCAGTCGAAATAGGTGTTTTCCCACTGCTTGGGCACGAAGACGGTCCTGCCCTCCTCCACCGCCTTGATCGCCGGCTGCGCCAGCTTGTGCGCGTCGCAATACCATTGGTCGGTGAGCCAGGGTTCGATGACGACGCCGGAGCGGTCGCCATAGGGCAGCTGCAGGACGTGGTCGTCGATCTTCTCGACGAGGTCGAGGGCGGTGAGATCTTCCAGCACCAGCTCGCGCGCCTTGAAACGATCGAGACCGCGATATTTCGCGGGCACGTTCTCATTGAGCTTAGCGTCGCGGTCGAAGATGTTGATCATCGGCAGGCTGTGCCGCTTGCCGACTTCAAAATCGTTGAAGTCGTGGGCCGGAGTGATCTTCACAGCACCCGAACCCGTTTCAGGATCGGCATGTTCGTCGGCCACGACCGGGATCGGCCGGTCGCAGAGCGGCAGGAGCACGTTCTTGCCGATGAGGTCCTGATAGCGTGCGTCCTCGGCATTCACGGCCACCGCCGTGTCGCCCAACATGGTTTCGGGGCGCGTGGTCGCCACCACCAGGAACCGGCCTGGCTGGCCCTCGACCGGATAGCGCAGATGCCACAGCTTGCCCTTGGTCTCCTTCTGCACCACTTCGAGATCGGAGATCGCGGTGTGGAGCTTCGGGTCCCAGTTCACCAGGCGCTTGTCGCGGTAGATGAGGCCCTGGCGGTAGAGCTCGACGAACACCTTGCGCACGGCGTTGTTGAGGCCTTCGTCCATGGTGAATCGTTCGCGCGGCCAGTCGGGCGAGGCGCCGAGACGGCGCAGCTGGCGCGTGATGGTGCCACCGGATTCGGCCTTCCACTCCCAGACCTTTTCCAGGAACTTGTCGCGGCCGAGATCGGCGCGCTTGACGCCCTGCTCGGCCAGTTGCCGCTCGACCACCATCTGCGTCGCGATGCCGGCATGATCGGTGCCCGGCTGCCACAGCGCGTCCTTGCCCTTCATGCGTTGGTAGCGGATGAGGATATCCTGCAGCGTGAAGGTGAGCGCATGGCCCATATGGAGGCTGCCCGTCACATTGGGCGGCGGCATCATGATGGTATAGGGGGCCTTGTTGGAGGTCGCATGGGCCGCGAAGGCCCCCGACTGCTCCCAGGCATCGTAATGCTTCTTCTCAACCTCGGCGGGTTGGAACGTCTTTTCCAGCATCGCTGGGGCACCCTTATTTCTGGAGTATTTCAAGCTTTGGCGGGAGTTATAACGATCCCGGCGTCCCAGTCAAACCTAGGGCCACGCAGGGACTACCACCCGGATCTGTCGGTTGGGAAAAGAGGCGGGCCGGCCGTCTAGCTGAGTTCGGCCTTGCGCGAGAGGCGCTAGACCTCGCGCCGGACCAGCCGTTCGACGATTTCCTGGAGATGCTCGTCGAGCCAATCCTTGAGCATCGGCTCGATTGCCTGGCGAACCAGTGTCTCGACCAGCAAGCCATCGAGGGACGTGGCGCGGGACTGGCTGACCTGGGGCTTCTTCGCCATCAGTTGGGCCATGGTGGCGGCGCTGGCGGCAGCGACGTCGGGCGAGATCAGGTCACTGTCCATCGGAACTTCGGCAGCCTCAGACGGGCTCGGCCGGCTGGGCTGGACGGGTTCGCCGTCATCGATGGCCGAAGCCTGCGCGGCGGGCGCCGGTTCGACAACGTCGAACTCGATGTCGGTGGCACTTTCCGGAGGTGCCGCAGCGGCCGGTTCGGGCAAGGGCTCGGGTTCCGGCAGCGGTTCGGGTTCGGGCAAGGGTTCCGGCTCGGGCATTGGCTGGGGTGCCGGCGCTTCGGCCTTTGCCGGTGGCGGCGGTGCCACGGGCGCGGCCTCTTCCTTGAGCTCGACGACGTTGCTTTCGCCCACGACCATGTCGGTCAGGACGAGCGCATCGTCATCCTCAACCTCTTCAGCAGCATGACCATTGACGGCAGGCGCCGCGGGTTCTTCCTTCGGCTCGCCGTCTTCGGAGATGATGCGCCTGATGGAGGCGAGAATCTCCTCCATCGACGGTTCTTGATTGCCCTTGGCGTCCGACATTCACCAATCCCTGACCGGGTCACTCTGGCCCGGTACTGCAGTTCAGATCGCTGTCTAGCAATCGTCGTGCCGAACCGAGTCGCTCCCAGCTATGTCGGCTATCGTAACGTCTTTATTGGCATTTCTCAAGAAATTGGAAAATGCCCGAGGCGTTGCACCAGATATAGCCAGCCAAAGCTCCGACGAAGGTTGCCGCCCTACTCCACCGACGGCCCCGTGCCGATGAATTTATTGCGCACATCGTCATAATGCTGGGTCGGATCGTAGACGCCGACATTGAGGGCGAGTTCCGAGGCCGTCAGGCGACCCACGGCGGCCAGGACCTGGTAGCGCGCGACCACGAGGGTGGTCTGGGCCTGCACCAGGCTGACCTTGGCATTGAGCGCTTCCAACTCGGCATCGAGCACGTCGAGCACGGTGCGGGCGCCGACCTGCTGTTCCTGTTTCACGCCATCGAGGGCCACTTCGGTGGCACGGACCTGCTCCTTGAAGGATTCGATCTGCGCGATGGCGGTCTCGTAGGATTGCCATGAATCGACGGCGGTCTGTTCGCCGGCGCGGACCGCTTCGTCGATCTGGCGGCGGCTCTGCTGATAGAGCTGCTTGGACTGGCGGACGCGCGCATCAGGGGCACCGGCCTGGTAGAGCGGCACGCGCAGCACGCCGAGAATCTGGCCGACATCGTTCGACTGCTCCTCGGCGTTCTGCTCTTCGCTGCGGGTCCAGGATCCTTCGATCGAGACAGTCGGCAGCAGTTCGGAGAAGGCCACGTCGATATCATCCTTGGCTGCGTCGGCCTCAAACTTGGCAAAGACGATGGCCGGCGCGTTGATCGATTGCGCGACGACTTCGTCCTTGCTGGCCGGCAGGTCAAGGGCGGTTTCCGGCATCTTGAGGTCGGCCGGCTCCTCGCCGATCACCTGGCGATAGACGGCGATCGAGGCCGTGAGATTGCCTTCGGCAGCGATCCGGTCGGCGATGGCGCCCTGCAGGCGGGATTCGGCCTGGGCCACGTCGGTGCGGGTGACTTCGCCGGCATCGAAGCGATCGCGCGTTGCCTGCAATTGCTGGCCGATGACGTTCTCGTTGTTGCGGTTGAGTTCAAGCACGGCCTGATCGCGCACGACCTGCATGTAGGCCTGCACCGCCTGAAGCAGAACCTGCTGTTCGGAATTGGCGAGGTTGGCGCGGCCGGAGCGGACGCGGTTTTCGGCAGCGGAGGTCGAGGAGACGGTCTCGAAGCCGCTGAACACGGGCTGCGAAACGGTGACGCCGAAGGTGCGCGATTCCAGATTCTGGTCGAGCAGCAAGGGCGTGTTCTGCTCGATCCAGGTCTTGCCGCCCTCGGCCTGGCCGATCACGGTCGGCCGCCAGCCGCTCAGCGCTTCCGGCACGCGTTCGTCGGTCGCCCGCAATTGCGCGCGGGCAGCTTCAAGCGTGGGGTTGCCGGCATAGGCCTGCGCCAGGGCTTCGTTGAGATCGACCGCCAGGGCCGGTGTCACGAACGCGCCGCACAGCATGACCGCCAGCACAGCCGTCGCCGAATTTCCGAGATTTCGCCGCTTCATGATCCTCAACCGTCCCTTTTCAACCGAAAGAAATTATCCCTCACCCTGGTCAGTAGCGCGTCATGGCCGGATCGACCAAGCGCGCCCAGGCATCAATGCCGCCAGCCAGGTTCACTGCGTTCTGGTAACCCTGCTGGCGGAGCCAAAGGGTCGCATTCATACTGCGCATGCCGTGATGGCAGATCACCACCAGCGGCCTGTCGCCCGACGACCGGGCATCTCCCAACTCGTCGCTGCGCTGCTGCAACTCCCCCAATGGAATCGCGCGCGAGGCGGCGATGTGACAAAGCTCGTACTCCCAGGGCTCCCGCACATCGAGCAACTCCAGCGCAGCACCCGATGCGATGAGATCGCGCAACCGGGCGACATCGATCTCAAGTTCGCGAACCCCGGCCATGACGATCGTCAGAAAGCGAAGGTACGCGCGCGCGCAAAACCCGGCAGCAATGGCGTGTTGGCATCGAACAGGACGCGGGTGCCGGCCGCTGCCTTGTCGGCGCGCGTCAGCAGCATGGCACGGCCGACGCCGCCCACGGCGTCACGCTGCACGGTCGCGAGCCTGCCGTTCAATTTGAGCTGGTCGATCAGGCGGGCGGAGATCTCCTCGACCGCGCCTTCGATCAGGATGGCGTCATAGGGGCCGCCCACGGCATGGCCTTCCTGCAACGGTCCGGTCACCACGGTGACCGCGGCACCACTGCCGGCAAGGGCTGCGCGGGCCAGTTCGGCCAGATTGGAATCGCTTTCCAGCGCTGTCACGGAGGCGCCGAGGCTGGCCAGCAGGGCCGCGCCATAGCCGGTGTTGGCGCCGACCACGAGCACACGCTGGCCGGGCTGCACATGCAGCGCCTGAACCAGGCGCGCCAGCACCATCGGCTCCATCATGAAGCGGTCATTGCCGAGCGGCAGATCGTCGTCGATATAGGCACGCGCCCGCTGCGCGCCGGGCGCAAAGCGTTCGCGCGGCAGATCGCTCAGCGCTTCGATCAGACGCTCGTCGGTGACCTTGTTGGTTCGGATCTGGCCATCGACCATGAAGCGACGCGCCGCCGTGTAATCCTTTGCGCCCGTCTGCATCGCCGCTGCATTCGTCGTTACTGCCGTCGCCATCTGGTACCCCTTGGAATCGCGTGATCGCCGCTGGCCGGTGCCGCGCCGCCGCCAGTGTTGCCACTGACACGGGGCAAGCGATTCTTGCCGCCAACCATCTGGTCAGATTTATAACCGCATTGCCGCAATGCGACAAGCTGTGCCGCCGCGCCGGCGGCCGGCCCGGGGGCGATGTCGGAGAAAATCGCCCCATGGAAACAGGGGGATGCCGGATGTTCATTTACCACTTAACAGTGATATCCCACCCTTGACCCTGGCCCGGTCCAGGCTCTATACGTGCGGTCGCCTTTCGGCGCCGGCCTGGACCCAGTGTTTCCGGCGGCGCCCGCAGGCCCGGTGGCAGAGTGGCCATGCAGAGGACTGCAAATCCTCGTACGTCGGTTCGATTCCGGCCCGGGCCTCCAACTCCCCTTTCCCCAAGCCTCGCCCCACCACATGGATCGCCTTGATCGGTCGCAGCGATCTGCCCGATTTCAACAAGCGCAACCTGGATCCCCGAAACGCAAAAACCCCGCAGCTTGCGCTGCGGGGTTTTCGTGAGGCTGGACGCCGAAGCGTCGAACCTTATTCGGCGTAGGTGACTTCGTCCGGGGTCGCTTCGACCGGCATTTCGGCGCCGACATACTGCACCAGTTCGCCCTGAGCGGCGATGATGCGGTAGTTCGCGAAAGTTTCGAAGACGCGGGCCGAAACCAGATCTTCCTTCGACAGGAACAGATCGTTGGCGGCATCGAGCAGATCGAGCAGGCCACGCTGGCCGATGTCGAACTGCTGCTGATAGACGTCCTTGGTCTGCTGGTTGGCATCGACCTGCTTCTCGAGGTTGGCGATGCTTTCCTGCTGCGTCTGACGATCGGCCCAGGAGACGCGCACGTCTTCCTCGACTTCACGCTCACGCTGGCGGAGATGCTCGAGCTGCTCGTTGATCTGCTCCTTGAACTCCTTCGAGCGGGCGATAT
>NZ_CAMDRA010000103.1 GCF_945906275.1 Dongia mobilis
GGGAGCTGGGCTGTCCGCTCGCGGAGCCCTTCCTGCAGATGGCCTTCCTGCCCCTGCCGGTCATTCCACACCTCAAAATTACCGATCTGGGACTGGTCGACGTGGACAAGTTCGAACTGATAGCCGCCTGAAATGGCTGGCTTATTCGATAGGCCAGCACTGGCCCTTGAATGGGCCCGGCAAAGCGCCTAGATTTCACACCAACGCCTGCATTCTACGAGGATTATGATGGATTTCCGCCAGGGCTTTGTCGACACGATCGGCAACACACCGCTCATCAAGCTGAGGAAGGCGTCGGAACAGACCGGCTGCACGATCCTGGGTAAGGCGGAATTCCTCAATCCCGGCGGCTCGGTGAAGGACCGCGCCGCCCTCGCCATCATCCAGGATGCCGAGGAAAAGGGCCTGATCCGCAAGGGCGGCCTGATCGTGGAAGGGACCGCGGGCAATACCGGCATTGGCCTCGCACTCGTCGGCAATGCGCGCGGCTACAAGACCCTGATCATCATTCCGGAAACCCAGAGCCAGGAAAAGAAGGACATGCTGCGCCTCGCCGGCGCCGAGCTGCGCGAAGTACCGGCGCTGCCCTACAAGGATCCCGGCAATTATGTGCGCGTCTCGGAGAGCGTCGCCGAGGAGCTGAAGGAGAGCAATCCCAACGGCGTCATCTGGGCCAACCAGTTCGACAATGTTGCCAACCGGATGGGCCATTACCGCACCACCGGCCCGGAGATCTGGCGGCAGACGGATGGCAAGGTCGATGGCTTCGTTTGCGCCGTCGGCACGGGTGGCACGCTGGCCGGTGTTTCCATGTTCCTCAAGGCGCAGAACCCGAAGATCAAGATTGGCCTCGCCGACCCTGAAGGCGCCGCGCTCTACAGCTATTTCAAGACCGGTGAGCTGAAATCCTCCGGATCGTCGATCACCGAGGGCATCGGCCAGGGGCGCATCACCAAGAATATCGAGGGGATGCAGGTCGATTGCCCCTACCAGATCCCCGACGCCGAAGCGCTGCCGATCGTGTTCGATCTCCTGCGCGAGGAAGGGCTGTGCCTGGGCGGGTCGTCCGGCATCAATGTGGCGGGCGCCATCCGCCTCGCCAAGGAGCTGGGGCCCGGTCATACGATCGTCACGGTGCTGTGCGATTTCGGCACGCGCTATCAGTCGAAGCTTTTCAACCCGGCCTTCCTGCTGTCGAAGGGCCTGCCGACCCCGGGCTGGCTGTAATTCGCAGCTGGCTGTGACGGTGCGTCGCTTGACCGCCTAGGCGCGGCATCTATGATTGGTGCCACAACAACAAGAAGCGCCAATCGGGATGGAAGAACTGTTTCGCGACGATTCCTATCTGAAGGAATGCAGGGCCATTGTGGTCGCCTGCGACGCTGATGGGATTCGGCTGGACCGCACCATTTTCTATCCGATGGGCGGCGGCCAGCCGGGTGACACCGGGCGCCTCTATTTCGGCGACCAGACAATCGAGATCATCGACACGCGCAAGGGTGCCGAACCCGGCGAGATCCTGCATATCCCGGCCGAGGGCAGCGCCCTGCCCGGCCCCGGCATGGCCATCCGGGCCGAGATCGATTGGGATCGGCGGCACCGCCTGATGCGCATGCATACCTGCCTGCATCTGCTGTGCAGCATCATCAAGGGCGATGTCACGGGCGGGCAAATCAGCGACGGCAAGGGCCGGCTCGATTTCAACCTGGCCCCGGAAACCAGCCTGGACAAGGTGGCGCTGACTGAGGCGCTCAACGCGCTCATCGCCGGCCATCATGACGTGGTACCGCGCTGGATCGCCGACGAAGAGTTGGCGGCGCGGCCGGAACTGGTGCGCACCATGTCGGTGAAGCCGCCGAGCGGCCAGGGCAAGGTGCGCCTTCTTGATATCGCCAGCGTGGATCTGCAGCCCTGCGGCGGGACCCATGTCCGCAACACGTCCGAGATCGGCCTGGTCGAGATCGTCAAGATCGAGAGCAAGGGCAAGATGAACAAGCGCGTCAACCTCGCGTTCAAATGACGACAGGCCATCCATGACCAGCAGCTACGCCAACCCGCAATATCTCGTCACCACGGACTGGTTGGCGGCCAATCTCGCCCAGCCGGATTTGCGTGTGGTCGACGCCACCTATTACCTGCCGATGCAGAACAGACACGCCCGCGCCGAGTATGACGAACGGCATATCCCGGGCGCCGTGTTCTTCGACATCGACGACATCGCCGAGAAGGACACGACGCTGCCGCACATGCTGCCGGCGCCGGAGAAATTCGCCTCGCGCGTCAGGCGCCTGGGGATCGGCGACGGCAACCGCATCGTCGTCTATGACGGTACCGGCATGATGAGTGCAGCGCGCGTCTGGTGGATGTTCCGCCTGTTTGGCGCCAAGGAAGTGGCCGTGCTCGATGGCGTCCTGCCGAAATGGCTGTCGGAAGGAAAGCCGGTCGACGACAACCTGCCCACGCCGCGCGAACGGCATTTCAGCGCGCGCCTCGACAACACCCAGGTACGCAGCAAGGCGCAGATGCTGGCCAACATCACCAGCCACCGCGAACAGGCGCTGGATGCCAGGGCGAGTGGAAGGTTCAACGCGACCGAGCCGGAACTCTGGCCGGGCCGCCGTGCCGGGCATATTCCCGGCGCCAGGAACCTGCCCTATACGCAGTTGCTGAAGCCGGACCAGACTTTCCACGATTCCGACACGCTGAAGGCAAAATTCGAGGCCGCCGGCATCGACCTCAAGAAGCCGGTGGTGACGTCCTGCGGCTCAGGCATCACGGCCTGCGTGCTGGCGCTGGGACTGAGCCTCATCGGCCACCGCGATGTAGCGGTCTATGATGGATCCTGGGCCGAATGGGGATTGCCGGGCGATACGCCGGTCGAAGCGTAACGCAATCGTCATGGTCGGCGGTCGGCGGTCGGCGAAGGCCGACCTTCGTCGGCTGTGGCCGACCATGACGGCAGGAGTAATCTACAGCAGATCCCGCTTCACCACTTCGCGCCAGTTGCGGCTGGCGAAGCGTTCGCCGTTCTCATAGGCATCGAGTTCGGCTGTCATGATGAAATCATCAAGCGTCGAGGTCATGCGGCAGATGACCTCGATGCGGATGTCCCAGCCGGGACGCGACTGCACATAGCTCTGCTTGCAGATATAGGAGGCACAGAGCGGTTCGTCGGGCGCGATGTGGAGTTCGCGGCGGATATTGTGCAGCACCTCGGTGCCGATATCATCGAAGCGCTGGCGGCCTTCGCCGAACACGCCTTCAGTGTCGGTGATGTTGGTGACGCCGCCGCCGACCAGATCGAAGATCACCTCGCGCTTGACGCTGCCCTCGGTGACCTGCGTGATGGGTGTCGCAGGGCCGGCCACCGGCTTCTCGAACGGTTCGCTGCCATCGGTCGATTGCGGGCGGCGATGCGGCAAGGTGAGACGGCTCACCCCGGCGATGATGCCAAGCGTGGCCACCTCCGGCGTCGGCCAGATCAACGGCCAATAAGCGCTGGAGAGCGACACGCGGACGCGATGCCCGGCGGCGAAGCGATGGCCGCAGGCGCTCAAGACCAGCTTGAAGAGATAGCGCTTGCCGGGTTCCAGAGCCGTGGGATTGGCATGGCTGTCGCGGTGGGTGAGATTGATCACCTGATAGCTGACACGGAGCGCCTTGCCGTCCGGCGCCACGTCCGAGAGGCGCGCGCAGAGCTGCGCCACCGGCTTGTCACTGGTGAATTCAAGCTCCAGTTCCGGCGCACCCAGAACCTGCATCGCTTCCCGGAGCGGCTCGGTGTCGAAGACGAGCGATCCCACATCATCGAGGCGCTGGTCGCCCGGCATCTCGCCGACGCAGCCGGCGCCCATCCATTCGCCACCGACCATGCCGACATGCTGCGGCGAGCAGAGATGCAGGCTCTCCTCCGTGCCACCGATACCGGACAGGCCGTCCTTGTTGAGATAGAACACTTCCGGCGCGATGCCGGGGGACGGATAATTCTCCTCCGCCACCCAGCGGCCGGGATGGGCCAGGCGCGTTGTTACCGGTGCCATGTAATCCTGCACCCAGGCACGCAGCATCGGCCCCTTCTCGGCGCCGTTCTCCTGATGCTTCAGCCAGCGATCCCACCAGGCGACCGCATCCTGCAGGAAACCGATTGCCGGCCCCGGTGTACCGTCCTGCGGATAGATATGCGCCCAGGGTCCGATGATGCCTTTGCGCGGCACTTTCAGATGCTGCAGCATGCGTGGGATGGCGTTGGTATAGGCATCCGCCCAGCCGCCAATGAGATAGACCGGCACCTCGATCGCGTCCCAATCCTCACAGATCGAGCCATGCTCCCAATAGGCGTCGCGGCGCTGATGCTTCAGCCACAAGGCCGGCCACAGCGGCATGTTGTCGAGGCGCTCGCGCCACTGGTCGCGCCAGCCGGCGCCGACCAGTTCCGGATCCGCCGGCCGGCCCTGATAGGCCAGCATGATGGTGCCCCACCAGAGATTGTCGTTGAGCAGGCAGCCGCCCATATAGTGAATGTCGTCGGCATAGCGGTCGTCGGTCGAGCAGACCGAGAGCACGGCCTTCAGGGCCTTGGGCCGGCGGGCCGCCACCTGCAGGCAGTTGAAGCCGCCCCAGGACTTGCCCATCATGCCGATATGGGCATTGCACCAGGATTGTGCCGCCATCCAGTCGATGACCTCGAGCGCGTCATCCTGTTCCTGCTTCAGATATTCATCCCACATCAACCCGTCGCTATCGCCCGAGCCGCGCTGGTCGAGCCGCAGGACCGCATAGCCGTTCCCGGCGAAATAGCCGTGCATCGGCTCGTCGCGCTGACGGGTGCCGTCGCGCTTGCGATAGGGAATATATTCGAGGATCGCCGGCACCGGCTTCCTGTCGGCGCCTTCCGGCAGCCACAGGCGTGCCGCCAGGCGGCAGCCATCCTTCAAGGTGATCCAGAGATTTTCGGTGACTTCGACTTTCAGCGGCAGATTGCCGGCGACGGCCATGAGGGAGCGCTCACTTGGTTTTGGCCGCCCGCTTCTGCAGGAGATTTGTCAGCCAGTCCGGATCCATCTCCGGAACAGATGACAGCAGCAATTCGGTATAGGCCGGATGCGGTGGTGACAGGACCTTGGTCTTGAGGCCCTGTTGTACCACCTTGCCCTGGTTCATGACCACAATCTCGTCGGCGATGGCTCGGACGGTGGCAATGTCATGGGTGATGAACAGGTAGGAAATCTCGAACTCGGCCTGCAACCGCAGCAGCAATTTGAGGATTTCTTCCTGCACGATCTGGTCGAGCGCCGAGGTCACCTCGTCGCAGATGATGAGATCCGGCTCGGCCGCGAGCGCTCGGGCGATGCAGATACGCTGCTTCTGGCCACCTGACATTTCGCCAGGCAGCCGGTCGATATAGCTTTCGTCGAGCTCGATCATCTTCAGGAGTTCGACGATGCGGTCCTTGAGCGCCTTCCCGCGCAGATTGTGATAGAAGGTCAGCGGTCGACCGATGATGTCATAGACCCGCTGGCGCGGATTGAGCGCCGTGTCCGGGCTCTGATAGATCATCTGGATGCGACGCAGGCTCTCCTTGTCGCGCTGGGCCAGGGCCGGCGGCAGGTCGGCGCCGTTGAACTTGACCGATCCCTTGGTGGGCGGCAGCAGGCCGGTGACGACACGGGCCAGCGTCGACTTGCCGGAACCGGATTCGCCGACCACGGCCACGGTGCGGCCACGCGGCACGGAAATCGAGACGTCATCGAGAATCTTCACGGCGCTGCCATAGGCGGCGTCGACATGTTCGACCTTGAGAATGAGGTCGTAGGTGGTCGATTCTTCCTTGGCGAGCTTGCGCACGGCCCAGAGCGAGCGGGTATAGGCATCCTGGGGCGCCGCCAGCATTTCGCGGGTTGGCGCCTCTTCCACCAGCTTTCCGTGGCGCAGCACCATGATGCGATGCGCCATCTGCGCCACCACGGCGAGATCGTGGGTGATGTAGATCGCCGCTGTGTGGAACTCCTCGACGATCGCGCGGATGGATGCCAGCACTTCGACCTGGGTGGTGACGTCGAGCGCCGTGGTCGGCTCGTCGAAGATGATGAGGTCGGGGCGGCAGGTCATCGCCATCGCCGTCATCACGCGCTGCAACTGGCCGCCGGAGACCTGGTGCGGGTAGCGAAAGCCGATCGCCTCGGGATTGGGCAGGCGCAGGCGGGAATAAAGATCCTTGGCATCGGCGATAGAGGCCTGGGTGTCGCGGATGCCCTGCTGTGTCTCGGTTTCGATGGTCTGGTCGATGAGGCGGTGCGCCGGATTGAAGGAGGCCGCGGCACTCTGCGCCACATAGGAAATGCGCGAGCCGCGCATCTTGCGCTTCACTTCCTCGGGCGCGTTCATCAGGTCGATGCCGTCGAAGGTAATGCTGCCGCCGTTGAAGCGGCAGCCCGGGTGGGCAAAGCCCATGGCCGCGATGCCGATGGTCGATTTGCCGGCACCGGATTCGCCGATGAGGCCCAGCACTTCGCCGCGGCAAAGCGTGAGGTCGACGCCTTTCACGATCTGGTGCCAGACATCGTCGCTCTCGCCCTCGATGCGCAGGTCGCGCATCTCAAGCAGGATCTCGCCCTTTTCGCGGGTCGGTCGCTTCACATTGTCATTGGCCATCGCGCAACCCGCTCGTTTTATGCAGGAACCAGTCGACCACGAAGTTGATCGCGACCGTCAACAAGGCAATGGCGCCCGCCGGCAGCAGGGGCGTGATGTCGCCATAGGTGATGAGCGTCGCATTCTCCTTCACCATCAGGCCCCAATCCGCGGTCGGCGGCTGCAGGCCAAGCCCGAGGAAGGAGAGCGAGCTGATGGTCAGGAACACGAAGCAATAGCGCAAGCCGAACTCGGTGATGAGCGGTGGCAGGATGTTGGGGACGATTTCACGGAACACGACCCAGGGCAGTTTTTCGCCGCGCAGGCGCGCCGCCTCGACGAAATCGAGCGAGACCACGTTCATGGAAACGGCGCGGGTCAGGCGGAAGACGCGGGTCGCATCCACCACGCCGATGACTATGATGAGGTTGATCGCCGTCGAGCCCAGGATGGATAGCATCATGAGCGCGAAGATGAGACTGGGGATCGCCATCAAGGCGTCGATGAAGCGGCTGACAGCCTGGTCGAACCAGCCGCGCAGGATGGAGGCCATAATGCCGAGGATACCGCCGGTCAGGAACGAGAACATGGTCGCGGCTAAGGCGATGCCCATGGAGTTCTGGGCGGCGAAGATCATGCGGGACAGCATGTCGCGACCGAGCTGATCCGTTCCGAACGGATAGAGCGCGCTCCATTCCATGTAGGAATCGCCGACGATCTCGGATTCCTTGGAGGGTGCGATCAGCGGTGCGAACAGCGCGACGAAGGTGTAGCCCAGCAGGACAATGAGCCCGAACCAGGCGCTCCAGGGCGCCTTTTTCAGCTCACGCAGGGCCGCGGCCGTCTTCGACCGCCGCGCGCGCGGGACCTTGGTTTCCATCAGTGCCTCAGCCATTCCCCGGTCCCTTCCCCGTGATCCCCATGCCCATCCTCATCGCGGATGCAGCAAGCGCGGGTTCGTCGCAATCGAGATGATATCGGCGGTCAGATTGAGCATGATGTAGGTGGCCGCGAAAATGAGGGCGCAGGCCTGGACCACCGGAATATCGCGCGCCGTCACGGCATCGACCATCAACTGGCCGATACCCGGATAGGTGAAGACCGCCTCGACCACGACAACACCCACGACCAGATAAGCAAGGTTGAAGGCCACGACATTGACGATCGGCGCCCAGGCATTGGGCAGTGCGTGGCGCAGGATGACGCGGCTTTTGCTCATGCCCTTGAGGCGCGCCATCTCTATATAGGGGCAGGCCAGCAGGTTGATGATGGCCGCCCGGGTCATGCGCATCATGTGGGCGACGATGACCAGGGTCAGGGTGAGCGTCGGCAGGGCGCAGCGCGTGATGCGTTCCAGCAACTCGGTCTCAGCATCGACCGAGGCCAGGCCCGGCAGCCAGCTGAGTTTCACCGAGAGGAACAGCATCAGCAGATAGGCCATGAAGAATTCGGGCATCGAGATCGTCGTCAAGGTCACCGAGTTGACGATCCGGTCGAACAGCGAATTACGATAGAGGGCGGCGAGAATGCCGAGCGCCAATGCCAAGGGTACCGCAATGGCGGCGGTCAAGCTCGCCAGGAACAGGGTGTTGGCAAGACGCGGCGCAATCAGTTCTGCGACGGTGCGCTTGTAGCCGACGCGGCTGGCGAAGGACGACCCAAATTCACCCTGGACAACATTGCCGACCCACTCGACGTAACGCTGCACCGGCGGTTTATCGAGGCCGATCTCCTTCTGGAAGGCAGCCACGGTTTCTTCGGTCGCGGCCTGACCGAGAATGGCCTTGGCGAAATCGCCGGGCAGCCAGCTCACCATGGAAAAGATCACGATCGACACGATGAAAAGGGTCATCAGACCCAATCCCAGCCGCTGCAGAATCGTTCGTGCGAGTGGATGCATCACGTCCCCCATCACCAATGGCGATGTTCCCTAGTTAATCGATCCACGAAAGTTAAGCGATCCACGAAATCGTTAGCATTTCCCCAATGCTGATAGAGCGGGCCACGGCCAACCGCCCGCAGCCCGATCCAGTCACGATTCGGATGTTACGCCATCCACCAGCGCGAGGCAATCTTCATACCGTCGACGTCCCAGTTCGACAGAAAATCGCCATGGGCGACCGCCTTGGAATGGGCCGAGACATAGTTGTTGAAGACGATGTTGATGAGTCCGCCATCGTCATGCAGCAGCTGCTGCATCTCGGCGTACATCGTGCCACGCTTGGCCGAATCCGTCTCCGAACGGGCGGCCACCAGCAGCTCGCTGAAGCGCGGATTTTTCCAGAACGTGTCGTTCCAGGAGGCGTCGGCGGCATAGGCCGTCGTGAACATCCAGTCGCAGGTCGGGCGACCGTTCCAGTATGAAGCCACGAACGGCTTCTTCAACCAGACGGCATCCCAATAGCTGTCGGACGCTTCGCGGATGACATTGATGTTGATACCGGCCTTGGCGGCACTTTCCTTGAACAGGGTGCCGGCGTCGACCACACCGGAGAAGGCTGCATCGGACACCGACAGATCGACCGTGAGGCCTTCCATGCCAGCTTTCTTCAGCAGTTCCTTGACCTTGTCCGGGTTGTAGGTGTGGATCGGCTCCGGGTTGATCGCGTACTGCACCGACGGCGCAATCGGGTTGTCGTTGCCGGCGGTGGCATAGCCGTGGAACACCTTCTTGGCGATTTCTTCGCGGTCGATGGCATTCTTCAGGGCGTTGCGGACGTGAGGATTGTCGAACGGCGCCTGGGTCACATTCATCACGAAGATGTAGTGGCCATAGCCGGTCACTTCCGTGACGTTGATATCCGGGTTCTTCTTCAGGAGATTGACGGTCTTGAGATCGCAACGGTCCATGAAGTGGATTTCACCCGAGGTGAGCGCATTGGTGCGCGCTGCTACGTCGGCGATGACCTTCACTTCGACTTCGTCGAAATAGGCCTTGCCATAGAAATTGTCGTTGCGCTTCAGTTTGGCGCCGACGCCCGGATCGAACTTTTCAATCGCGTACGGGCCGGTACCGATGCCCGATTCCCAGTCAGCGCCACCGCCGTCTTTCGCCGGCATGATCTTGAGATGGTAGTCGCTGGCATAGAAGGGGAAGTCGGCATTGCCGCCCTTCAGCTTGAAGACGACATTGTCGCCGTCGGCCTTGATCTCCTCGACCGATTCTAGGATCGACTTGGCAGCCGATTTCGAATCCTTGCCCATGTGATGCAGGTAGGACTGCACGACGTCATTGGCGGTCACGGCCTTGCCATTGTGGAAGGTGACGCCGTTGCGCAGCTTGAACACCCACTGCTTGGCATCATCCGAGGGCTCGAAGCTCTCGGCGAGGTCGCCGACGATGTTGCCGGCCGCATCCATTTCCGTAAGGCTGTTGCCGGTTGCACCCCAACCCACGGTGCCAGTCATCTGGTCCGGATAAGTCGCGGGATCGAGCGAATCCGTCGTGGCACCATGGCCCAGACCGATCTTGAAGGTGCCGCCCTTCTTGGGCTCCTGCGCATAACCGGCACGGCTCAGCACACCCGTTGCCAAGGCCGTCGAAATACCCAGCGCCGTGGCACGGCGCATGAAGTCACGCCGCGAAACACGCTTGGTGAAGGCGGCCTGCTGCAACTCTTCCCATTGATTCATATTCTGTCTCTCCCTAACGGCCGCACCGACCGACCCTATGCTGACCGGCGGCAAACCCTGTTGAACGGGCAGATGCTCATGGGCATCTGCTCCAGAAATTCTTTTATTCCGTTCATCATCAGCGTGCTGTGGCAAGAATTCTTGATTAATTACGACATCCCGTCATTGCTATGCGACACAATGACCTGATTGGATTATTTCAGGAAGCCATCGATTGCTGCAGTGCCAAAGCGCGCTGGATCGCACGGCTGCAGGCGGAAAGCTCCCCCGCCGCCGCCGCCGAGCTGTGGACCAGGCGCAGATAAGTGTGCGGGAGCCCGAAACCACAAGTATAACCGCACGGTATGCCAGCATGACGCAACCGCTGGGCATAGACCTCGCCATGTGATCGGATCGGGTCAAGCGACCCTGTTGCAATGAAGGCCGGGGGCAAGTCGGCGAGAGACTTGGCAGAAAGCGGCATTGCATATGCGTTGTCGCTGAGTTTCTGCCCGCCGAAATACGTGCTGAGATAGCGGCTGACCGCTTCCGCCGACACACCACCCGACAGGCCGGGGTCCACCGCGGTGGTCAGGGCCGGATAGATCAGGGCCTGAAACGCGATCCTGGGACCACCGTGATCCCGGATCCACAGGCAAAGTCCGGCAGCGAGGGTGCCTCCGGCGCTGTCTCCAGCAACGGCGAGGCGGTCCGGATCGAGCCCCGCCCCCCTGCCCGACCTTGCCACCCATTGCACGGCGGCCAGGCAATCCATCAACGCATCGGGAAAGACGTTTTCCGGCGCCAGGCGATAATCCAGGTTGAGGACCGCCACCCCAGCCTCGGCACAGAGCCGCGCCCCCGGCAGATCATGGCTTTCAGGCGACCCCAACATCCAGCCACCGCCATGGAAACAGACCACGGCCGGGAGCGGTTCCCGGTTCGCGCTGCGCTGCGGTGGCCGATAGAGCAAGGCGCGCAGATCCCGACCCTCGGCCGGGATCATCACCGTTTCGACCGAGACCCCTTTCGGGTGCGGGGCATGGTAACGCCGCCAGAAGGCATCATAGATCGCGCGCTGTTCCGCCATCGGCAAGGCATCGTAGGCCGGCGTGAAAACCGCGTCGGAATCGGCGATGAAGGCAGCCACGACCGCATCCGCCGGCTTACTCTCCTTCGTCATGCCGCTCCCATCCGAGGCTTGCCCCACCACTTGCTTCGGGCGTATTCGACACTGCATCATCGGTGTCGACAACCGAATTCGACCCATCACAAGCCAGAAACAAGCCAGAAGCAAGATCGCCCCAGCATGACGCCAGCGCCCGCCAACGACCAGACCATGACGATTGGCTTCCTGTTGATGCCGCTCTTTTCCATGATCGCGTTCGTCTCCGCGATCGAACCGTTACGGGTCGCCAATCGCATGGCGGAGCGACAGCTCTATCGCTGGGAAGTGCTGTCGCGGGACGGCAATCCGGTCACGGCGTCCAACAACATGTCGCTGGCGGCCGATCACGCCATCGCCAAGCATCCCGCCTATCCGATGGTGGTGATCTGCGCCAGCTTCAATCCATTGCGGCATTTCGATCCGGCGCTGAAGCAATGGTTGCAGCGCCAGAACAGTGCCGGAATCGAGCTCGGCGCCATCGACACCGGCGCCTTTCTGCTGGCGCGCGCCGGGCTGCTCGACGGCTACCGTGCCACCACGCATTGGGAGAGTCTCGACAGTTTCAGCGAATCCTTCCCCAAGGTCGAAGTCGAGAATTCGCTCTATGTGATCGACCGCAACCGCTGGAGCTGCGCCGGCGGGACCGCGTCGCTCGACCTCATGCTGCACATGATCCGTCGGCAGTATGGGCATCGCATCGCCGCCGCCGTCTCCGAGCAGTTCATCCATCCCGAGATCCGTGGCCCCGGCGACCGGCAGCGCATGGAACCCAAGGAGCGCCAGGGCATCAGCCATGCCGGCCTGTCGCGGGTCATCAAGCTGATGGAATCGCGGCTCGAGGAACCGGTCATGAGCGCCGCGCTTGCCAAGGCGGCCGGCATGTCGCTCCGGCAGCTGGAGCGGCTGTTCGACCGCCATTTCGGCATGTCGCCGCGCCGCTATTACCTCGATCTGCGCCTGCAGCGGGCGCGCTCGATGCTGCAATATACGGATATGTCCATCGTCGAGGTGGCGGTCGCCTGCGGCTTCGGCTCGGCAGCGCATTTCTCGCGCAGCTATCATGGCTGGGCCGGCAAGGCGCCGAGCGCCGAGCGGCGGCGGCCCGCCTTGGGAATCATGCCGGTTCTTCGCTAGTGCGAGAGTTCGGCTACGACGAAATTAGTCAAGCGCTTGTCGAAATGCGTCAACCCGATCGGACCCACCCAAGCCAGCATCCAGCCCATTCAAGACTCCTGTGCCGCAACTGAAAGAAGCCAGCCATGAACTACGAAGTGATCGTCACCTGCGCCGTCACCGGTGCCGGCGATACCGTCGGCAAGCATCCGGCCATTCCGGTGACCCCGAAGCAGATCGCCGACGCCGCGATCGAAGCCGCCAAGGCCGGCGCCACGGTAGCGCATTGCCATGTACGCGACCCGCAGACCGGCAAAGGCAGCCGCGACGTGAACCTCTACCGGGAAGTGGTCGACCGCATCCGCTCCTCCGGCACCGACGTCATCATCAACCTCACGGCCGGCATGGGTGGCGACCTTGAGATCGGCGCCGGCGAGGATCCGTTCAAGTTCGGCAAGGCCACCGATCTGGTCGGCCCGCTCACGCGTCTCGCCCATGTCGAAGCGCTGCTGCCGGAGATCTGCACCCTCGATTGCGGCACGCTCAATTTCGGCGATGGCGATTACACCTACATCTC
>NZ_CAMDRA010000104.1 GCF_945906275.1 Dongia mobilis
TGGCTCAATTCCCTTTGGTTTGGTACTGACCAAGGCCGCGGGCCTCGGCGACATCCGTCAGATCGGGTCGGGCAATATCGGCGCCACCAATGTGCTCCGGACCGGCAACAAGCCGCTGGCATTGGCAACCCTGCTGCTGGATGGCGGCAAGGGCGCCATCGCCGCTCTGATCGCCGCACAGTTCTCGCCGCTGCTGGCCGTCATCGCCGGTGGTGCCGCGTTGCTCGGCCACCTCTTCCCGGTTTGGCTCGGATTCAAGGGCGGCAAGGGTGTGGCGACGACACTCGGCACCCTCATCGCCATCAACTGGATGGTCGGCATCGCCGCCTGCCTCACATGGCTCGCGGTGGCCTTTGCTTTGCGCATCTCCTCGCTCTCGGCACTGGTCGCCGTGGCCCTCGCCCCGCTCTATGCCTATGTCCTGGGATCTGGACCGCAGGTCGTGTTCGCGGCCTTCGCCGCCGCCCTGGTCTGGATCCGCCACCGCGAGAACATCACGCGCATGCTGAAGGGCACCGAACCCAGGATCGGCAAAAAGAAGCCCGAATGATCGATCCCGGATCGGTTGTTGTTCACGGTTGATTCTCGCGTAATCCTCTTCTAGGCTCCGGCGCATGGAGCAAAAGCTGCGTGCCCTCTCGGATGATGAACGCCTCGACTGGCTGCGCCTCGCGCGCAGCGAGAATGTCGGGCCAGCCACCTTCCGTCGCCTCATCCAGCGTTTCGGCTCGGCGAAACTGGCGCTTGAGCGCCTGCCGGATCTGGCGCGGCTTGGTGGGCAGCGGGCCTATCGTCCGTTTCCGCTGAAGGCTGCCGAGCAGGAACTGGCGCGCCTTGCCAACCTCAAGGCGCGCGCCATTGCGTGGGTCGAGCCGGACTATCCGGCAGCGCTCCGCGCGGTTGAGGATTCGCCGCCGATCTTCACGGCACGCGGCCGGTTCGACCTCCTCACCCGATCCCGCCAAGTGGCACTGGTGGGCGCCCGCAATGCCTCGGCCAATGGAAGGCGCTTTGCCAATGACATGGCCCGCGAGCTTTCAGCTACCGGCATGACGGTGGTCTCCGGCATGGCACGCGGCATCGACGGCGCGGCGCATCTGGGCGCCCTCACTGGGCCGGGCAGCACCATCGCCGTGCTGGCAGGCGGGGTGGATGTCCTTTATCCGCCGGAGCATGAAGTGTTGTTCGAGAGGCTGGCCGACGAGGGGTTGATCGTGGCCGAGATGCCGCCCGGCACCGAGCCAGGTGCCCGCCTGTTCCCGCGTCGCAACCGGATCATCTCGGGCCTGTCCCTGGGCACCGTGGTGATCGAGTCGGCATTGAAATCCGGTTCCCTTATTACCGCGCGATTTGCCAATGAACAGGGACGCGAGGTGATGGCGGTTCCGGGCTCGCCGCTGGACCCGCGCTGCCGGGGGACGAACCGTCTCATTCGCGAAGGTGCGCTCCTGGTCGAGGATGCGGGCCAGGTGCTGGAGGCTATTGGTGGGATTATGAACCTAAAAACACGCCTGCCGGAGAACTTCAATTCCAACGCACACGATATTGATTCTGAAATAGAAAATGGAATGGACAACGTCCGTGCCGAGATCCTGACTTTGCTGGGACCCAGCCCGGTGGAGGTTGACGAACTGCTTCGGCAGTGTCATTGCTCCGCTCCCGTCATGGGAATGGTGCTGCTGGAATTGGACTTAGCGGGCCGCTTGGAACGTCACCCCGGCAACCGGGTTTCGCTGCTCGCCAAGGTCGCTTGACCACCTATATATCCCGGCACCCGGACCCGACGGTTTGTTCGCGTCCTTATATATAATCCCGAAAGCGGGTCCATGAAGGTCGTCGTCGTCGAGTCTCCCGCCAAGGCCAAAACCATCAACAAATATCTGGGTGCTGAGTACAAGGTACTGGCAAGCTTCGGCCATGTCCGCGACCTGCCGGCCAAGGATGGCTCGGTCCGCCCGGATGCCGATTTCGCCATGACCTGGGATTCGGAAGGTCGTGGCGCCAAGCAAATCAAGGAAATCGCCGCCGCCGCCGTCGGTGCCGAGATGCTGCTGCTGGCAACCGATCCGGATCGCGAGGGCGAGGCCATCTCCTGGCATCTCCGCGAGGAACTCAGATCCAAGAAGAGCCTCGCCAAGCTGCCGATGGCGCGCGTGGCCTTCAACGAAATCACCAAGAAGGCGGTGCTCGACGCCATCGCCAATCCGCGCGAGATCGACCAGGAACTGGTGGATGCTTACCTCGCCCGCCGCGCGCTCGACTATCTGGTGGGCTTTACCCTCTCGCCGATCCTCTGGCGCAAGATGCCGGGCAGCCGCTCGGCCGGCCGCGTGCAGTCGGTGGCGCTCCGCATCATCTGCGAGCGCGAAGCCGAGATCGAGGCCTTCAAGGCGCGCGAGTATTGGACCATTGAGGCGACCCTGGCGGGTCCCGACGGCCAGGCCTTCTCGGCGCGCCTCACCCATCTCAACGGCAAGAAGCTCGACAAGTTCGACATCAACGACAAGGCCTCGGCCGAAGCGGCCTTGGCCGCTGTCCAGGCCGGCGCCCCCTTCACGGTGGCTCAGGTCGAGCGCAAATCGTCACGCCGCAACCCCTTCCCGCCCTTCATCACCTCGACCCTGCAGCAGGAAGCCTCGCGCAAGCTCGGTTTCGGCGCGGCCCAGACCATGAAGATCGCCCAGCGCCTCTATGAAGGCATCGATCTCGACGGCGAGACGGTCGGCCTCATCACCTATATGCGTACCGATGGCGTCAACCTCAGCCAGGAGGCGGTCGTCGCCGGCCGCAAGCTCATCGGCGAGCAATACGGCCAGAAATACCTGCCGGCCTCCCCGCGCATCTACAAGAGTGCCGCGAAGAACGCCCAGGAAGCTCACGAGGCGATCCGTCCGACCGATCTCTTCCGCCGCCCGGAGCATGTGCGGAAGTATCTGCGTGACGAGGAAGCCAAGCTCTACGACCTCATCTGGAAGCGGACGCTCGCCAGCCAGATGGAAAGCGCCGAGCTCGACAATGTGGCGATCGATATCGCCTCGGTCGACGGCAAGCAAATCCTGCGGGCGACTGGTTCCGTGGTGACCTTCGACGGTTTCCTGACGCTCTATTCGGAAGACCGCGACGAGCCGGTCGAGGATGATGACAGCGAGCGCCGCCTGCCGAACCTCAAGCAAGGCGACGGCGTCAATCCGAAAGAGATCAAGCCGGAACAGCATTTCACCCAGCCGCCGCCGCGTTATTCCGAAGCCTCGCTGATCAAGCGGCTCGAGGAACTCGGCATCGGTCGGCCATCGACCTATACCTCGATCCTGCAGACGCTCGAGGACCGCGCCTATGTGCGGCTCGACAAGAAGCGCCTGGTGCCGGAGGATCGCGGTCGCCTGGTGACGGCCTTCCTCACCAATTTCTTCGACCGCTATGTGCAATACGGCTTCACGGCGGATCTTGAAGGCAAACTCGATGACATCTCCGGTGGCCGCGCCCGCTGGAAGGATGTGCTGGCCGAGTTCTGGAACGATTTCAGCCATCTCCACCAGGCTGAAGAGAACACCGGCGGCACCTTGCCCTCGATGCAGGAGGCCGTGGCCTTCCTCGACAAGGGCATCGGCACGCGCTCGGTCGTGATCGATGTGCTGAATGACGCCCTGGCGCCGCATTTCTTCCCGGATCTGGGCAACGGCAAGGCGCCGCGCGCTTGCCCGGCCTGCGGCAACGGCGAGCTCGGCATCAAGCTCGCCAAGAACGGCGCCTTCATCGGCTGCAACAACTACCCCGAATGCAAATACACCAAGCCCCTGGCTGTGCAGACGGAAGAGGAGATCGCCGCGGGTTCCGCCGGTCCGGTCGAATTCGGCAAGGACGCACAGGGTCGCAGCATCACGCTGCGCAAAGGCCCCTATGGCTTCTATGTGCAGCTGGGCGAAGCCGAGGAAGGCTCGAAGCCCAAGCGCGTCTCATTGACCAAGGATATCGACCCCAACGCCGTCAATCTCGAGCTGGCCGAAAAGCTCCTCAGCCTGCCGCGCGTGGTCGGTCATCACCCGGAGACACAGAAGCCGATCATGGCCGGTATCGGCCGCTTCGGTCCCTATCTCAACCATGACGGCAAGTTCAAATCGATCCCCAAGGATGACGACGTCCTCTCGATTGGCATGAATCGCGCCGTCGAACTGCTCTCCCAGGAGAGCAAGGGCCGCGGCGGCCGCCAGGCAGCCCCCGGCAAGGAAATCGGCAAGCATCCGGAAACGGGTGAGGCCGTCACGCTCCACGACGGCAAATACGGTCCCTATGTAAAGATGGGCGCCATCAACGCCACCCTGCCGAAGGCCATCGAACCCGCCGACGTGACGCTGACCGACGCGCTCAGCCTCATCGCCGCCCGCGCCGAGATGGCCGGCAATGACAAAGGCAAGGGCAAGAAAAAGGCGGCACCCAAGGCTGCCAAGAAGGCCGTCGCGAAAAAGGCCGTGGCCAGGACCGCCGAGCCGAAGGCTGCGGTGAAAAAGGCTGCGACCAAGACAGCGGCAAAGCCCAAGACGGCCAAGAAAGCTGTCAAGAAAACCGCGAAGTAGGGCTCTCTCTTTTTTGGCCGTCATCGTTGGCGAAGGCCGACCATCCACGAGTTTGTTGGCGTCAACTAGAAAGCAACTCGTGGGTCCTCCGCCTTCGCGGAGGATGACGAACGAAATCAATCCTCCGGCGTGTCGCCCTCTTCCGCATTGCGCTTGTCATAGGCGGCGCCGTCGAATTCCGCGCGGCAGGCTTGCAGCATCTGGCCGATGCTGGGCAGCGCCTTGCGCTCGACCTGGGATGCCTGGTCCCACAGCTTCGAGCGCGCCAACGATTGTGAGCAATGCACATAAGCGCGGTCGATGCTGACGATGATGGCCGAGCGCGGAATCTTGCCGTTGACGTCGGCGAAGCTTGCAAGCAGGTCCGGCTCGACCGAGACCCTGGCGGTGCCGTTGACACGCATCGTCTCCCCCACACCCGGCACCAGGAACAGCATGGCGATGCGCGGATCGCTGACCACGTTGCTCAGACTGTCGACGCGGTTATTGCCGCTGCGATCGGGGAGGATGAGGGTTTTCTTGTCGGCCACGCGCACGAAGCCCGGCGGGCCGCCGCGTGGAGATGCGTCGAGGCCTTCGGCACCTGAGGTCGAGATCACGACAAAAGGCGAGGCCTTGATGAAGGCCGCGTAGGCGTCGGTGAGGTAGGTCATTTCCTTGACCAGCGAGGCCGGCACCGGCTCGCCGTAAAGGTCACGCAGCATTTCCGGCGCACTGATCCTGGCCTGGTCGTTCATGCCTATCTCTCCCCTCGCAAAATACAGCGCCCGATCCTATGGGACCGGGCGCTGATGTGGAAGGCAGGAAATGGCTGTCTGGCTAGCCTGCCGGATGTTCCCCTCAGGCGTCGACGGGTTCGACCGTCTCTTCGCGCGGTGTGGATTTGGATTCGACAATCTCGAAGGTGAGCTTGCCCGTCGCCGTGTTGAAGTCGACGCGGACCGTGCCGCCCTTTTCCAGCTTGCCGAACAGCAGTTCCTCAGCGAGCGGCTTCTTGATGTGCTCCTGGATGGTGCGGGCGAGCGGCCTTGCGCCATAGAGCGGGTCGAAGCCGATCTCAGCGAGATGCTTCCTCGCCGCATCCGACAGCTCGATATTGACGTGACGGTCGGCGAGTTGGGCTTCCAGCTGCATGATGAACTTGTCCACGACCTGCGCCACGATCTCCGCCGGCAGGTTCGAGAACGGAATGACCGCATCAAGACGGTTGCGGAATTCCGGCGCGAACAGACGTTCGATTTCGGCGGCATCCTCGCCCTCGCGCTTGTCGCGCATGAAGCCGATCGCGGCCTTTGCCATCATCGAGGCGCCGGCATTGGTGGTCATGATCAGGATGACGTTGCGGAAGTCGACCGACTTGCCGTTATGGTCGGTGAGCTTGCCGTGATCCATGACCTGCAACAGGATGTTGAAGAGGTCGGGATGGGCCTTTTCGATTTCATCAAGCAGCAGCACCGCATGAGGATGCTGGTCAATGGCGTCGGTCAGCAGCCCGCCCTGGTCGAAGCCGACATAGCCCGGCGGCGCGCCGATCAGGCGCGAGACCGTGTGGCGCTCCATATATTCCGACATGTCGAAGCGTACCAGTTCGATGCCCATCACGCGGGCCAATTGCTTGGCGACTTCGGTCTTGCCGACGCCGGTGGGGCCGGAGAAGAGATAGGAGCCGATGGGCTTGTCCGGCTCGCGCAAACCGGCACGCGCCAGCTTGATCGAGGCGCACAGCGCATCGATCGCCTGGTCCTGGCCGAACACCATGGTCTTCAGATCACGCTCGAGCGATTTCAGCGCAATCTTGTCATCCTTAGAGACGGATTTCGCCGGGATCCGGGCGATGATCGCCACGACCGCTTCGACATCCTTCACCGTGATGGTCTTCTTGCGCTTCGATTCAGGGAGCAGCATCTGTGCCGCACCCACTTCGTCGATGATGTCGATCGCCTTGTCCGGTAGCTTCCGGTCGCCGATATAGCGCGACGACAACTCAACCGCCGCACGGATGGCTTCGGCGGTGTAGCGCACATTGTGGTGCTTTTCGTAATAGGGCTTGAGGCCGCGCAGGATCTTGACCGCATCCTCCTGCGACGGTTCGTTGACGTCGATCTTCTGGAAGCGGCGGACGAGCGCACGATCCTTTTCGAAATGCTGGCGGTATTCCTTGTAGGTGGTCGAGCCGATGCAGCGCAGTGAGCCGGACTGGAGTGCCGGCTTCAGCAGGTTCGAGGCATCCATCGACCCGCCCGAGGTGGCGCCGGCGCCGATCACGGTATGGATCTCGTCGATGAAGAGGATGGCCCCTTCCAGATTCTCGAGTTCCTTCACCACGGCCTTCAACCGCTCTTCGAAATCACCGCGATAGCGGGTGCCGGCCAACAGCGAGCCCATGTCGAGCGAGTAGATGGTGCAATTCTTCAGCACGTCCGGCACATCACCCTTGACGATGCGGCGCGCCAATCCTTCGGCGATGGCCGTCTTGCCGACGCCGGGATCACCCACATAAAGCGGGTTGTTCTTGGTGCGGCGGCACAGGACCTGGATGGTGCGCGAGACCTCGCTGTCGCGGCCGATGAGCGGGTCGATCTTGCCGTTCTGGGCCTTCTGGTTGAGGTTGACGCAATAGGCATCTAGCGCCTCGGTACCGGTTTTGGCAGCCGGTTCGCCCTCTTCCTTCTCGGCCGCCCCGCGCACGCGCTTGGGCTCTGCGCGGCCCGCTACCTTGGCGATGCCGTGGCTGATGTAGTTGACGGCATCGAGGCGCGTCATTTCCTGCTCCTGCAGGAAATAGACCGCATGGCTTTCACGTTCGGAGAACAGCGCGACCAGGATATTGGCGCCGGTCACTTCTTCGCGGCCGGAGGATTGCACATGGATGGCGGCGCGCTGCACGACGCGCTGGAAGCCGGCGGTGGGCTTCGCCTCGGTCTGCTGCTTGCTGATGATGTTGGCGAGCTGGTTGTCGACATAGTCGACCAGATCGCGCTTCAGGCGCTCGATATCGACATTGCAGGCGCGCATCACGGCGATCGCATCCTGATCGTCGGTGAGGGCCAGCAGCAGATGCTCCAGCGTCGCATAATCGTGCCGGCGCTCGCTGGCGAGAGCCAGGGCGCGGTGCAGGGTCTGTTCAAGATTGGGCGACAGCATGGGCCGAGACATCCTTCCTTGACTGACGATGAGCGGTCATGCGGAACGAGCTCCGCCTGCCGCCTACTCTTTTTCCATCGTGCATTGCAACGGGTGCTGGTGACGACGTGCAAAGTCGATGACTTGCGAGACCTTGGTCTCGGCGATTTCATAGGTATAGACACCGCACACACCAACACCGCGGTGGTGCACATGAAGCATGATCTCGGTCGCCGCCTCGCGGCTCTTGTTGAAGAACCGCTCCAGGACATGCACGACGAATTCCATCGGCGTGTAATCGTCGTTGAGCAGCAGGACCCGGTACATCGACGGCTTCTTGGTCTTCGGCTTGGCCTTGACGACCGTGCCGACCCCGGGCCGGCCGCTATTGCCGCCCTGGTCGTCATCGCCCTCCTCGCCGCCGGCAAGCCGTGGGGCAGGCCGGAGATCAAGAAAGCGAAATGCCCAGTTCAGGTCCATCTCATCCGGTCTCGTCAACAAGGGGGGCTTGGTTATCGCTATCATGGCTCTATCATATTGGATGCTAAGGCCGAGTTAAAAGGGGCACGGTTAATATAGGAGGGCTGCAGAATTGCCGGGACAGATTTTCCGCCAGGGCCACCGCGACTCGAATTTCCCCACGATCCCAGAGGCCAGTGTCAAATTCCGGGGCGCCCGATGCCATCCGCGTGCACCGTGATGGTGAAGGCACCGCTATAGTCGCGGCCCTTGCCTTTCGTCTGGTCATTCTTGTCGAGATAAGTCACCGGGCGCGGCGGCAGATAAGGGATACCGGTGCTGTCATGCTTGAGCAGGAAATCCAGAAAGTCCGTGCGGGAAAGGCTGAGGGCACCCGGCTTCACCGCCCAGGCATTGAGGGCGAACTTGCCGTCCTCGCAGCCGGCAACGAGCCAGTAAAAGTCCTGGGAATGCAGCCGCAAGCCATCCTGATTGCCGGCGGCAAAGCCCGATTGATGCAGCAAATCACGCAGTTTTGACCATTCCGTGGCACTGAGTGATGCCTGAGAGCGCTGGAAATTCCATGGCCCCAGCAACTCGTCGAAGCTGTTGAAACGCATCTCGGTGAGGTCGCCGCTGCGGCCACGGGCACGGGCGATGAGCTGCGGCTGCGGCCCACCCCCAACCTCGTAGGTCCGCACATGATCATAACATTGACCATTATAGACCAGACGGTACTGATCCGGCCCGCCGGCGGCACAGGAATTGCGAATATCCGCGGCATCGAGATAGCTGAACCAGGTGAATTTTCGCTCGACCGGGTTATCAATCGACGTGCCGTCGCCGAGATTGCCGCTGGACTGGTAGGCACAGCTGGCCAGTGTCAGGGTGGCCAGGGTCAGCGCCGAATGTCGGAGGAAACGCATCGAGAGGCCGCAAAGGGGTGTGAGGATCATCTGTTAGCAACCTGATTCCGTTGAGTCTTGAGATAGTTTACCAGAAATTAGCAAAGGGTAGGCTATAGACAGGATTCTACGGTTAACGTAGGATCGGACACGAAATTGCCCAAATCTTTTCACCGACTTAGGGAGAAAAGCACGATGTTGCTGCCGCATCTGCCCGCGCGGGGGTCGATTCTGTCCTTGTTGCGCCGAACCGGCGCCACCCTTGCGCTCATGACTCTGGTCGGCGCGACCGCCCTCGGCATGTCTGTCCAGCCGGCGAGTGCGAAGCCGGTCGCGGCAAGTATCGTGGTAGATGCCGTAACAGGCGAAGTGCTGTCCCGTTCCAACGCGGACACGATTACCCATCCCGCCTCGCTCACCAAGATGATGACCCTCTATATGCTGTTCGATGCCCTCGATCAGGGTACGATCAAGCTCAACGACCGGATCAAGTTCTCGGCCAATGCGGCCGGAGAGCCAGCCACCAACATGAACGTCAAGGCCGGCGATCAGATGAGCGTCGAAACGGCGATCCTCGCCATGGTCGTGCGCTCCGCCAATGACGTCTCGACCGCGGTGGGCGAGCGCCTGGGCGGCACCGAGACCGCCTTTGCCAAGATGATGACCGCCAAGGCGCGTGCGCTCGGCATGAACAAGACAGTGTTCCGCAACGCCAATGGCCTGCCCAATCCCAACCAGGTGACGACCGCCCGCGACATGGCGACGCTGGGCATCGCGCTGCTGCGCGACCATCCGAAATATTACGGCTATTTCAGCCGCAACAGCTTCGTCTATCGCGGCAACACCTATGGTGGCCATAACCGCGTCATGAAGAAGTTCGCCGGCGCAGACGGCATCAAGACCGGCTATATCCGCGCCTCGGGCTTCAATCTGGTTTCCTCCGCCGAACGCAATGGTCGCCGCCTGGTCGGTGTCGTCCTCGGTGGCACCAGCGCGCCGATCCGCGACAAGCAGATGGTGGCGCTGCTGATCTCCGGCTTCAAGACCAACATGGGCACCGGGGACGTGCTGATGGCAAAGGCACCCGGCAGTGCCGGCCCCGCCCAATTGGTGCCGGTCGTGGCTGCCAACGACGCCGCACCTGTGGCCGCTGAACCGACCATGGACGAAGTCGTCGCCAATGCCCTGGTGCCGACGCCCAAGCCGACCACGCGACCCGAAGATTCGATCGGCACGGCCATCGCCACTATGGCCAGCGTGTCCCTGGCGCCGGCCGTTTCCTCGCCCGACAGCCAGTCGGTCGCGACGGTCTGGAGCAGCGACAAGAACCAGTTCGGCATCCAGGTCGGCGCCTACTCGAAGTTCAAGCCGGCCCAGAAGGCTGCCGAGCGCGCCACCAAGGCCGTGCCGACCTTGCTGTCCGACGCCCGCATCGTGATCGACCAGGGCAACAATACGATCTATCGCGCCCGTGTCTTCGGCCTCACCAAGGCCGATGCCGAGGCCGCCTGCAAGAAGCTGAAAGCCAAGCAGACCGATTGCCTGGTGCTGAAGGCTGACTCAAGCGTCGCGCAGACCCTCCAGTAAGCGGGTCATCAAAGGCGCCCTTCCTGGTCAGCCCACCTGCGCCGGGTAGAAGGTTCTCAGCCGCTCATAGAGGTCGCGCCACAGGCGGTACTTCCTGTCGAGTTGTGCTTGGCTGCGCTTTTGCGGGGCGAACGTACGGCCCGGCGTAACATATTGGCCAATCGCCGACCAATCCTTCATCACCCCCACCCCCATGCCGGCAACAAAGGCTGCGCCCAGCGACGAGCCGGGGTGCCGATCGATGCGCATGATCGGACGGCCCAGCGTATCCGCCGCAATCTGCAGCCAGAGATCGCTCGCGGCCCCACCATCGGCCGCAAAGACCCGCCCGATGCCGAGACCCAGTTCTTCGAACGTCTCGACATGATGGCGAAAGCCGAACACGACGCCTTCCAGCGCCGCCCGCCAGACATGGCGGATGTCATGGTTGAGACCGAGCCCGACCAGCGTACCGCGGGCGAACGGATCGTTAAGCGGCGTTTTCTCACCCAGGAAGTAAGGCAGGAACAGCACGCTGCTGTCTGCGCCGATGTCAGCCGTCCGCCGGTCGAGCCATTGATGGATCGAGATGCCCGCGACATGCGCCTTGGATACTTCACCACCGGCCCAGTTGGCGATCACCCAGTTGAGGAAACTGCCGCTCGACGCCATGCAGCCATTGGGGAAAAAGAGACCAGGCACGATGTGATAGTCGAGAAACAGCCGCCGGTCGGCGACCGGTTTGTCGGACGAGAGCAGAATGTCCCCGGCGCCGCCGAACTTCAGCACCAGATCGCCATTGCGTGATGCCCCGCAGACGAAGGCTGAGGCGACATGATCGGCGCAGCCGGCAACAACCGGTGTGCCAGCCTTGAGCCCCGTATGACTGGCCGCCCGCTGCGTGATCGCGCCGACAATTGCGTGGCTCTCGCGGATCGGCGCCAGCAGGGTCGGGTCGATGCCGCAGAGGGCGATGAGATCGGGGTGATACTTGCCCGTCGCCACCTCGACAAAGCCGGATTCCAGCGCCCAATTGTGTTCGACCTGGATCGACCCACAAAGCTGGCTGGTGATGTAGTCCGAGGCACCCACCACATGCTTGGCGCGGGAGAAGGCCTGCGGCTCATTCTCCCGCAACCACATCAGCTTCGGCCCGACCAGTTGCTGGCTGTAGCCGGTCCCCGATAGTTTGAGGAATTCATCCTCGCCCATACCCTGGCGAAACGCATTCAATTGCTGCGTGGCCCGTGCATCATTCTGCTGGATGCTGCGCCGCAGCTGCTTCCCGGCATCGTCGAGCAGGATGACGGTTGGCAGCATGCCGGTTACCCCGACGCCAGCGATGTCACCGACGGCAATGCCGCTCCTGGCGAGCAACGCCCGGCAGATCTCGCCGCAATTCGCCCACCATTGCGCCGGATCCTCCTCCGACCAGTTCGCATGCTCGGCATGCAAGGTCACCGGCCGGCTTTCGATCGCCAGCGTACCGCCAACCGCATCAATCAGGATGCCGATCGTCGAAGTGGTACCGATGTCGAGGCCGATCAGATAGGGCATGGCGGCAATGATCTCAGCGGATTTTGCCGACCTTGTCCATGAAGCGCTTCACCCGGTCGCCATCCACGGATTTCCAGGTATCACCACCGACCTTGAAATGCGTGCCGATGACGGCACCGTCGGCGATCTTCAGAATGTCGGCGACATTGTCGATATTGACGCCGGTGTTGGCGAAGACCGGCGTATTCGGCAGCACATCCTTCACCAGCTTGAGGTTGCCGGTTTCGACCGCTTCGCCCGTCATCGGTCCGGAGACCAGGATGATATCGGCGAGCGACGAGAACACCGCGCTCTTGGCGCGCGCGGCAATCGGGCGGTCGCCGATCGGTGAGGCAAACTCGGCATTGATGTTGAACATCAGCTTCAAATCGGTCCGATCGCAATCGGCGCGCAGGCGCAGGGCCTTCGCCGCGTCCGGTGCCCACAGGCCCATGTCGGAATCATAGACGCCGGTGAAGATCTCGCGCACAAAGCGGGCACCGCTGGCGATGCCGAGGCCGACGCTCGCCACCGGATCCCACAGATAGTTGACGCCGAACGGGACCTTGATCGACCGCTTCAACTCGCCGATCGCAAAAGCCATGGTCGCCAGCGTCTCCGGCGACGCTTTCAGCAGATAGGGGCGATCCCCTTCATTACCGAACATGACCGCGTCGACGCCGCCCTGCTGCAG
>NZ_CAMDRA010000105.1 GCF_945906275.1 Dongia mobilis
AGCATGACACATCGCCTGATGGTGGCTGCAATCCTGGCCGGTGGCTTGTTGCTGCTGCTTCGCTGGGCTTTGACCTGAACCCGGGCCCACCCATGTCCGTCGCCCATTTGCACGCTGATCATCATCACGGTCATCATCAAGCGCTGACCGCCGCCCCCGCCGCGATTCTCCTCGAAAACGTCACCATCGCCTATCAGCGCCATCCGGCCGTGCATCACCTCACCGGTGCCTTCGCCAGGGGCAGTCTTACTGCTTTGGTCGGTCCAAACGGCGCCGGCAAGAGCACCTTGTTGAAAGGCATCGTCGGGCTGCTGCCGTTGAATGGCGGCTCGATCAGGGTCGCGGACCGCGCCGGCCTTGCCTTCCTGCCGCAGGTAACGGAAGTCGACCGCAGCTTTCCCATGACCGTGCGGGAGGTGGTTGACCTCGGCCATTGGCGGCGCATCGGTGCCTTTCGTCGTCTCACGCCGGAGATGCGCGCCGCGTCAGCGGCGGCCCTGGCCGATGTGGGCCTCGCTGGACTCGATGACACGCCGATCGCGAGCCTCTCGGTGGGCCAGTTCCAACGCGTATTGTTCGCGCGCCTGATCGCGGCCGATGCCTCGCTGATCCTGCTCGACGAACCGTTCAACGCCATCGATCAGCGCACCATACAGGATCTGATGGCGCTGATCTTGCGCTGGCATGCCGCCGGCCGCACGGTGGTAGCAGCGCTCCATGACCTGGACTTCGTGCGCGCGCATTTCCCGGATTGCCTGCTGCTGGCGCGCGAACCTATTGCCTGGGGGGCAACGCGTGACGTGCTGACAAGTGCCCATCTTGCCGAAGCCCGTGGCCATGCCGATGCCTGGTCGGGTGCTGCCGACATCTGTGCCGCCTGACCATGCTCTATGAAGTCCTGATCAGCCCGTTCGTCGATTTCGCCTTCATGCGCCGGGCGCTGGTGGCGGTGATTGCGGTGGCTATCATCTCCGGCCCGCTCGGTGTCTTTCTGCAGCTGCGCCGCATGAGTCTGATGGGCGATGCCCTGGCGCATGCCATTCTGCCGGGAGTTGCCATCGGCTTTTTCCTGTTCGGGCTCGACCTCTGGGCCATGAGCGTGGGCGGCCTCATTGCCTGCCTGACCGTGGCGCTGCTGAGCGGCCTCGTGGCGCGCATGACGCCGATCAAGGAAGACACCAGCCTTGCAGCACTCTATCTCGTGTCGCTGGCTTTGGGCGTGCTCATTGTCTCCCTGCGCGGCAGCACCCGCGATCTCCTCCACATCCTGTTTGGTTCGCTGCTCTCGATCGGCAGTGATGGCCTCATCCTGGTGGTGGCGACGGCGATCCTGTCCATGGCTGTCTTTGCTGTGATCTACCGGAATCTGGTGGTGGAATGCTTTGATCCCATCTACCTCCGGGCAGTGGGTGGCCGGGGTGCTCTGGCGCACATGGTCTTCCTCATCCTCATCGTGCTCAATCTGGTGGCGGCGATCCAGGCGCTCGGCACCTTGATGGCGGTTGGCCTCATGATCCTGCCCGCGGCTGCGGCCCGTTTCTGGAGCCGCTCGGTCGCCAGCATGATTGCCCTGGGCAGCGGCCTTGCCCTGGTCTCCGGCCTGCTGGGGCTGATGGGCTCCTACCATCTCGATTTGCCGCCGGGGCCGGCCATTGTGCTGGTGGCGGGGTTGATCTATGCCGGCTCGGTCATCGCCGGGCGCTATGGTGGCTTGCTGGGCCGGCTCTTCCCAGGCGCGCATCTGCAGCATTGATCTGTCCAGGAAATAGGTTGCTGGAATGGACGTGCCGTTATGCGCCACACGCATTGCCAAGCCCTTGTCATGCGTTCTGCAAATGCCCATCATCTGGCGGATATTGCGCAGAGCGAAGGGATGACAGATGCGGCTGCTGGTAATTGAGAACGACCCGACATCGCATATCTCCCTCCTCGGTGAGCATCTGATGGCCGCTGGCGCCGATCTTGTGACCACCAAACCCCATCACGGCGTGGAACTGCCGGCAGCACCTGATGGATTCGACGGCGCGGTCGTGCTCGGTGGCCCGCAACATGCGCACAATGATGCCGACTATCCGGCCTTCGCCCCCATCTGCGATTTGCTCGGCGCTTTTCACGGCCAGGGTAAGCCGCTGTTGGGGCTTTGCCTCGGCGGCCAATTGCTTGCCCGTACATTCGGCGCCCGCGTGAGCGTGAACGATGATTTCGAATATGGTTTCCTGCCAATCGACATCACGGACGAGGGCGCTGCCGATCCGCTGCTGGCTGGTCTCAGCCCGCGGCAGCACATCATGCAATGGCATGAGGATACCTTCGCCTTGCCGCAAGGTGGCACGCGGTTGATGACAGGCGCCACGACCGCCAATCAGGCTTTCCGCTATGGCGAAACGGCGTATGGCTTCCAGTGCCATTTCGAGATCACCCGCGACCACGCCAACATGTGGATCGAGGATTTCAATCATGTCATCCTGAAGAAACTGGGCGAGGTCGATGGCAACAAGGCGGTCAACCGCGCGCGGGCTGAGTTGAAGCAGCATCTCGACGGCGCCAACGAATTTTGCCGGGTGGTTGCGAATCGCTGGTCCGATCTGGTGAAGGCACGCCGTCAGGAAAAGGCAGCCTGAACGCCGGCTCTTCCCTCGCGCGGCGGCGCAGGATAGGCTCTTTCTTCCAGCGTCATGCAGGGGGGCGGCCATGCTGAAATTAGGTGATGTTCCGGGGGAACATGCCCTCGATATCGATCCGGCGCGTTCCTATACCTTGCCGGCGCGCTTCTACACAGATCCCGACATCTTCCAGGTCGAGCGCGAAACAATTTTTTATCGCGGCTGGCACATGGCTTGTCATGCGAACGACCTTGCTGAGGTCGGCGCCTATGTCACGGCCACCATCTTCGATCAAAAGGTGTTCATCTGCCGTGGCAAGGACAATGTGCTGCGCGGCTTTTACAACGTCTGCGCCCACCGCGCCCATGAGCTCCTGGCCGGCAGCGGCAAGGCCAAGGTCATCACCTGTCCCTATCACGCCTGGTCCTATCACCTGACCGGCGAATTGCGCTCGGCGCGCGGGGCGGAGGATCTGCCTGGTTTCGATTATGGCGAGTTCTGCCTGACGCCGGTGCGGGTCGAGACCTATGGCCATATCGTGTTCTTCAATCTGGATGACGAGGCGCCGGCGGCGTCGGTTGCCTTCGATGGGCTTGATGCCGAACTCGACGAACATATCCCGGGCTTTGCGACGATGCAGCGCCGCCAAGTCTTCAGCAGCACGCTGGAGGCGAATTGGAAGGTCGCAGTCGACAATTTCGTGGAATGCTACCACTGCGCCCCGGCACATCCGGCCTTTGCCGATCTGGTCGATCTCAACACCTATCATTCCACCTGCCATGCCCAATATTCATCACATATCGGCAGCGGCGTTCGGCCGGATAACAAGGCCTATGCCTTCGACCCGAAAGCGCCTGTGCAGAAGAGCGCCTTCTGGTGGCTGTGGCCGATGTCGACAGTCAACCTCACGCCGGGCGATACGGCCGTGTCCCTGTTCTGGTTCAATCCGATCAGCCCGACCCGGACGGAGCTTCTCGCCATCTCCTACACACCGGATGGCAAGTCGACGCCGCAGCTCGATGCTGCGAGCGAATATGCCGGCACGATCCTGAGCGACGAGGACAATCGCCTGTGTGAATCGGTCCAGCGCGGCATGGCCTCGCGCGGCTACAAACAGGGCCGATTCGTGGTCGATGCCAAGCGCAGTGCCATCAGCGAACACGCCGTGCATCATTTCCATCAGCTGGTGGCGCAAGCCCTCAACTGGCGGAAATCGGACTCGATCGGCTGACCCCGCAAGGAGCGGATAGTCTTTTCCGGTCGGTGGGGCCATAAGGATGCATGGCACACGCATCCACACATATCGCCCCACCTATGGCCCTGCAGGATTGGGGCCTGCTGATCTGCCTGTCCCTGCTATGGGGCGGCTCCTTCTTCTTTGCCAAGATCGCGGTGGGCGAGGTGCCGCCGCTGACGGTAGCCCTGTTGCGCGTGACCTTGGCCGCGACGGCACTGCATCTGGTGCGCATTGCGCTGCGCATCCCGGCGCCGCGCGATGTTGGTTTCTGGCGCGATGTGTTCATCATGGGGCTGCTCAACAACGCCATTCCGTTCAGCCTCATCTTCTGGGGACAACAGGCGATCGGTGCTGGCCTCGCCTCGATCCTCAACGCAACGACGCCGCTTTTCACCGTGCTGGTCGCACACCTGTTCACGGCAGACGAACGCGCTGGCCCGGCCAAGATCTTCGGCGTGCTGGCGGGCATGGCGGGAGTAGCCGTGATGATCGGTCGCGATGTCGCGGCTGGATTAGGCGGCCATCTTTGGGCCGAGCTGGCGATCCTGGCAGCGGCCATGTCCTATGGACTTGCCGGCGTGTTCGGGCGGCGCTTTCGTGACCGGCCGCCTTTGGTGGTGGCGAGCGGCCAGTTGACGGGAAGTACCTGTCTGCTGCTCTTCTGCTTGAGCAGTCCTGGACGCTGGCGCTGCCGAGTTTGCGCACGATGGGCGCCATCATCGGCCTTGCTCTGCTCTCGACGGCGCTGGCCTACGTAATCTTCTTCCGCATCCTGCGCCGAGCAGGCTCGACCAACCTGTCTCTGGTCACCCTGCTCATCCCCGTGAGCGCCCTGTTGCTCGGCGTGCTGTTCCTGGGCGAAGTAGTCGAACCCCATCACCTTGTCGGCATGGGGCTGATCGGCTCAGGTCTCGTCATTCTTGACGGCAGGCTCTGGCGTCTCGGCCGCGTTGCCTTCGGGTTTTGACACCGGCTTCACGCGTTCCATGACAGCGACAAAGAAGCCGTCGGTGCCGTTGCGCAAGGGTGTCAGTGATAAAGTCGGGCCTTGGGACGGGCATTCGGTTCCGATGACGTCCTTCCAGACATCGGCGATCGGCACCTGTACGAAGTCGGGATGCTTGGCGAGGAAGTCGGTTACCTGGGCGTCATTTTCTTCCGCGAGTAGCGAGCAGGTGGCGTAGACAAGGCGACCACCCGGCTTCACGAGCCGTTGCGCCGATTCAAGGATGCTGGCCTGCAGTTTGACGAGCCGCGCGAGGTCTTCCGGGACCAGACGCCATTTCGCATCCGGATTGCGACGCCAGGTGCCGGTGCCGGAGCATGGGGCATCAACCAGCACACGGTCGAAGCTCCCGGCATGGCGCTTCACCCAAGGATCGCGCTCGCTCTCCAGCCCCTTGCGCTCGACATTGAACGCGCCGGCGCGCTTCAGTCGATCGCCGGCGCGTTCGACGCGGCCTTTCAACGTATCGCAGGCAAAGATCTTGCCCTTGTTCTTCATGGCAGCGGCGATGGCCAGCGTCTTGCCGCCGGCACCAGCGCAGAAATCGACCACTCGCTGGCCGGGCCGCGCATCGACCAGCAAGGCTGCCAATTGCGAGCCTTCGTCCTGCACCTCGATAAGGCCGTCCTGGAAGCACTTCAAGGAACCGAGCGGGTGGCGGCCCTCGACGCGGAGACCCAAGGGAGACAGTGCCGTAGGCGTTGCTGCAATTTCAGCCTCGGCCAGGGCGGCGATGGCTTCCTCGCGGGTAGCCTTCAGCGTGTTGGTGCGGAGATCGGTGGCAGCTTCCTCGACCTGGGCCGCCATCTCTTGCTCGAAGGCTGGACCGAAGCGCTCGATCAGGCTGGGCTCGATCCATTCCGGATATTCGAACCGCACCCATTTGGGCTGCATGCCGTGCTTGAAATCAGCATCTTCGAGGAAGCCCGCGAAATTGCGTTCGGTGCGGTTGAAGGGTTTCGGGCGATACTCGCCTCCGTCAAAGCTGCCGGCGATCTTGTCGGCGGTCCAGCCGTCGATCAGTGCCAGCTTGGCGATGATGCGGGCGCGCTCCAGTTCCGGCAATGGCTGCTCGGAATCAAAGCGGCCGATCCACCAATCGAGCTTGGCCTTCTGGCGCAGCACCGCATAGGCGTGATCCAGTACCGCGCGTCGGTCCGAGCCGCCGATATAGCGCCGGTTACGGAAGAAGGCCGCCGCGGTGCGGTCGGCAGGGGCCGATCCGCCATGGATGGCGGCCAGCAATTCGATAGCCGCTTGAATGCGGGCGCCGGGAGTCATGATCCGTGTGTTCCGATACTAATTCAGTTAAATGCGTCATGCCCGCACTTGGTGCGGGCATCCACGAGTTACTTCTTGCTGGCGACAAACTCGTGGATGGCCGGGCCAAGCCCGGCCATGACGGTTGTGGGTCGTCAGTTACATATTCTGGCGGTAATTCGGCGCTTCGCGGGTGATCTGCACATCATGCACATGGCTCTCCTGGAGCCCGGCATTGGTGATGCGCACGAAGCGGCATTTGGTCTGCATGTCGGCGATGGTAGCATTGCCGGTATAGCCCATGGCAGCCTTCAAGCCGCCTACCAGTTGGTGAATGACCGTGCCGGCCGGGCCCTTATAGGCAACGCGGCCTTCGATGCCTTCGGGGACCAGCTTCAGATTGTCGGATACTTCCTCCTGGAAGTAGCGATCGGCGGAGCCACGTGCCATGGCACCCAGCGAACCCATGCCGCGATAGGATTTGTAGGAGCGGCCATTCAAGAGGAACACCTCGCCCGGCGCCTCATCGGTACCGGCCAGGAGCGACCCCACCATGCAGCAATCCGCCCCGGCGGCGATGGCCTTCGCGACATCGCCGGAATACTTGATGCCGCCATCGGCGATGACGGGAATACCGGACTTATGCGCACGCTCGGCTGCATCGGTGATGGCGGTGAGCTGCGGGACACCGACACCGGCAACGATGCGCGTGGTGCAGATCGAGCCTGGCCCGATGCCGATCTTGATGGCATCAGCACCGGCATCGATCAGCGCCTGGGCACCCTCGGCGGTGGCGACATTGCCGGCGATGACCTGGGCGGCGTTGGAGAGGCGCTTCACGGCCGTGACGGCGGAGAGCACGCCGGCGGAATGGCCATGGGCGGTATCGACCACGACGACGTCGACACCGGCATCGAGCAAGGCCTCGGCGCGGCGCAATCCATCTTCGCCGACACCGGTGGCTGCGGCTACGCGCAGGCGGCCATTCTCATCCTTGCTGGCATGGGGATAGGCCTGGGCCTTCTCCATATCCTTCACAGTGATAAGGCCGATGCAGCGATAGAATTCATCGACCACCAGGAGCTTTTCGATACGGTATTGATGCAGCAGCTTCCTGGCTTCGTCGCGGTTGACGCCGGGCTTCACCGTGATCAGGCGCTCCTTGGTCATCAAGTTGGCGACCGGCTCGTCCATCTTGGACGCAAAGCGTACGTCGCGGTTGGTAAGGATACCGACCAGCTTGCCGCCGAGCTTGCCACCTTCGCCGCGCTCGACCACTGGAATGCCCGAGATCGAATGGGTGGCCATGAGGTTCAGAGCGTCGGCCAGGGTCTGGTCGGGATGGATGGTGAGCGGGTTCACGACCATGCCGGATTCAAAGCGCTTCACGCGGCGCACTTCTTCGGCCTGGCGGCTGATGTCGAGATTCTTGTGGATGACACCCATAGCGCCGTTCTGCGCCATGCAGATCGCCATCTTGGCTTCCGTCACCGTATCCATGGCGGAAGAGAGCAAGGGAATGTGAAGACTGATGCGGCTGGTAAGCCGCGTACCGGTGTTCGCCTGCGCCGGCAGCACCAGAGAGTGCGCGGGTTCGAGGAGAACGTCGTCGAAGGTAAAAGCGTCGCGGATTTGCATTGCACCAACCATGTTTGGCCGCGGGCGGCCCGTTCCGGATATGAAAAACCGCCCCTTTGTGGAGGCGGTCTTGGTTGGCGCCTCATCATACAGATTGGAGCCGATCTCACAAGCCTTGAGGGTCTGCGCCAGACGCTTACCGGGGATGCGCCAAGGGGTGCTGGTGCCTAGGCGTGTTGTTGGAACCGCGCTGCCAGGAAGTCGAAAATGGCATCCGGATCAGGGGCTTGCAAAAGACGATGTGGCGTTGCCTCCAGCGTCGGTTGCCAGTTGAGGGCGCCCAGGCGCGGCGAATCGCCCATCTCCACCCGGAACCGCGCGTCGCTTGCCGGGAACAAATCGGGGCGCAGCAGATAGACCATGACCAGCGGATCGAATAGCGCATCGGCTTTCGATTCGTGGACATAGGCGCGTAGCAGGTCGGCGACATGGCGTGCCACCTTGCTGTCGGCGGCGGCGATCCGGGCGATGCGCGCGGGCGTCGCACTCACGGGCCGCGCCGTCTCGATGGTCACCAAAGTGATCGGGACGCCGCTTGCGCAGACAATGTCGGCGGCCTCCGGGTCGAGCCAGAAATTGTACTCGGCATGTGGCGTCGCATTGCCGCCCTCGGGCAGGGTGGCACCACCCATGACGATCATCTCCCTGATGCCGCGTTTGGCCTCGGGATGATCCTGCAGCAACCTGGCGATGTTGGTGAGCGGCCCCAAAGGGGCGAGGGTGATGCTGCTGGGCGTGGCCTTGGTGAGTATGCCAGCCATCCATGTGACGGCATCCTCACCGTTTACCTTGCGTGACGGCGCCGGGAGGCCGATGCCACCCAATCCATCGACGCCATGCACACCCCAGCCCTTGCGGGCATAGCTGCGGGAGAGCGGTTGCGCCGCGCCGACATGGACCGGGATATCTGTGCGGCCGAAGACATCGAGAATACGGATTGCGTTCTCGGCACAAGGCCCGACGGGTCCGTTGCCAAGCACCGCGGTGAGGCCAAGAATCTCGATCTCCGGTGCGCTGAGCGCCAGCCAGATCGCGATGGCATCGTCGATACCCGGGTCGGTATCGATGAGGAGGGAAATGGTCATATAGGTGAGCTTCGGTCGTAGGTGAAAGTGGCTTTGGTCAAGGCATTGTGTTACTTGCGAAACCCCTGAGCGACGACATAAATTTCGGCCGAATCCTTGCGGCTGGCATCTGGCTTCACATGCCGCACGCTAGCGAAATGCTTCTTCAGCGGCACCAGCAGCTCGTTCGTTGCCCCGCCCTGCAACACCTTGGCGATGAAAGTGCCGCCGGGTGCGAGCACTTCACAAGCAAAGGCAAGCGCGGTTTCCGCCAGATCGATGATCTTGAGATGATCGGTCTGTGCGTGCCCGGTCGAGGATGCCGCCATGTCCGAGAGCACGACATCGGCCTCGCCGGACAGCAATTCCTTCAACTTGTCCGGCGCCGAGGCATCCATGAAATCGAGCTGGATGATGGTGGCGCCGGGAATCGGTTCGACGAATTGGAGATCGATGCCGATCACCTTGCCGCGGCCGTCGGCGCTGTGCACGCGGTCGACGGCAACCTGGGTCCAGCCGCCGGGGGCCGCACCCAGATCGACGATGCGGCCGCCGATCTTGAAGAAGTGATACTTCTCGTCGAGCTGCAGGATCTTGAACGCCGCGCGGGAGCGGTAGCCGCGCTTCTTTGCCTCGGCCACATAAGGATCATTCAATTGCCGGTCGAGCCACAAGGTCGAGGAAAGCGTGCGCTTGTGGGCTGTCTTGACACGGGTCTTGAGTCCGCGCCCGGTGATCGAGCCCTCGTCGCGCGTGCCGGATCGTTGGCCGCCGCCGCGCTGGCCACCCGCCCCCTTGTTGTTACGCATCAGAATTGCCACCCATGTCGAAACTCCAGTTCATCAAAAGTCGCCGGCCGCGATGAGATCTGCGGTTGAGTGCGGCGCCGGCTCGTCACGCGCGCGCGACAAGGCCGGATTGTTCGTTTCATCCATCTCGGCATCATCGCCATCGACGGTGCCATAGACGTTGTCGGGCGCCGTCCCGGTCATCAAGCTCATCAGGATGCCTTCGCGCACGCCGCGGTCGGCGACGCGCAAGGTGCCGACCGGCCAGATCCTGCAGATGGCCGAGAGAATGGCGCAGCCGGAAAGAACAAGGTCCGCGCGCTCCACGCCGATGCAGGGCAAGGTAGCGCGGCCACGGCAATCGCGGCGCGCAAGATCGCTGCTGATGCGCTCGACATCGCCAAAGCGCAGGAACGATCCGTCGACGAGGCTGCGTTCGTAGCGCGCTAGGCCCAACTGGATGCCGGCCAATGTCGTCACCGTGCCGGACGTGCCCAGCATCTGCACCGCCCCTTCACTGATCAACCGACCGGCTCCGATCGCACGGCGGAAGGGATCGAGTTCGGCCGCCACCTTGTCGACCATGCGACGGTAAAAGGCCATCGGATTGTCGCCTTCGGCTGCCTCGGCGCCGAACTCTTCGGTGAGGCTCACGACGCCGAATGGCATCGAATGCCAGGCCACCATATGTGGCGGCCGGCCGGGCTTGAGGCGCAGCCAGCCAAGCTCGGTGGAACCGCCGCCGATATCGAACACGATCGCCTGCGCCACATTTCGGTCGAGGAGTGGCGTGCAGCCCTTGAAGGCGAGATCCGCTTCCTCGCCGGAGCTGATAATGTCGAGCGCGATGCCCGCCTCTTCCCGGACCCGGTCAACAAAACCGCCGCAATTTTCAGCCCGGCGGCAAGCTTCGGTGGCGACGGCACGGGCAAGACTGACGCCGCGGCGCTCCATCTTGGCAGAACAGATTTTGAGGGCCTCGACGGTGCGGTCCATCGCCTCAGGCGACAACCGACCGCTCTGCGAGACGCCCTCGCCCAGCCGGACGATGCGCGAAAACGCGTCGATCACCTGATAGCCGCCGGCACCCTGCCGGGCAATCAGCAGCCGGCAGTTGTTGGTGCCCAAATCCAGGGCGGCCATGATCTGGCCGGGTTTAGCCGCACGCGTACGCCATAGCGCAGGTGCCGGCGACCCGGATAATGCACCGTTCACGCGTAATGCTCCTCTGCCCCGATAGATCAACCCATTGAAAAGGCGCGAAAAACAGAGATCGCAGCCGATGGGAAGACCGTTGCCGGGTACCTTCGTCACATATCCTACATGGATCACGCCCCAAGATAAAGTTTACCCCCGCGCCGGCTTCCGGCGTGCTGGGGCCGGCATCGGTGTCTGGGCGGATAGAACGCTTGAACTTGCCAGCGGCGGGCATTATGTTCCGCCCGCTTTCAAGGCCCGCGCCCGACACGTTCGGAGCGGCGGCCCGTTGGGGGATCGTCTAACGGTAGGACAGCGGACTCTGACTCCGCCAGTCTAGGTTCGAATCCTAGTCCCCCAGCCACTCTCTTAAATAGCGCGTTACTCCTGAGATACAATCTAGAATTGTAGCGTACTTCCGGGGGTTAGCCGGTAGGTCAATGGCCCGCATAACAGAGATACCGCCAGAATCTCGCTTTCCCTGGCTCTCCGGAGTATTCGTCTCAGAATGCCAAAAATCCGGTTATGGCTGGTGCGCGAACTACCGACAGATCATGAGCCAAAGCGTGCTCTCATCACGCGACATAAGACCCGCTTGGCGAGAATGTTTGGCGTGAGGGCGTGAGCTCAGTCCACGCAATGACGAAATGTGCGCGGCTAGATGATCAGCAGGGCCCGCTGTTCATCCCAAGATACTGGCAGCGGGCATGCGCGCTTCAGCGCCTCAGGCGTCAGCCGCATGGGCTGGGTGCCGGCGATAATCATCTCGGTAATGTCCGGCGCCAGGAAGGCGAGCGAAATCTTCCTGCTGATGTAAGGTGCACTGACGCCGGAGATTCTTGCGAGGTCCGCGATGCTGGAAACGCGCCGGTTGGCGAGATCCTCGAACCACTGGCGCGCCTGAACAAGCTCTCGCACCAGCCGGCTGTCGACCTTTGCATCCTTTGCATCGTCTTGGCCGATCACGAGCCGAACTTCCTTCCCGCAGCGGATAATTTGACCGAAGACTTTGATCTCGATCAGTTGCTCAGATTGTTCAGCCTCGCTTGCTCGGCCGAGCAAGAGTGACATGAGTCGAGCAGGCTGAAGTTTGATCACGATGGCCTTCCTCGCCACCACGATGCGATCGATGATGGTGGGAACAAGGCCAGTGCTCTGGGCCAGTTCCTCCTCGATGATATTGGCGAGGTTGCTGGCTAATGACGTGAGACGCTGGAACCTCGCGACGTCGACATGGCCTTTAAATGTTAGGTCCAACCAATGTTGGTCCCGTAGAAGGCGGGCGAGTGATTGAACGACGACCTTCTCCAGATCTGATGCTGGTATGCGGAAACCGTCCGCGTCTTGGGTCGGGCCGCGCATCTTGGCCGCCGAGACATAGTAACGATACTTCCGGCCGTTCTTATTGGTATGGCTCACCTGGAGCGGGATGCCGGCTTCGTCAAAGACCAGGCCTTTTAAGAGGGAGGTCGACGGTCGCTTAGTGCGGGCGGCTTCCCCGGGCCCCTGGGCATTGAGGGCCATCTGGACTTCCTGGAACAAATCTTCCGGCACGATCCGCGGGTGTTCGCCGGGGTGCAGCTCCCACTTGAACGAGACCAAACCCCGGTAAACCTGACCGGTCAAGATGTAGCCCAAGGCGCCCCGGCCGATGACACAGCCGCCAAATGGGCGGCCATCGGTCCCGATATGGACCTTTGATCGGATGCCGGCCTGCTTGAGGTCGGTTTGCAGGCGGTTGAGGGATCTGAGCTCCAGATAGCGGCGGTAGATATGCCGGACGGTCTCGGCCTCTGCTTCGTTGATGACCAGCTTCCGGTCTTTGACGTCATAGCCAATGGGTGGTCTTCCACCCATCCACATGCCCCGGCGCTTGGAGGCAGCTATTTTGTCTCGGATACGCTCTCCGGTGTAAGCGCCGGAGCAATAATCCCTCCCTGAAGCGGCCGGATAATCTGGTTGCGCCGGAGTAAAAGTCCGGCAGCAGATAGCCTTTTGCCTGATTGGCGG
>NZ_CAMDRA010000106.1 GCF_945906275.1 Dongia mobilis
GTTGAACAGGACTGGCTCGGCCACAAGCTCAGCCTGGGTGGCGTGAGCTTCGATATCAACGACGTCTGCAAGCGCTGCGCCCTCACCACCCGCGCCATCACCTCCCCGACACTGGGTGACCTGCCGAGCGATCCCGGCATCCTGCAAGCGGCGACGCTCCTCAACAAGACCGTGGCGGGCGTCTATGGCTCGGTCATTGGCGCGGGAGTGGTGAAGATCGGTGACGCGGTGAGCATCGGTGGATAACCGGCAAGGGCGCGACCAGGTCACGTCCGGGAGACCGGTTTCGTTCTGTGACTTTCTTCCGGCGCCATCGCCGGGCCTGAAGCGACCGGCCTCCGGGGCATTTCAATTGCGCTGCGCCAGCTGATTTGATGTAAATCAAGGCGTCGAGATCTCAACTGGCGTTCGTTTAACCGAGCTAGCTCACGCGGTGGCTCCTGAGTTGCCAGGCGCGCCGACGATCAGGAAGCGGGGGATGTAGAATGAAGCGCGACAAAAAGGGACGGGACAAATCGACTTCCGACGCTGCGCCCGCGGAAAGCACTCAGCGCCTGGATTCGCCAAAGGCGCCGCCGGCTCTCCCTTCGCCGCGCATCCGCAAAGGCAAGTCAGCCACATCCAAGACCAAGCCGTCCAGCAAAGCGGCAGTTGACGCCGCGACCGGCGCGCCACCGGTCGATCACCAGATGCATGGTGACTCGCGCCTGGCGGCCGGCAAGGCCCTGCGCGATAAGGTGACGCTTGAGTCACAAGGCAAGTGGAAGCGCGACAAGGCCAAGGTCGATCCGCTGGCCATCCTGAAGGCCAGTGACAAGGGCCGGGTGGAGCGGCTGGTGCCGATCCGCTATGGCCGCATGCTGCAGTCGCCCTTCACCTTCTATCGCGGCTCGGCTGCCATCATGGCGGCTGATCTCCATCGAACGCCGACGAGCGGTCTCCACGTCCAGGCTTGCGGTGATTGCCACCTGATGAATTTCGGCGGCTTCGCCACGCCGGAACGCAATATCCTCTTCGACATGAACGATTTCGACGAGACGCTGCCGGCTCCCTGGGAATGGGATCTGAAGCGTCTGGTGGCTTCCTTCGTCCTTGCCGCGCGCAGCAACGGTATTGCCGACGATGATGGGCGGGATATTGCCATCGCCTGCGCCCGCGCTTATCGGAAGCGACTGCGCGAATATTCGGAGATGAGCCCGCTCGATATCTGGTACGCGCGCGTGACCGACGAAGACATGTTGGGATTGGCCAAAGATGATCGCATGAAGGACCGGATCAAGAAGCGCGTCGCCAAGGCGCTCGACGAGAACGGTTCCGATCTTGCCTATCCGCAACTCGCCGGCTTGGTTGGCGGGCAGGTCCGCATTCATGATGCGCCGCCCCTGATCTATCACCCCGAGGATCTGAGCACCGATGAGCTGATGGAGCGCATGCAGCAAAGGCTGAAGGAATATCGGGACACCCTGGCCGACGATCGGCGTGAACTGCTCGATCGCTATCGGCTGGTGGATGGGGCGATCAAGGTCGTCGGCATCGGCAGTGTCGGCACCATGTGCATGATCATTCTGCTGATGTCCGCCGCCAACGAGCCCCTGTTCCTGCAATACAAGGAAGCCCGGACATCGGTCCTGGAACCCTATGCCGGCAAGAGTGCCTATGGGCATCCCGGTCAGCGCGTGGTCATGGGGCAGCGCCTGACACAGCCGGCATCGGATATCTTCCTCGGCTGGGTGACCGCGCAGAATGGCCGTGCTGGCTATGTGCGCCAGCTGCGCGATGCCAAGATCAAACCCCTGGTGGAGATCATGGACAAGGGCATGCTCGCGCAATTTGGCAAGGCCTGCGGCTGGGTGTTGGCACGGGCCCATGCCAAATCCGGCGATCCGCTGATGATCAGCGGCTATCTTGGCAGCAAGGATGGCTTCGACGAGGCCATGGGCGATTACGCAATGCTCTATGCCGACCAGGCCGAACGCGACCATGCGGCGCTGAAGGCCGCCGTGCGGGCCGGCAAGATCGACGTGCATATCGAGGAATAGCGGCCTGCGACCAGGTCGCTGGGCTGCATACCAAAAAGCCCCGCATTTTCATGCGGGGCTTTTCAATTTCAACGCCGACCCTATTTGTTCGGCTGCGGTGTCACGCGGAGATAGGGTTTGATTTTCTTGTAGCCCTTGGGGAACAGCGTGTCGGCCTCGGCATCGGGGATGCTGGGCGGGATGATGCAATCCTGGCCATCGCGCCAGTTGACCGGCGTCGCCACCTTGAAATTGGCGGTGAGCTGCAGGGAATCGAGCACACGGATGATCTCGTCGAAATTGCGGCCGGTGCTCATCGGATAGGTGATCTGCAGCTTCACCTTTTTGTCCGGGCCGATGATGAAGACCGACCGCACGGTGGCGGTCGTATCCATGTTCGGGTGGATCATGTCGTAAAGTTCCGACACCTTGCGGTCGGCATCGGCCAGCAGCGGGAAATTGAGCGCGTGGCCCTGGGTTTCCTTGATGTCGCCGATCCAGCCCTGATGCTCCTTCAAGCCATCGACCGAGAGGCCGATCACCTTGGTGTTGCGCTTGTCGAACTCGGGCTTCAGGCGCGCCACTTCGCCAAGCTCGGTGGTGCAGACGGGGGTGAAGTCCTTGGGGTGCGAAAAGAGAATGGCCCAGGAATTGCCGATCCAGTCATGGAACTTGATCCGGCCGTCGGTCGAATCCTGTTCGAAATCCGGGGCGGTATCGCCAAGTCGAAGGCTCATGGAAATCTCCTCTGTCTGACTGTTGTGCTTCTTTCGTCTGGTCTATTCGCCGGCGGCGCTGAGGCGCGGCTGCGGTTTGGTAAAGCTGCGGTCATGGGTCAGCGCCGGCACGGCATAGCGCGCCTTTGTGACAAGGGCGGTGTCGATCTCGGCCGTCACCACGCCGATATCGGTGCCGGCATCGGCCAGCACCTTGCCCCAGGGATCAATGATCAGCGAGTGGCCATAGGTGCCTCGTCCATCGGCGTGGATGCCGGTCTGCGCGGCGGCCAGCATGAAGCAGCCGGTCTCGATGGCGCGGGCGCGCAGCAGCACATGCCAATGCGCCTCACCCGTCGGCACGGTGAAGGCGGCGGGCCCGGTCAGCAGGCTGGCCCCTGCCTGCGCAAGAGCGCGGTGCAGATAGGCAAAACGCACGTCGTAGCAGATGGTGAGGCCCAATCCGCCCCAGGGCGTATCGGCCACCACGGCTTCCACACCCGGGCGCACCTGGGCGGATTCGCGGTGGCTTTCGCCGGTCGGCAGATCGACATCGAACATGTGGATCTTGTCGTAGCGGGCGACCACCTGGCCCTGTGGGTTGAACACGAACTGGCGGTTGGCGATGCGGGTGGGTTCCGCCCTCACCGGCATCGAGCCGATCACCAGCCAGATACCCAGTTCCTTGGCGAGGTTGGAAAAGGCGGGGAGGCCGGGATGCTCTTCCTCGACCGGGGTCTTGGCGAGGGCTGCCTTCTTGTCGGGCTCCAGGATGGTGGTGTTCTCCGGCGTCACGATCAGCCTGGCGCCTTGCGCATGGGCGGCGCGAATGAGGTCGCTGGCGGCGGCGATGTTGGGCGCCACGTCGCGCTGGCTGTTCATCTGGACACAGGCAGCGGTAAAGACGGCCGCTTTACTGTCGGTCATGGCGAAACTCCTGTTCGGTCAGTCGCATATGCCGCGCGATGTCACGCCGCGGCGGGTAAGTTCCGGATCAGTGGCCCCGGATCAGTGGCCCCGGATCAGTGGCTGGCGTGGAGCAGGGGCTGCAGCTTGCCGGCCTGGTCGAGGGCGTAAAGATCGTCGCAGCCACCGACATGGGTGTCACCGATGAAGATCTGCGGGACCGAGGTCCGACCGCCGGCGCGCTTGCGCATCTCGTCGCGCAGCTTGCCATCCGTCATCACGTCGATCTCGGTAAACTCGACCCCGCGCTCCTGCAGCAGTTTTTTGGCGCGGTAGCAATATCCGCACAGCATGGTGGTATAGATCTCAACCTTGGCCATTCACACACCGATCCGAGGTAAAACCAAAGCCCGCCCAAGCAATCAGTCCGCCGCGGGCCTCTGTAATGTCAGCCTTTAGCGCCGGGTTGACAAGGGGGTGCGGCCCTCGTTTCGGCAAGCTTTCCTCGCGCAAACACGTACTTTTTCTGTGTCATCCACCCCTCACAAGGCCTGGATGACCCGGGCGAGGGCCAGCACGTCAATGGCGGCGGCACCGCCTTGGCGCAAAACCCTGGCGCAATTGCTGACGGTGGCCCCGGTGGTGATGACATCGTCGATCAGCAGCACCCGTTTCCCGGCAAGCGCCGAGGCGCGCCCGGGGTGAAGAGCAAAGGCCCCGGCCACATTGCGCTGGCGGGCGAGCCGGCCGAGATGACCTTGTTTCCTTGTGGCGCGCCGCCGGACGAGCAGATCGGGCATGACCTCTTTTCCGGTGAGATCGCCGAGCGCCAAGGCAAGAAGCGCCGCCTGGTTGTAGCGACGGGTGAACAGGCGCGACCAATGCAGCGGCACCGGCACGATCACATCCGCCTCGGCCAGAAGTTCCTCGCCGGCCCGCTTCAGCCAAGCGGCGAAGGCGGGGGTGAGAGATGTCCGGTCGGCATGTTTGAAAGCGAGGACGAGGTCGCGGCTGGCCTCGTCATAGCGCATCACCGCCCGGGCCCGGTCAAAGGCGGGCGGCGCCTGGGTACAGGCGCCGCACAATGCTCCCGGACCCATCTCGAAATCGAAGGGCTGGCCGCAGCAGGCACAGCAGGGGGCACCCAGGAAGCTCAACCCCTGCCAGCAGCTGGGGCAAAGGGCGCCATGGGACCCGGTTTGGGTCGCCACCACCAGCCCGCATTTCAGGCAGCGCGGCGGCAGTACGGCATCCAGCACCCGCGCAAAGGCGCGGCGCATCGGACTGCGCGCTGGCGGGCGCAAGGATTCCATGAGAGCCATGCCGCCATTTCACGAAATCTGTCGACCTGCGTCAACCCTGGGTTGGGGCGCGAATTGCCGTTGCGTGGTCCGTCGCCTTGCGCATACTCCGCAGCCATGAACGACCAGCAACAGATCTTTGATCGCGGCCAGGTGCGACACCAGCGTGACCGCGCCACCGCCACTTTTGCCCACCATGATTTCCTGTTCCGGGAACTTGGCGAGCGATTGCTGGACCGCCTGGCCGATGTGCGCCGCGCCTTTCCGCTGGCGGCGGACCTCTCACCCTATCCAGGCGTGCTGGCCAGCCTGCGCGGGGCGCCGAGCGTCCATCTTGGCGGCATCGAGACGCTGATTGAAACCGGGCGCGCGCGCCTGCCGGTCGGCGACGCGTCCCCGCGCCTCGTCTGCGAGGAAGAGGCGCTCCCGTTCCACGCCGGCAGTCTTGATCTCATTCTTTCCTGCATGGGCCTGCACTGGGTCAATGACCTGCCGGGAGCCCTGGTGCAGATGCGCGATGCCCTGCGCCCGGACGGGCTGTTCCTGGGCGTCATGCTGGGCGGCGAGACACTCCACGAACTGCGCCAATGCCTGATGGAAGCGGAACTGGCCGAAACGGGCGGCGCCAGCCCGCGCGTCTCGCCCATGGTCGGATTGCGCGATGCCGCGGGCCTGCTGCAGCGGGCGAGTTTTGCCCTGCCGGTGGCCGATGCGGAGACCGTGACGGTGACCTATCCCAACGCGCTCGCCTTGATGCGCGACCTGCGCGGCATGGGCGATGGCAATGCCACTGTTGCCCGGTCGCGGCGGCCGCTCGGGCGCCGCGTCCTTGCGCATGCCAGCGCGCTCTATGCGCAGCGCTTTGGCGAGGCGGACGGGCGGATCAGGGCCACGTTTCAGGCATTGTTTCTGACCGGCTGGGCGCCTGCCGCCAATCAGCAGCAGCCGGCCCGGCGCGGCAGCGGCGAGGTCAGCCTCGCCGACATCTTCGCACCGAAGGGCTGCGGCAGCACCTAGCGCCGGCCCGCCCAGCTTTTGCTGGCTGCCGCCGCCGCTTTCGCTGGACTTCTCCCGATCGCGATTGAACTCGACACCCAGCGCGTTCAGCCAGCCATCGTCGACAACTGCATCCGCCACGGCGAGGACTTCATCGATCACCTCGATGCCGTCCGGCGTGACGCGGGCGCCCTTGCCCGCAGTCAATGTCACGGGATCGCCCTTGCCTTTGGAGACGATGCCGACTTCGCCGTCGTCCAGACCCAGCAACGTGTCGCCATTGGCGCGCACGCCAACTTTCACATTGGTGCCGCGGATGGTGATGGTCGCGGTCGGTGTTTCGATGCGCATGCCATCTGCCGGCATTACACCGGTGACCCAGCGGAAAGCACCGCGCGTCAGGGTCAGCACCGCCTCGCCGGTCGCGGCGTCCTGATCGAAGACGAAATTGTCGATGTTGATGGCCGCCTCGGCGCCGACGGTCATGGTCGAGCCGTCGACAAAACCGATCTCGACGGCGCTGTCCTTCGCGGTCTCGATCAGTTCCTGGAACTCGACGCCGTCACGCTTATGTTTCGGGACCCGTGCGGCCTGTGGCGGAGTGCCATAGGCGGTGTTGTGCACACGCTGCACCAGGCCGACGGGATCGGCCAGTGCCGGCGACAGATGGCCGAACAGCGCGAGGGCGACGAACGCGCCGCCTAGGCCCGCGATTGCAAGGAAGCGCATTTTTCCCCCGGCTGGTTGTCTCGAGTCGGCCCCAATCTCACAGCAAATCGCACAGCATGGCAATGAGGGGCTTGTCGGCGGGCGGCATCGGATAGTCGGACAGCCGGGTCGGCCGCACCCAGGCGAGGCTCTGGCCCTCGCGGCCGTGCATCGTTCCCTCCCAGCGCCGGCAGACGTAAAGCGGCATCAACAGGTGAAACTGCTCGTAACTGTGGGAGGCAAAGGTCAGGGGGGCGAGGCAGCTTTCCTTGACGTCGATGCCGAGTTCCTCGTGCAGCTCGCGAATGAGCGCTGCCTCGGGCGTCTCGCCCTCATGCACCTTGCCGCCGGGAAATTCCCACAGACCTTCCATGCTCTTGCCCGGCGGTCGCTGCGCCAGCAGCACCCTGCCATCGGCATCGACCAGGGCAACGGCGACGACCAGCAGCATCTTCTTCTGGTTCATGCGGTCCCCTTAGGCGGCCCGGCCGGTCGCGCGCAGCCAATCGTTCCGCTTCAGGCGGCGATGAATGACTGGCAGGTGGCAGTTCTGCGCGCGCGAATAGATTTCGCCGGTGCCGCAGACGGAGAAGCCGATCTTCTCCAGGACCCGGTGCGAGGCGTCGTTGATCGTGACGGCGGAGGCGACCAGTTCGGGCAGCGCGAAATTCTCGAAAGCGAGTTTCACCAACCGTCCGGCGGCTTCGCTCGCATAGCCCTGGCGCCAATATTCGCGCCCGATCCAATAGCCGAGCTCGGGTCCCTCCGGCGTCTTCTGCAGGCCGACGCAGCCCAGCAGCCGACCGTCCTTCTTGAGGAAGATTCCGAGCACGATGGCCCCCTCCGGATCGTCGATGAATTTGGAGGCGGCGTCGGCGGCAGCTTCGGGGGCGGCGATGAAGTCCAGCGCCATCGTCATGTCATAGGGGTGCGGAATGGTCGCCGTGAACCGGGCCACGTCGAAATCGTCAACCAGCCGCACGATCTCCGGCGCGTCTGCCTTGGTCAGGGGACGCAGGCGCAGGCGGTCGGTCTCGATTTCAGGAACGATAATCGGCATTGATCTCGATATAGCGATGGGTGAGGTCGCAGGTCCAGACCCGTGCCTTGGCCTTCCCCACGCCGACATCGACGCCGATCCTGACGTCGCGGGTCTTGATATGGGCTGCAACCGGTGTCTCGTCATAATCCAGGCGGCGCTGGCCGTTGCGCGTGATCTCGACACCGCCAATGCTGATGGCAAGCTTGTCGCGGTCGGCCTTCTCGCCGGACTTGCCCACCGCCATGACGATGCGGCCCCAATTGGCATCCTCGCCGGCGATGGCGGTCTTGACCAAAGGCGAATTAGCGATGGCGAGGCCGATGCGGCGCGCGGCGGCGGCTGTCGCCGCTCCCGTGACATCGATGGTGATCAGCTTTTCCGCACCCTCGCCATCCCGCACCACCTGGACCGCAAGGTCGGTCAGCAGCGACTCAAGGGCTGCGCGGAAGTCCTTGAGGATCGGGTCGGTGGCCGAGGCCGGCTTCTTGTGCTTCGGCCCTTGCCCGGTCGCCACCAGCAGCAGCGTGTCGGAGGTCGAGGTGTCGCCATCCACCGTGATGCAGTTGAACGAGCGATCGACCGCCTTCGCGAGCAAGGTCTGCAGGATTCCGGCCGGAATTTTCGCGTCGGTCGCCACAAAGGCCAGCATGGTCGCCATGTCCGGGGCGATCATGCCCGACCCTTTGGCGATGCCGTTGAGAGTCACTTCCGCGTCGCCGATCCTGGCCGTGCGGCTGGCCACTTTCTCGAATGTATCCGTGGTCATGATGGCGCGGGCGGCATCGTTCCAGGAATCGGGGTGGAGGTCCTTGATCAGCGCCGGCAGATTCTCGGTGATGCGCTTGTCGTTGAGCGGCTCGCCGATGACGCCGGTCGAGGCGATGTAGATTTCCCTGGGCTGGCATTTCAGCGCCTTGGCCGTGGCCTTGAGGCAGCGATCCGCCGCCTCCAGGCCGACCTTGCCGGTAAAGGCGTTGGCATTGCCGGCATTGACCAGGATGGCGCGCACCTTGCCGCCCTTCAGATGCTTGCGGCAGATGTCGACCGGGGCCGAGCAGGTCAGCGACCGGGTCAGCACGCCCGCGATGGTGCTGCCGGGGGCAACTTCCATCAGCATCACGTCCTTGCGGCCCTTGTAGCGAACGCCGCATTCGCGGGCGGCAAGTCGCAACCCGGGCAGGGCCGGCAATGGATGAAACACGGTCGGTGCAAGCGGCGAGACCTTGGCGCCCATCTGTTGTCGGCCTTTCGTCAGGTTATGTCAGGAATTCGGTTACTGCTGATCTGTTACCGCTGATCTGTTACTGGGCGGGCTTCACGCCGCCATTGGGGTCAATGATTTCGAGCTTGGCGGCGTCTTTGAGCTGCTTTGCCACGTCGCGGCGCAATTCATCGACCAGGTCGAGCCGGATGTCTTCCTTCTTCTTGTCGAAGGTCGGCAGGGGCTTGGTGCGGTCGCCGGTCACCTTGATGATGTGGTAGCCGAACTGCGACTTCACCGGCGCCGTGCTGACTTCGCCTTCTTTCAGGGCGAAGGCCGCGTCTTCGAATTCCTTGACCATGGCGCCCTGGGTGAACCAGCCGAGCGCACCATTGTTCTTGGCAGCGCTGGGGTCGATCGACTTTTCCTTGGCCAAGGTTGCAAAGTCGGCGCCACCGGCAAGTTGTTCGATGATCGCCTTGGCTTCGTCCTCGGTCTTGACCAGGATGTGGCTGGCAGCGATCTCGCGCTGTGCCGGCATCTTCTTGACCTCTTCGTCGAACTGCGCCTTCAACTCGTCATAGCGTGCATCGACCGCGGCATCGGTCACCTTCGCGTCGATCAGCTTCTTGAAATAGATCTGGCGGATGGCATTGTCTTCGATCTGGCGAACCGACTCAGCCACCATCGCCGCCACACTGGGATCCTTGTCCAACCCGTCGGCGCGGCCCTGGTCGGCCACCAGCTTCAGGAAGATGTAGCGGTCGAGCAGCTGCGGGAAGAACTGGTCGATGTTGGCGCGCACCTCGGGCTCCAGGCCCTGGGCGGAATCGATGATGTTCTGGCGCGTGATGTCGGCGCCGTTCAACTTCGCGACCACCAGCTTGGGATCGGGGGCGCCCGGGCTGGCCGGTGCCGTGGCGGGCGCCGCCGCGGGGGCGGCCGGCTCGGTCGTGGTGCTGTTGTCCTGGGCCCAGCCGAGTCCGGCGCTGAAGGCGAGGAGGGCGCCGGCGGTCAATGCCTGGCGAAAAATCTGAGTGGCCATGGGATTAGGGGTATCCTTTGGTGCCTAAATGGGGTGCCGGGGATAGGCTTTGGAGGCTGAAAACCCAGCGAGCGCCGGGGACTATGCCGAACGGTGCCCTGCCTTACAAGCGGAAAGGTCAAGGATTTCCGTGGCTTCACCCTAAGTTGACAGGGGACCGCCCGCGACCTATCTCTTCCGCAACCACAATCCGGAATTTTAAGGGTTTCTAAGCATGTTCGCGGCGTTGGCGAGGCGGGTCTTCGGATCCGCGAATGACCGTTTTGTTAAGGGCTTGGACAAGACGGTCGCTGCGGTGAACTCCCTGGAGCCGGAAGTCAAGGCACTGAGCGATGACGACCTCCGTGGTCGCACCATCTGGCTGCGCGACCGCCTGGACAAGGGCGAAACGCTCGACGATATCCTGCCCGACGCCTTTGCCACCGTGCGCGAAGCGGCAAGACGCACCCTGGGCCAGCGCCATTTCGACGTCCAGATCAAGGGCGGCGTGGTCCAGCATCAGGGCCGGATCTCGGAAATGAAGACCGGCGAAGGCAAGACCCTGGTCGCGACCCTCGCCGTCTATCTGAATGCGATCGAGGGCAAGGGTGTCCACGTCGTCACCGTCAATGACTATCTCGCCAAGCGCGACGCCGGCTGGATGGGTCAGGTCTATGAGTTCCTCGGGCTGACGGTGGGCTCGATCGTCCACGGCATGAATGATGTCGAACGTCGTGCTGCCTATGCCTGCGACGTCACCTACGGCACCAACAACGAATTCGGCTTCGACTATCTGCGCGACAACATGAAGCACCGCGTCGAGGACATGACGCAGCGTCCGTTCAATTTCGCCATCGTCGACGAAGTCGACAGTATCCTCATCGACGAGGCGCGCACACCGCTCATCATCTCTGGCCCGACCGAGGACAATTCCGATCTCTATTACAAGGTCGACAAACTCATTCCGCATCTGGTCGATGCCGATTTCGAGAAGGACGAGAAATCGCGCCACGTCACGCTGACCGATGCCGGCAACGAGCATATCGAGCAGCTGCTGCGCGGCGTCGCCCTGATGAAGGCCGGCACGCTCTATGACGCCGCCAATATCAGCCTGGTGCACCATGTCAACCAGGCGCTGCGCGCCCACAAGCTCTTCACCCGCGATGTCGATTACATCGTGAAGGATGACAAGGTCGTCATCATCGACGAGTTCACCGGCCGCATGATGGAAGGCCGCCGCTATTCGGAAGGCCTGCACCAGGCGCTGGAAGCCAAGGAAAACGTCACCATCCAGAACGAGAACCAGACTCTGGCCTCGATCACCTTCCAGAACTATTTCCGCATGTATCCGAAGCTTGCCGGCATGACCGGCACGGCGATGACGGAAGCGCCGGAATTCTCGGACATCTATGGCCTCGACGTGGTCGAGATCCCGACCAACGTGCCGGTCAGCCGCAAGGATTACGACGACGAGGTCTATCGGACCGCCGCCGAGAAGTTCAAGGCGATCAGCGAACTGGTCGAGGAATGCCGGGCGCGTAACCAGCCGGTGCTGGTGGGCACGGTTTCGATCGAGAAGTCGGAACTGCTCTCCGAACATCTCAAGAAGAAGAAGATCCCGCATGCGGTGCTGAACGCCCGCTATCACGAGCAGGAAGCCTATATCATCGCTGATGCCGGCGTGCCGGGTGCGGTCACCATCGCCACCAACATGGCGGGTCGCGGCACCGACATCCAGCTGGGCGGCAACGTCAAGATGCGCATCGAGCGCGAGTTGAAGGACATGCCCGCCGGCCCCGAGCGCGATGCCCGGATCGCGGCAATCACCGCCGAGGTCGAAGCGGCGAAGAAGGTCGCACTGGACGCCGGCGGCCTCTTCGTCATCGCGACCGAGCGTCATGAAAGCCGCCGCATCGACAACCAGTTGCGTGGCCGGTCCGGTCGCCAGGGTGATCCCGGCGCCTCGCGCTTCTTCCTGTCGCTCGAAGACGATCTCATGCGCATCTTCGGGTCAGAACGCATGGATTCGATGCTCAAGCGCCTGGGGCTCAAGGAAGGCGAGGCCATCGTCCACCCCTGGATCAACAAGGCGCTGGAAAAGGCACAGCAAAAGGTCGAAGCGCGCAATTTCGAGATCCGCAAGAACCTGCTGAAGTTCGACAATGTCATGAACGACCAGCGCAAGGTGATCTACGAACAGCGCAAGGAAATGATGATGGCGACGGACCTCAAGGAAGAGGTCATGTCGATGCGCCACGAGGTCATCAACGATCTCATCAACCGCTATGTCCCGGAAAAGGCTTTCGCCGAACAATGGGACGTGAAGGCGCTGCACGAGGAGACCTTGCGCATCTTCGCCCTCGACCTGCCGTTCGCCGAATGGGCCAAGGAAGAGGGCATCGCCGACGAAGCGATGCGCGAGCGCCTGGTCGAGGCGGTCGACCGCCGCATGGCGGAAAAGGCCGCCAATACCGGCCCCGACCTGATGCGCGCCATCGAGAAGTCGCTGATCCTGCAGGTGCTGGACCAGAATTGGAAAGAGCATCTCCTTCACATGGACCATCTGCGCCACGCCATTGGCCTGCGCGCCTACGGCCAGCGCGACCCGTTGAACGAATACAAGCGCGAAGGTTTCGAGATGTTCGAGGCGATGCTCGATCGCTTGCGCGAACAGGCGACCTCGATGCTCTCCCATATCGAGATCCGTGCCGAAGCCCCGCAGCAGGCTGCCCCTGCCGCGCCGGCACCGGTGATCGAGAACGGGATCGACAAGAACAACCCGGCGACCTGGGCCAACCTCAACCGCAATGCCGACTGTCCCTGCGGCTCCGGCAAGAAGTACAAGCACTGCCACGG
>NZ_CAMDRA010000107.1 GCF_945906275.1 Dongia mobilis
CCAACTCCGGCTGAGGCGCATGGCGGAGAGAATCATGCCGACCATCGAGAAGGTCTGCGGGAAGTTCCCCCACAGTGTGCCGTCGATACCGTCGAGATCTTCCGACAGCAAACCGAGATGATTGCGCCTGGCGAGGATGCGGCGGAACAGATCCTCGGCCTGCTCGCGCCGGCCCACCGCCACCAGCGCATCGATGAACCACCAGCTGCACACCAGGAACGCCGTCTCCGGTCGGCCGAAATCATCGGGCTCGTCATAGCGGATGATGAAGCCATTGTGCATCAACCGCTTCTCGATGACGTCCAGTGTGCGCAGAAAACGGGGATCATCATAGGGCAGCAGGCCGATTTCCGGCAGCATCAGCACGGCGGCATCGCACACTTGCGAATCAAAGGCACCGGCGATCCAGCCATCGGTGGCCGAGGTCGACCGTTCCAGGATCGTCGTCCGTAGATCGGCGGCGAGTTTCAGCCAGCGATCGCGATCCTCGATCTCGCCCACCCGCCCCGCGATGAGGCCCAGCCGATGCAACGCCGCCCAGCACATGGCAGCGGAATGGGTGTGCACACTGACCCGCTCGCGATACTCCCAAAGGCCTGCATCCGGCGCCAAGGCGGAAGCTGCCGCCAGATCGCCGATCGGGCGAAGCTGGCGGTAGAGATCGATGTCACCCACGGTCGGCAGTCGCTCGTCATAGAACATCTGCGCCGCGGTGAGGATGATGGATCCATAGCCGTCATGCTGGCGCTGGATCACCGCGGCATTGCCGACACGCACCGGCCCCATGCCGAGAAACCCGGTCAGGGCATCGGCATTGCGCTCGGTCACGTCGCTGCCCGGCACGATCGGATAGAGCGGCACCTCTGGCGAGACGCCGGCATTGAGCACCGCATTGAGGATGAAGCGCACATGGTTTTCCATGGTGCGCGTGGCACCCAATCGATTGAGCGCCGTCACCGCAAAATAGGAATCGCGCAGCCAGCAATAGCGATAATCCCAATTGCGGCCCGAATGCGCAGCCTCCGGCACCGAGGTCGTGAGGGCAGCGACAATGGCGCCGGTATCTTCAAAGGTGCATAGCTTCAGGGTGATGGCGGCGCGGATGACGGCTTCCTGGAAATCGAACGGGACTGCGAGGTCGCGCACCCATTCGCGCCAATAGGCCAGCGTCTGGTCTAGGAACTCCGTCACCAGCGCCTGCGGTGCCTCAGGCACCGGATCATCGCCGCCGATGATGAGGTTGACCGGCCGGTCGAGCATGAACTCAACCTCGTCGGCGAGGTAACTCACCGGCATGTCGGTGGTGACGCGTAACGTGCTTTCGCCGGCGGCGAAGCGCAGGTGATTGCTGCCGATGATGACCTTGGGTTCGCTTGCGCCGTAATCGAAGGTTGGCCGCATGCGCACCGTGATCTTGCAGCGGCCACTAACCGGTTCAATGCGCCGAATCAGCATCGGCGGACAGAAGATGCGGCCGAACCTCACAAAGCGCGGTGCGAAGTCGATAACACGGCAGGATCCGCCCTGGGCGTCGGTGAAACCGGTCTCCAGCACCGCGGTGTTGCGCTGATAAGATTGCGTCGTGGTGCTGACGTCGCGGATGACGAGATCGGCAAAGCCACGTGCTGGCTCGGTACCGTTCACCAGGGCATTGAACAGCGGATCGCCGTCGAAGCGCGGAAAGCAGAACCATTGGTGCCGTCCAGCCTGGTCCACCAGGCTGGCGACTGTTCCATTGCCGATGACTCCCAGATCCAGTTGCGCCATTCATTCCCCCATTTGATCTGGCGTGCCATCGAACGTGCCGGCAAGTTCGGCAAGCCACGCACGCACGCGTACCGGCTCGCCGGCAAAGACCTCCGGTACCCGGAGCCCCAGGCCACCCAGATGTGTCGCCGCCGCGATGGCATCCTCATCGGTGACATCATCGCCAATGAACAGCGGGCGACGGCCGCAGAACGGCTGCTGCGCCATCAACGTCGTCAGCGCCTTTCCCTTGTTGACGGTGCGGTGACGCAACTCGCGCGCCATCACCGCCGGCAAGACCTGAAAATCGTCGCGCTCGGCGATCAACGCTTCCAGCAAGGTCATGATCGGCAGGGCCGCCGGCAGGTTGTGGCGATAGTGAATGGCGATGCCGTGCGACTTCTCCTCGACCAGGACGCCCGGCCATTCTTCGGCCGCTTCATGAATGGCCGCGCGCCAACCCGCCGGCACCACCGTCTCGCTCTCGGTTTCAACGATCGCGCCATCCGCGCAACGCAACACGGCACCGTGTTCTCCCGCTGCCGCCAGGAGCAGCGGATGCAGCAGGCGGTCGATGGTGCGCAACGGCCGACCCGATAGGATCGCCAAGGCGCCAGACAGTCCACGCCGCAGAAGCGCCAGGGTCTCCACCAGATGCTTAGGAACGAAAACGGATTCCGGCGACGCCGCCAGATCGAGCAGCGTTCCGTCCAGGTCCAGGAAAATGGCCCAATCGCGCGCCCTCATCAGATCTGGACGTGGTGGGTGGTGTCCGTTCGCCTGCAACATCATGTATTCTTGCGGTTCATCGCTGCACCGACATATCCATTGCTCTACAATTGACGCAAAATATAACAACACGCTTCTAAACGCTGGAAGCGGGCCATGGTTCCGCTTGGGTTTGAGCTCGTGCTCAGCTAGGCTGCGAGGCGGTAATAAGACGGAGTCCATCGCCAAACCATGTCAGCCGCCGTGCCGGGCAATGAACAGCTCTATATCGCCAGTTCGACGGCAGATGACGCATTGCGCTCTGGCTCTTACTGCGCCGACATCGTCGCGTTCCACGATATCTGGTGTCGAAAGTGCGGCAAGCGGACCATGCCGGCGCGCCGCGACTTTGATCCCGTGGACATGGTCACCTTCCTGCCGGGCATTGCCCTCATTGATGTCGTGGATGATGACCGTCGCTTCGTCTATCGGCTGATGGGCACGCGCGAAGTCGCGATGCGGGGCAATGATCCCACCGGAAAGGGAATCGCCGAGGGCTTTTACGCGAGCTCGGCCGAGGCGGCACTGGCATCCTATGAGGATGTCGTGGCACGGCGCGCAGCCCGGTTTGAACAGCGTCGGTTTGTGACGCCCGACGGGCGCATCGGTAACGAGCAGACGGTGATCCTGCCGCTGTCCGATGACGGGCAGGCGATCAACATGATCATCGCCTATACCCATCACTACCTGGTTTGAGTGACTAGAAGCGATCCTTGGCCGCGCGAATTGCGCCCAGTACATCGGCATCGCTGCTGCCGGGCCCGCCAAAGCGCTTGCGCAAATCAGGCTGATCGGCGCGGAGGAATGGATTGCAGGCCTTCTCGACGGCCAATGTGGATGGCACCGTAAAGCCACCGGCAGCACGCGTGGTCGCGATCCGGTCGGCCTGTTTTGCCAACGCAGCGTTCTCCGGCTCGGCGGTCAGCGCGAAGCGGCAGTTCGACTGGGTATATTCGTGGGCGCAATAGACCCGCGTCTCGTCCGGCAGGGCGCGCAGCTTCAGCAGGGACGACCACATCTGCGCCGGCGTGCCTTCGAACAGGCGGCCGCAACCCAGCGAAAACAAGGTGTCGCCGCAGAACAGGGCACGATTGTCCGCGAACCAATAGGCGATGTGGCCACGCGTATGTCCGGGCACGAAGAACACCTGCGCATGATGACCGGCAAAATCGGCACCACTCGCCTCATCGACGGCCACATCGATTCCTGGAATGCGGTCGCGGTCATAGGCCGGGCCGATGATCGTGCAGCCGGTTTTCGCCTTGAGGTCGAGATTGCCGCCGACATGGTCGCCGTGATGGTGGGTGTTGAGAATATGGGTGAGGCGCCAGCCGCGTGCCGTGCAGGCGGCAAGTGTCGGCGCCGCCTCGGCCGGATCCACCACCGCCGTGGCGCCACTCGCCGGGTCATGGATCAGGAAGCCGTAATTGTCCGACAGCATCGGAAAAACGACGATTTCCAGGGGTTGGTTGGCAACGGTCGACGACATCACACGGACTCCCTGCCGCCGATGGGCGGCCACTTATTGGCTGTCACTTATCGGCTGACGATATCAGCGGATATGCCATAATCATAGCAAGCTGGGTTCCCGACGGACGAGTGTGCGCGTGTTTCAGGATGTGGTCGACCTTCGCGATTTCTACCAGACGCCGCTTGGCGCGGTGACGCGCCAGCTGCTGCGGGCGCGGATCCGCGAGCTGTGGCCCGACGTGCGCGGCCAGTCGGTGCTGGGGCTTGGTTTTGCAACGCCCTATCTGCGGCAGTTTCGCGGCGAAGCCGAACGCGTGCTTGCGATCATGCCGGCCGGTCAAGGGGTCGTGCATTGGCCGTACAATGAGCCCAACCTCACCACCCTCGCCGATGAGACCGAACTGCCGCTGCAGGATTATTCGGTCGACCGCATCCTCATGGTGCATGGGCTGGAGGGATCGGACCATCCCGGCGACATGCTGCGCGAAGCCTGGCGCGTGCTAGCCGGCGGCGGGCGCCTGCTGCTGGTGGTGCCCAATCGGCGCAGCCTGTGGGCACAGCTGGAACGTTCGCCCTTCGGCTTCGGACAACCCTATTCTGCCGGACAATTGTCGCGCCTGTTGCGCAACCATTCCTTCACGCCGCTGCGTACGGCGCGCTGCCTCTTCTTCCTGCCCTTCCGCAATCGCTCTTGGTTGCGCGCGGCCCCTGGCTGGGAAAAATTCGCGCGCCACGCCATGCCGGGCCTTGCCGGTGCCATCATCATCGAGGCCACCAAGCAGGTTTATGGCGCAATGCCGGTGAAGAGTCGGCGCCGCCGCTTGCCGGCCATGGTGCCGGTCACCACTGCGGCGACGCGCGGCCTGTCACGGGATGCCAGCTCCGAATAGCGGTTCCCTAGGCGCGCACCTTTGTCGGCCGCCCCGCCATGCGCGAAACCAGGCCTGTTGCCAGCGTTTCCATCAGGGCTTCGCGCAACCGGTCCGTAGCGGGCAGCGGGTTTTCCATCCCGACATGCAGGAACAGATCGATCGTGCTGGTCATTTCCGGCAAGCCGCTCTCGGCACCCAGAACGCGCAGGCGCGACGGAATGCCTTCCGCGGTGCGCGGCGTGACACCGAGGCCCGCCTCGACCGCCGCGTAGAGACCGGCAAGGCTCGGGCTGTTGAACGCAATGCGCCAAGGCATGCCAGCCGCATCCAGTGCCTCAATGGCCCGGGTGCGGAATGTGCAAGGCTGCTTGAAGGCCAGCAGCGGCACCGGTTCGCCCGGCGCCAGCTTGAAATCGCTGGACCCGATCCAGCGCAACGGAATCTCGGCAACCTTGCGCCGGCGCGGGCTTGGGTAATCGCCCCAGCACAAGGCAAGATCGAGGTCGCCCTTCTCCACGGCTTCGGCAAGATTGACGCCGCGGTCGACCAGGACATCGACCCGGATCTGCGGATGGGCGCGGGCAAAGCGGCCGAGCAGCAGCGGCAGCCAGCTTTCGGCGAAATCCTGCACCAGGCCGAGCCGCACCCAGCCCTCGACCGCCACGCCGCGCGTCGCTGCCAGAGCTTCGTCATTCAGCTCCAGCAGGCGCTTGGCATAGGAGAGCATGATCTCGCCGGACGCCGTCAGCGCCAGGCCACGACCGTCCTTGCGCAACAGGATCTCGCCAACCTGCTCCTCGAGCTTCTTCAATTGCAGGCTGATGGCCGATTGCGACCGCCCTAGCCGGTCGGCTGCCTTGGCGAAGGAGCCCAGCTCCGTCCCGGTGACGAAGCTGCGCAACACGTCCATATCGAGGTTGGTGAGCTGCATATCGTTCTGTTTTTCGAAAGTATCAGTTAAGAACTACCAATTTTTCAAAACAATCATGGGTAATTACATCTGTCTCGTCAAGCCGATCAACCCCGAACGACGGAGACGAACATGACGGATTCGACCCATGGCCTGTTTCATGAGCCAAAGGCTGTAGAGCCAGTCCAAACAGTGAGCCTCGGCGCTTCGCTGGTGGCAGTACTGATCGTGGTTGCCCTGGTCCTGACCGTGGTCAAGCTGCTGAGCGAACCGCAGGAGCCGCGCTCCTCACTGATTCCGCTCGATCAGCCGGCCGCCTGGTCGGGCTTTACGGCCTGAAGCCGGCCGGCATCACCAGGTGGATCGGCGCGGGCGCGATGTCGATCGTCGCCGGCAATTGGCCCAGGATGTCGCCATCCCCCTGGATCGGGTCCTGGGCCGGCCCATCAATGGTGACTTGGCGCCCTGCGAGGATGCGATAGCCGCGCGCGCGGGGCAATGTCCCCAGGCCCAGCGCCAGGGCATAGCGCAGCATGTGAAGGGCGCCCTTGCGCTCGAACAGGCAGACCTGGAAAGTCGGTTGATCCAGCCGCGCAAGCGGCGCCACGATATGCTTGCCGCCATAAAAGCGCCCTTTGGCAACAATCACCGAGGCTGCGTCGAGGAAAGGCCCCTGGTCGATCCGCACGCGGTAGGTAGGAAAGCCAAAGCGGAACAGTTGCCGGCACGCGCCAATGACATAGGCCGCCTTGCCGATGCGGCGCTTCAGTGCCACGTCCAGCTCTGCCACCACATGGGCATCGACCCCGACGCCCGCCATCAGCGTGAAGGCGCGGCCATTGGCGCGCCCGACGTAAACTGTCTGTGTCCGCCGCGCATCAAGGGAAGCGGCAATGGCGTCGGCATCGACGGCAAGGCCGATCTCGGCCGCCAGGACATTGGCCGTTCCCATCGGGATGATGCCGATGGGCATGGGGGGCAGGCCCGGCGCCGCAATCAAGCCATTGATCGCCTCGCCGATCGTGCCATCGCCACCGGCCACGGCCAGCAGGTCCGGCCGTGCCCCAACCTGCAGGGCGGCAATTTCGGCGGCAAAGCGCTCGGCGTCGCCCCGCGCGGCGGTCGGCTTCAGCTCGACCGCCCAGCCGCGGGCCGCCAGCCGGTCGCAGACATCCTCCAGCACCAGGCGGCGGCTCCGGCCGGCCACGGGATTGAAGATGATGGCAATGCGGGGGGCTTGGCTCAAGTCAGTCTCGAAAAGGCAGGAATCGGTCGATGGCGGCAGACCCTAAACCGATGTCGCCGCTTTCGCCACAGCGCGGCCAGGCGGCCCGCCGAACAGGCGGTCACAGCTTCATGTAATCGATATACTATTGTGTGATAACAGCAGGACTATACGGCGCCGCCGCGATCCCCTATAAGCAGCGCCTTGCGGCCGTTTCGGCGGCCGGTTGATTGACTCTGGCCGGGGCATTCTTTATATAGCCGCGCCAAACCACAACTGATTGAATTCTTGGAGATAAACCGTGAAACGTACCTTTCAGCCCAGCAAGCTGGTCCGCGCGCGCCGTCATGGCTTCCGCTCGCGCATGTCGACTGTGGGCGGCCGCAAGGTCATCTCGTCGCGTCGCGCCAAGGGCCGCAAGCGTCTCAGCGCCTGATCCGGCGCTGACCTTGTTCCCTGTCGCTGCCGTAAAGTCAGTTCCCGCGCGATGACCCGCATCGGCCGCCTGAAACGGCGTGCCGAATTCCTGGCCGCCGCGCGTGCTAACCGCAAATGGGTAGCGCCGGGTCTGGTCCTCCAGGCACGCGCGAACGACGTTGCAGCATCCGACGCCATTTCCATCCGCTTAGGGTTCACCGCCAGCCGCAAGGTCGGCAATGCCGTCGCGCGCAACCGGGCGCGCCGTCGCCTGAAGGCAGCTGCGGCCGAGGTCCTGCGCGAGACGGTGGTTACCGAGGTCGCGACCGACCTGGTCCTCATAGCGCGCCCAGCCACGGCCGCGCGCGACTATGCCGCCCTCAAGGAAGATTTCCGCCGCGGTCTCAGGAAGCTGGGCGTCGCCCTGCCGATCCAGGCCGCGTCATGAGTTCCCGCAATACCCGGTCCTGGTGGTTGTTGATTGGCATCCTGCCGATTCGGCTTTACCAACTGACCCTGTCGCCCTTCTTCGGCTTCAACTGCCGCTATCAGCCGACCTGTTCGGCCTATGGCATCGAAGCCATCGAGCGGCATGGTTTGATCAAGGGTGTTGCATTGACCCTGCGCCGTCTCGGCCGCTGCCACCCCTGGGGCGGTGCTGGCTACGATCCGGTGCCGGGCACCAATGACCACCACCATTCTGACCAGTGCGGTCACTCGGCCGCCCCGTCCGGCCACTAAGTCTCGTCCAGCCACTAAACCTCTTTCTGGGATTAGATCGTCATCATGATGCCGCAGACCGACAAGAAGAACATGATCATCGCCATCGCCTTGTCGGCAGCGATCATCTTTGGCTGGCAGTTCTTCTACGAATTGCCCAAGGCCGAGAAACTGCGCGCGGCCCAGGAGGCACAGCAGGCCGAGCTGGCGCTGGAGCAGGCAGCCAGCGGCACCACCGCCACCACGTCCGGCAGCACGGCCACGAATGCGACGGCGCCGGGGGATGTCAGCGTCAACCAGCAGATGCCGCGCGAAGGTGCCCTGGCGCTCAGCCCGCGCGTCACGATCGACGCGCCGAAGATCAAGGGCTCGGTGGCGCTCAAAGGCGGTCGCATCGATGATCTTGTCCTCAAGAACTACCGCGAGACCATTGAACCCAACAGCCCCAACGTGGTGCTGCTGACCCCGGCCAACTCGCTCCATGGCTACATTGCCGAAACCGGCTGGGTCGCAGCCGCGGGCGTTGCCACGCCGAATGACGACACGGTCTGGACAGCCACCGGCTCGGCTCTGACCGACAAGACACCCCTCACCTTGACCTGGGACAATGGTGCCGGCCTCGTCTTCACCCGCAAGATCTCGGTCGATGACGGCTACATGTTCAAGATCGAGGAATCGGTTGCCAATAACGGCGGCTCGACCGTCGCGCTTGCTCCCTATTCCCGTGTCGTCCGCTTCGGCCTGCCGCCGTCACCCAGCCAGACCTATGTCCTCCACGAAGGGCCGATGGGTGTGTTCGACGGCACTCTCAACGAAGAGAAATACGGCACCGTCAAGGACCAGGCCGTCGATGCCGACGCCAACGAAGCCAAATCGCTGAACTTCACCAGCACCGGCGGCTGGGTCGGCATTTCCGACAAATATTGGCTGGTGGCCCAGGTGGCGCCGGCCGATGCCAAGTTCAATGCGCGCTACCTCTATGAACCGAAATTCGATTCCTACAAGGCCGATTACACTGCCGACATGCGCGACGTGCCGGCCGGCGGCGGGTCGACCAGCTTCGCCCACCAGATCTTCGCCGGCGCCAAGGAAGTCAGCCTGCTGGAGCATTACCGCGACACGCTCAACATCCCCTTGTTCGAGCGCGCGGTCGATTTCGGCTGGTTCTTCTTCCTCACCAAGCCGCTGCACGGCTTCCTCGACTGGATCGTGCGCTATATCGGCAATATGGGTATCGCCATCCTGCTGCTCACCGTCTGCGTGAAGGCGGTCATGTTCCCGCTCGCCAACAAATCATATGCGTCCATGAGCAAGATGAAGGCGCTGCAGCCGCAGATGGCCACGCTCAAGGAACAGTATGGCGAGGACAAGCAGCGCTTCCAGCAGGAGATGATGGCGCTCTACAAGAAGGAAAAGGTCAACCCCGCCGCCGGCTGTTTGCCGATCGTCGTGCAGATCCCGGTCTTCTACGCGCTCTACAAGGTGCTCTATGTCACCATCGACATGCGCCAGGCGCCGTTCTTCGGCTGGATCCACGATCTCTCGATGCCGGACCCGACCACCTTCCTCAATCTCTTCGGTCTCAGTCCCTGGGACCCAACGCTCTACCTGCACACCCCGGTCCTCGGCACGCTCATCCACTTCCTCTCGATCGGTGTCTGGCCGTTGATCATGGGCTTCACCATGTGGGCGCAGATGCGTCTCAACCCGACGCCGCCGGATCCCGTGCAGGCCAAGATGTTCGCCATCATGCCGTTCGTCTTCACCTTCATGCTGGGGACGATGCCGGCGGGTCTCGTCATCTACTGGGCCTGGAACAACACGCTCTCGATCGCCCAGCAGAAATACATCATGTACAGCCAGGACAAGGCCAAGGCGAAGCGTCAGGCGAAGGCCTGACCTTTTGGAAAGTTGACAGAGTGAGCGGCGAACGGAAAGCAGGCGAACGCAGCATCGGCGACAAGCTGTTCCAGCGCGAATGCGTCTTCGTGGCGGGCGCAATGAAGCTTGACCAATTGCCCCCGATGGGGCCGATCGAGATTGCCTTCGCCGGCCGCTCGAATGTGGGGAAGTCCAGCCTCCTCAACGCCCTCACGGGCCGCAAGGCCCTGGCGCGCGTCTCGCAGACCCCAGGCCGCACCCAGCAGCTCAACTTCTTCGACCTCAACGGCGAACTGGTGCTGGTCGACATGCCGGGCCATGGCTATGCCAAGGTCGGCCGTTCCAAGGTCGCCGAATGGTCGCAGCTGATCGAAGGCTATGTCCGCGGCCGCGCCAATCTCCGCCGCCTGCTGCTCCTCATCGACAGCCGCCACGGCTTCAAGGAGAGCGACGAGGCGCTGATGAACCTCCTCGACCAATTCGCCCTCTCCTACCAAGCGGTGATGACCAAGGCCGACACGCTGAAGCCATCGGCCCTCGAAGCCAACCGGAGGAAGTTCACCGCCATGATCGCCAAGCGCCCGGCAGCGCATCCCGAGATCCTGGTCACCAGTTCCGAGACCGGCTACGGCATGAGCGAACTCCGCGACAGCCTGGCGACCCTGGCGGCACAGGGGTAGGGACCCCACCTGCTCCTCCCACCTTCAGGGGGGCAATCGCATATCGATTGTTTTTGAAGCCGTCATGCCCGGGCTTGACCCGGGCATCTGGTATGACTGGGCTCCGCCCCTCTGTTGCGGGCTGATCCCCGGGTCAAGCCCGGGGATGACGAACTTTAAAATGCCAGATGCGATAGCACTGTGCCTTCAGGCGGGCGGGAGGCGGCGGAACGCGCCTGCCGCCTTCATCCCCGGCCTTGCCGATCTTCGTCCTGGTCGTTGCGCGGCCTTCCGGCCGGCAGCGGTGTCGCGCGGCGGCCGGCCATGCGCGCGATCCTGGCCTTGAACCGATCGCTGCCCAAGGCCCAACCGCCATTGGTGGCCGCGCGCAGGGCATCCACTGTCTCGCGCGGCAAGGCGGCCCGGAACAGCGCGCGATAGGCTTTCCGTCGCGCCTCAGGGTTGCCACCCAGCGCCAGGTAAAGCGGATGGTCGGACAGCAGCGGGTCGGCTTCGCCCTCGGCATGGGCGCGGTAACTCGACCAGGGATAGTCTCCCGGCCGCTTTGTCATGCGCGCACGCACCGGGTTGAGCTCGATATAGCGCTGGCAGGCCAGCAGGTAGAAATCGGCCTCGATCGGCGCTGCGCGATAGCGCCCTTCCCACAGCGTGCCGGACCGCCGATAGGTCCTGTTCACATGGCCGACGTAGCGCCGGCCGAGGCTTTGCATCAGGCGCGGCAGGCTGGTTGCCGTCCTGGGGCTAAGGAGCAGATGCACATGATTGGTCATCAGCACATAGGCGTGCAGCCGAACGCCCTGCGCTGAGGCCGCCTCGCCCAGCCATGTGAGGTAAAGCTGATAATCCTCCGGATCGAAGAAGATCGGCTCGCGGTTGTTGCCGCGCTGGATCACATGCAGCGGCTGATCGGCGAGAAAATACCGGCCCAGACGGGACATTTCGAACGCCTCTTACTGGAAAGTCTTTCTATCATCGACGGCGATGCGGCTACTCCATGCGACAGTCGCCAATAATCTCACTCTGACCACGATTCTCTGCTGCCATAATCTTACTCTGACCCCGATTCTCTTGTTTAGGGCGAACGCTTCTAGTGTGGCAGATCTATGATTGCCAACGTCCACGCGACATCGCTCGTATCGTCACCATGTGTCCAGCTGTAATCTTCCCGAAATAGAGCTACCCATCGTTTGTCTGGCGAGAGCAGGAAACTTGCGGAAGAGCTTAGAAGGGCATCTTGTTGCTCCTTTTCGGGCAGCGAACCTAGATCGACCAAGCAGCTCAACTCTTTTGAGCTAATCAATGCCAAGCAGATTTCCTTGTCTGTCTTCGCGAAGCCAATTGCCAAGTACTGACTGAGAGAATCAACCGACCACAGCCTTATGCCAAGCTTTAGTGTGGGCAGAGTGTTACAACTCATATTCTGTTCAGCTAGTCGCTCAATCGACACATCGCACACGACAATCTCGACCGCTTCACCAGCATTGTTCCGCAGGAGTGCCGTGACCTGAAGGTGTGGCGAAGCACTGTCACCGAACGACGGCCCAACTATTTCCACCATGCCCTGTCCACTAAGCCTCGACCGCAAGAGATTTTCGATGGCGCCAGCGCTTACTATTGATCTAATTTTGCTTACAGCGACGGAGGGTTGATCAGCGATTCGGCCCATGACACGCCCAGAAAGGTATTGGTCGCTTGCCAAAGAAATCAATACTGTCCCATCTTCATATGTAACAAACCCGTCAATCTGCTCGTCTCGAAGCACATTTGCATCATTGTCTACCTTTATCAGCTTGATACCGGTGTCGGCGCTCCTGGACTGACGAATTGGAAGCTCTCGCGTCGTGCTTTCGTAGTCACAGCACCAGACCGCGTAGCTAACCACGCGGTCTGATTCCAGCCATTCCGTTATCCTGAGATCGCTTGGCATCTTTTCAGTCTCAGCAACTAATTTGACATCTTTTTCTGCGAAATTGTACGTCACGACTTGTGATGCTCCGATCAAGAAAACACCAGCTCGGTCTCCGCCGCAACTTATCCGGTAGTCTGGCGCACC
>NZ_CAMDRA010000108.1 GCF_945906275.1 Dongia mobilis
AGCTTGCCCCAGGTCATCGACCAAGCAGAGAGGCCGGACATGCGTTGAGATTCCCAGGTTCCGCCGGCAACTTCCTCCGCCAGGGAATCGGCCGCCCGCCGCGGTCCCCACATGCCGAGAACCATGGTGGAGATGAGATTTGCGGCGTAGGACACCTTGTCGTAGTCACTCACAAGAAAGATCGCATACGCGATCGTCACCCCCACGATGAAGGCGGCCATCATCCGCTGCCAGCCGAGATGCAGCCACAGGTTCCGCTGAAATTCGGGGTTCAGATCCAGGCTCATCGCGGACCAACCAGTCGCAAAGGCGGTCGCTCGGAGACGGCCTTCATGCGCGCCAGGTAAATATCCTGCAGGCTGCGCCGCTCCGGCGAGAATGACGCCAGCGGCAGCCCGGCCGCCAGAACCGCTGCCAGCATTCCCGCGCGTTCAGCCGGGTCCGGATCCGACATGACGATGGCCTCGTCAATACCGCAACTCACGACTTCGACCCCCGCCACGGCGATCAGGCGCAAGCGCAGTTCAGGCACGGTCCGCGCAAAATCGAGGCGGATCTCGATGCGTCGACCCGTCACCGCCCCCATTGTCGTCAGTGGCGCGTGATCCACCACACGCCCCTGCTTCAGCATGAGGATATGGGTCGAATAATCCTCCAGTTCGGCAAGGATATGGGATGACACCAGAATGGTCATTCCGTCCCGGGCCAAGGCACGGAGAACCCCCGACAACCCGATGCGGGCCGAGGGATCAAGGCCGGCAGCCGGCTCATCGAGCGTCAGGAAGCGCGGTTCATGCAGAACCGCCTGGGCGATGGCTAGACGCTGGCGCAAGCCGCGCGACAAGGAGCCTGCCTTCTGATGAAGTCGGTCTGCGATCTCCAGGCGTTCGGCAGCCGAGTCGACCACCGCCTTCCGCCGTGCAGCCGGCACTCCTTGCGAAGCGGCCCTGTAGGACAGGCACTGCGACACCGTGAGGTCGTCATAAAGGCCAAAGAAATCCGGCAAAAACCCCCTACGGCGGTGCGCACCGCGCGGATCTTCATGAACATCGAGCCCGTCCAGATAGACAGACCCCGAGAATGGCTGGTCGAGGGCGGCGCAAACGCGCATCAGCGTCGACTTGCCGGCGCCGTTTGGACCGACCAGGGCCGTGATCGAGCCAACCCCAAGCTCGAGCGAAACGTCATCCAGAGCGCGGTGGCCCGGATAATCGAAAACCAGGTTTTCAATGCGCAACATGCCTCAAGTCTCGCGGCTTTCGATCCAGATGGAAAGGCCCTTGGTTCCCCCCCAGGTGTGTGGATTTTCCGTTACGGATCAAAGGGGAAAGTAATGTTCCACGATCGCAGGACAAGTCATTTCACGCTAGATGACAGAAGCGTCACCATCCGTTAACCTTATTGGCATTAGCATCTGCAGCAACACCTGCGGTTTCCCGTTGGCGCGACCGCGCCAAACGGCCCCGGATCCGACGAAGGGAAGCGATATGGCTGGCAAGACGAGTAAGAAGAAGAAGAACGTAGCAGCAAAGGCAAAACCAGCCGCCAAGGTTGCGGCCAAGTCAGCCAAGCCGCGCGCAAGGACAGCCGATAGCGGCATCAAGCCATCGGCCCCCAAGGCCTATGCCTCGGTTGCGGTCAAAGACAATCGCAATGGCAAGAGTTTCGAGCTTCCCATTCTCAAGGGCACGGTCGGTCCGGACGTGGTCGATATCCGCAAGCTCTATGGCGAACAGGGACTGTTCACCTACGACCCCGGCTATGGATCGACGGGATCCACGCAATCAGCGATTACCTACATCGATGGCGACGTCGGTGTCCTTACCCATCGCGGCTACAAGATTGAGGATCTCGCCGAGAACAGCGACTTCATGGAGGTCTGCTATCTGCTGCTGGAAGGCGAACTGCCGACCGCAAAGCAAAAGGCCGAGTTCGAGAAGAACATCACCTATCACACCATGCTGCATGAGCAGCTCGCCCGCTTCTTCTCCGGCTTCCGCCGCGATGCGCATCCGATGGCGGTCATGGTCGGCGTGGTCGGCGCCCTCTCCGCCTTCTATCACGACAGCACCGATATCCACGATCCGCGCCAGCGCATGATCGCCTCGCACCGTTTGATCGCCAAGGTCCCGACGATTGCCGCCATGGCCTACAAATACTCGGTCGGCCAGCCCTTCGTGTATCCGCAGAACAACCTGTCCTATGCCGAGAACTTCCTGCGCATGACGTTCGCGGTGCCGGCCGAGGAGTACAAGATCGACCCGGTCGTGGCGAAGGCCATGGACAAGATCTTCATCCTCCATGCCGATCACGAGCAGAACGCCTCGACCTCAACCGTGCGCATGGCAGGCTCATCTGGCGCCAACCCGTTCGCCTGCATCGCGGCCGGTATTGCGTGCCTGTGGGGTCCGGCCCATGGTGGCGCCAACGAGGCCGTCCTCAAGATGCTGGCCGAGATCGGCCACAAGGACAACATCAAGGAATATATCGGCAAGGTTAAGTCCAAGCAGGACAATACCCGCCTGATGGGCTTCGGCCACCGCGTTTACAAGAACTATGATCCACGCGCCTCGGTGATGCGGAAATCCTGCCACGAGGTGCTCGATGCACTGGGCAAGCGCAACGATCCTGTGCTCGAGCTCGCCATGGAACTCGAGAAGATCGCCCTCTCGGACGATTACTTCATCTCGCACAAGCTCTATCCGAACGTCGATTTCTATTCAGGCATCATCCTGCAGGCGATCGGCTTCCCGACCTCGATGTTCACCGTGCTGTTCGCGGTGGCGCGGACGGTCGGCTGGGTCGCACAGTGGAAAGAGATGATCGAAGACCCCACCCAGCGCATCGGCCGCCCGCGCCAGCTCTATACCGGCTATGGCGAGCGTCCCTATGTGCCGATGAAGCAGCGCAAATAGCGCTGTTTAAGCCAACAAAAAAAGGGCGGCACCGCAAGGCGCCGCCCTTTTCATTTAGGCCAGACTATTTCTGGACCAACTCGATCTTGTAGCCATCCGGATCTTCGACGAAGGCAATGACCGAGCCACCATGTGCCATTGGGCCGGCAGGTCGTGGAATCTTGACACCTTCCTTGGCGAGCTTGTCGCAGGTGCCGTAGATATCCTCGACGCCGATCGCAAGATGGCCGAAAGCGGTACCGATCTCGTAGGGCTCCTTGCGGCCCCAATTGTGCGTGAGCTCGATCACCGCGTGATCGTCCTCGTCACCATAGCCGACGAAGGCCAGGGTGAATTCGCCGGACGGGTAGTCCTTGCGGCGCAGCAACTTCATGCCGAGATGGCGCGTATAGAAATCGATCGACTTGTCCATGTCCATGACGCGGATCATCGTGTGCAGCAAACGGTTGGCCATTTTTTCCTCTACGTGGCGATTGCTTCGTGATCTGGGTTACCTGGTCGCTTCTTCGACGGCCTCGACGATATCGTCGACGATTCGGGCGACGAGCTTCCGATCCTCGCCTTCCGCCATGACGCGGATGAGGGTCTCAGTGCCGGACTTCCGGATGAGTAGTCGACCGCAGCCATTGAGCGCCGCTTCGCCCGCTGCAATGGCTTCCTTGACCCGTGCCTGCTCAAGAGGTGACTTGGCCCCCTGCTGGTAGCGCACATTTTTCAGAAGCTGCGGCAAGGGTGCGAAGACGCGTCCAGCTTCGCTGGCGGGGCGATCCGCCTTGATGAGAACCGCCAGTACCTGCAGGGCGGCCATCAGACCGTCTCCCGTCGTGGCAAAATCGCTGAGAATGATATGGCCGGACTGCTCGCCACCGATGTTGAGGCCGAGGCGGCGCATGGCCTCCACAACATATCGGTCACCCACCGACGTGCGATGCAGCTTGAGGCCAAGTCCATCCAGATGGCGCTCCAGGCCCAGATTTGACATGACGGTCGCAGCGATGCCATCACCGCTCAGACGACCGGCGCTCTGCCAGCTTTCGGCAATCAGGCCCATCAACTGGTCGCCATCAATGACTGTGCCGGTTTCGTCAACCACGATCACCCGATCGGCATCGCCATCCAGCGCAATGCCAAGATGCGCGCAGCTTGCCTTGACCTGATCGCAGAGGCGTTCCGTGTGCACCGCCCCGCAGGCGGCGTTGATGTTGGTGCCATCCGGCTCGTTGGCGATCGCCACGACATCGGCACCGAGTTCCCACAAGACGGTCGGAGCGACCTTGTACGCTGCACCATTGGCGCAATCGACCACGACGCGCATGCCCTCGAGACTCAGGCCCTTGGGGAAGCTTGACTTCACAAACTCGATATAGCGTCCCTGCGCATCATCGATGCGCTTGGCACGGCCCAATTGTGCAGACGGCGCCAGCCCCAACGCGGCTTCAAAGCCGGCGCCGAGCATGCGGCTCTCGATCTCCGCCTCAATTTCATCGGACAATTTGTAGCCGTCCGGCCCGAACAGCTTGATGCCATTGTCTTCATAGGGGTTATGCGAGGCGGAGATCATCACGCCGAGGTCGGCCCGCATCGAGCGCGTCAGCATGGCCACGGCCGGCGTCGGCAGTGGTCCCAGCAACATGACGTCCATCCCCATGGAGAGAAAACCGGAGGTCAGCGCGGTTTCAAGCATGTAGCCGGAGAGGCGCGTGTCCTTGCCGATGATGACCCGGTGCCGATGCCCGCCACGGGTGAAATGCGCTCCCGCCGCCAGCGCCAGGCGCAGGGCGGTCATGGCAGTGATTGGCTCGGCATTGGCCAAGCCACGCACCCCATCGGTGCCGAATAGTTTACGGGTCATGATCTGGCCAGCCTCGGTAATCTCTGCGCTTCTGCCACTTTACTGCCTGCCGCCTTCATATCAAACGATCTCAAGAGCGGCCAGCATGGCACGCGCCTGGAAGGTTTCAGGCACGTCGTGAACGCGCACGATCTGGACCCCCTGCGCCAGGCCCAGGGCAGCAATTGTGATCGACCCCGCCATCCGGTCCTTCGGCAGTTCCCCTCGCGACAAACGGCCGATGAAGCTCTTCCTGGAAACCCCCAGGGTGAGCGGACAGCCGAAACCGTGGAAGGCGGCCAGTTCATTGAGGATCAGGAGGTTGTGTGGATCCTTCTTGCCGAAACCGATACCTGGGTCGAGTGAGATCCTGGCCCGGTCGACACCCAGTTCGCCAAGCCGCGCCAGGCTGGCCGCGAAATAGTCGATAAGATCCAGCGTTGCGTCTGCGTAGACAGGATTGGCCTGCATGGTCTGCGGCTCGCCCAACATGTGCATGAGGACGATGGCGGCGCCTGACTGGGCAGCCACATGTTCACTGTCAGCATCGCCGGTCAGCGCCGTCACGTCATTGATGATGCGGGCTCCAGCTGCCACGGCTTCCGCCATCACCGCGGCATGGCGGGTATCGACTGAAACACAGATTCCCTTCTCTGCCAGCGCACGAATCACCGGGACGACACGCCGCACCTCCTCGGTGATAGAGACCGGTGACGATCCGGGGCGGGTCGACTCACCGCCGATGTCGAGAATGTCGGCGCCTGCCCCGGCAAGCGCGACGCCGCGCTCGATCGCAGCATCCATGTCGCCATAGTCACCACCGTCGGAAAAGCTGTCCGGGGTGACATTGACGATGCCCATGATGAGCGGTCGCTTGAGGTCAAAACCGGCCCAGCACTGCCGTGGCGCCGTGAATGGCGCCAGCAGAGAGGCCGAGACCTGCGGCAAGGACACCGGCCGCCGCACACCAGTTCCGACCGCAGCGCGGTCCGCGAGTTCCACGGCTGAAAAGGCGATCGGCCCACCGGCAAGTGGCAAGGCGCATCCTGCCGCGACAGCTCGCGCCGCTGCCTTTCCGGTCATCAAACTTGTCGGGATAAGATAGGGCCCGGTCATACATTTCCCCAGATACCAGAAGCCCCGCTGGTCAAGCGGGGCTTCGGAACGTCATTCTCCTGCCGCGCGCTTGTCAGGCACCCGGTTGCGGCTTCGGTTCAAAACCCGGACGGCTGACCGCCCCACCGCTGGTCGGGATAGATGAACGCGGCTTGACCGCGGCGGCTGCACTACCACCCTGCCCTGTATCCTGGCGGATGGTCTCGCCATTCAGCAAGGCGCGGACTTCATCACCGGTCAGCGTCTCGAATTCGACCAGCGCCTTGGCCACCGTGTGCAGGCCATCGAGATAACGCGTCAGCAACTCACGCGCCTTCTTCTCACCGGTTTCGACGATACGACGAACTTCCTGGTCGATCATCTTCATGGTCTCGCCCGACATGCTCTTGCGCTGCTGACCCATCGAGTAGCCCAGGAACACTTCCTGCTCACCATCAGAGTACCGCAACGGCCCGAGCTTCTCGCTCATGCCGAACTCGGTGACCATGCGGCGGGCCATTTCGGTGGCCTGCAGGATGTCATTGGAGGCACCCGTATTGAGATGCTCTTCCCCATAGATCAGCTGCTCGGCAATACGGCCGCCAAAGCAGATGGCAATACGGCTTTCCATCCAGGTCTTCGAAATGCTGTAGCGGTCTTTCTCCGGCAACGACATGGTGAGGCCCAGCGCACGACCGCGCGGGATGATCGTCACCTTGTGCAGCGGATCAGCTTCCGGCACTTCCAGATTGATGATCGCATGGCCGGCTTCATGATAGGCCGTCGCCAATTTTTCTTCCGGCGACATCACCATCGAACGTCGTTCGCTGCCCATCATCACACGATCTTTGGCATGCTCGAAATCAGCCATAGTCACGACACGCTTGCCGAAACGGGCGGCCATCAAGGCTGCTTCATTGACCAGGTTGGCAAGATCGGCACCGGAGAAGCCGGGCGTACCGCGGGCGATGACGCGTGAGTCCACATCGGGACCCAAGGGCACCTTGCGCATATGGACTTTCAGAATCTGGTCGCGGCCATTGATGTCCGGATTGGGAACGGTAATCTGGCGATCGAAACGACCCGGGCGCAGCAAGGCGGGGTCGAGTACGTCCGGGCGGTTGGTCGCGGCGATGATGATGACGCCTTCATTGGCATCGAAGCCATCCATCTCGACCAGCATCTGGTTCAGGGTCTGCTCGCGCTCGTCATTGCCGCCACCAAGACCGGCGCCGCGATGACGGCCGACCGCGTCGATCTCGTCGATGAAGATGATGCAAGGCGCGTTCTTCTTGCCCTGCTCGAACATGTCGCGGACGCGGGACGCACCGACGCCGACGAACATCTCGACGAAGTCGGATCCCGAGATGGTGAAGAACGGCACATTGGCTTCGCCGGCGATGGCGCGGGCGAGGAGCGTCTTGCCGGTGCCCGGGGGGCCAACCAGCAGACAGCCTTTGGGAATCTTGCCGCCGAGGCGCTGGAACTTCTGCGGGTCCTTCAGAAACTCGACAATTTCCTCGAGCTCGCTCTTCGCTTCTTCGATGCCAGCAACGTCGTCAAACGTGACGCGCCCGGTGCGCTCGGTGAGCAGCTTGGCGCGCGATTTGCCAAAGCCCATGGCCTTGCCGCCCTGCCCCTGCATCTGGCGCATGAAGAAGATCCAGATGCCGACAATGATGATGAGGGGCGCCCAGCTGATCAGAATCTGCATCAACGGGCTTGTCCCGTCATCCTGGGGGGCGGCGGTAATCTTGACACCCTTGGCAGCCAACATCTCGACCAGCTTCGGGTCTTCCGGGGCATAGGTGGAGAAGGCCTGCATGTCGTTGGTATGGCCGGTCACCTCAGGACCGCGGATCGTCACGTCTGCGATCTGGCCTTCATTGACCTTGCTAAGGAAATCCGAATAAGCGAGCTGAGATTGGGGGGACCGCGTGGTCGCATCGCCAAACATTTGGAACAGGACGACCAGCAACAAGCCGATCGCCACCCAGATCATCAGGTTTTTACCCCAATTCACAATCTTTATCCCTCGTTAGGTCTCAAGGCCGGCTTTGGGGACCGAGGGTGGCCGGCTATCTGCCGAACACTGCCCACAGCTGGAAAAATACGACGCTTCTTCTGTAGTTAGATAGTGTGCGGCCACCCATGCGCAACTGTAAAGCCGCTTGATGTCGCTGAATAATGTGGCCGAAAGCGGAAATGGGCACGCATTCCACTCGCAGATTGATCGAAACCAAGATGGGGAACGGCACTGAGACGACCTGTCGCATCCCGGAGGGCCGGCAGCGATGGCCGTGCGGCCGCAGGAATATCCACAATTTTTGCACGGAAATGGCCACTCTGCCCGACCTCCGCCACCCCGTCCTCGCCCAGGACTTCAATCCGGAAAGCTGGTCCTTCACCGAGCGCCGTCACCAGGAAACGCCGGTCCCAGAAGCACTGCGTCGGCCCGGTGATTGTCATTCTGTCGGTGACGGCCGCCGCTTCCCGGCAGATCAATCCCTGCCCCCGCCAGACAGAGATCAAGCTGCCTCCCAAACTCAGGCCGCATTTTCCGGACATCAGTGCCTGCGCGGCGCGGTTCAACTGTGCTCGCGCGGGCAAGTAGTCGCGCCCCGCAACGGTCGCCACGACCTGTCCCAGGGCTTGCATGACGTTGTCCGGATTGCTGCTGGCCCAGGCAGCAAGGTCGATCAAGGCAAACCCGGCCGCGTGAAATGTCACCGACTTGGCAAGGAGGTCGGCAACGGCAAGCTCGGCCGCTGCACGGCTCTTGCCCCAGGCCAACACTTCGTCAGTTGTCGGTAACGGCCCTTCCAGGCCGCTTCGCCAACGAATACGCTCGAATTTTTCCTGGAGATTGCTGGGATCTTCGAGCCAATCCTGGCGGCGCGAAAGGAGTAATGCTCTCAACGCCGCCCCCGGTACCGGTAACAGGGGCCGCAAAAGTCGAACACCTTGGCGAGTACCGACGAGGCTGATGCCAGCTGAGCCGAATTGGTCGCGGCCACCGCGCGCGCGCCGCATGGCGACAGTTTCGCGCTGGTCGTCCTGCTGATGTCCCGTCGCCAGGTGCAGGACCTCGTTTTCGCGGCACCAAGCGGCCATGAGATCGTAGCGCGCCTGCCGGGCGGCTGCCTGAATTGCCGCCTTCGGCTTGCTTCCGGTCCAGAGGAGGATGCGGTGATCGATCTCGGCGCTGGCAGCCCAAGTGGCAACTGTCCTTGCCTCTTCGGCCGCCCCGGGCCGAAGACCATGATCAACCGTAAGGGCGGTCAACCTGCCGCCTAGCTGGCGCACCCAGCCGGCCAGCAACAGCATCAACGCCATGCTGTCGGCACCACCCGATACACCGACCGCAACATGCGGCTGCGGCTCGAACGGGCCACAGGCCGCCATCAACGCGGCTATCTGGCCCGACGTCAGCTCAGGTGGCGTTTGTTCGGAGCTATCCCCAAGCGCCGGATCCTTTAAGGCCGGTCCGCCTAGTTGCACTTGTAGCGCTGCTTCTGGCGCGCCGCCCGATCCCGGATGGCCTGGGATGCGTCAGGAAATTGCTTATCGAGCTGACGGAAGGCGGTGCAGGCGTCCGGGTTGCGGCCTGTCTGCCCCAGCGACATGCCGAGCTTAAGCAGATTGTCAGCCGCTTTGGAACTCTTCGGATATTTCTGATAGCCCTCGGCAAAGGCCACCGCCGCATTCTTGAAATCGCTGCGGACATAATAGGTTTCGCCCAGCCAATATTGTGCGTTGCCAGCCAGCGGATCTTTTGGATGTTCGACAACGAAGGATTTGAGGGCGATTTCCGCTTCGGCATAAGCGCCGCGCTGCACGAGGCCAGTCGCATAATCATATTGCTGCTGCGGGGTGTCGCCAGGCAGCACCACCGCTGCCGCCGCGCCGGCCGCCGCCTGTTCCGCGGCACCGGCCGGCGGCTGCGGAAGATTCTGCATCTGGTCGCTGGACAGGGTCCCCATGACACCGGGCTGGGTCGGCTGCGGGGGCGCGCCCGGGTCGACTGGTGCCGGTGCTGCGGTCGCATTTTCGACCGGCATGGTGCCGTCGGCCGCCGCCATGGGCGCCGTCGCGGCGCCGCCGGCGCTGTTGCGCTCCAGCTCGCTCAGGCGGAACTCAGTGTCCTTCTGCATCCGCTCGAACTTTTCGGCGATGTCGTTGATCTTGAGTTCCAGCTGCTCGATCTGGCCGGTCATCTGGCTCATCTGCTGGTCGTATTGCTGAAAGCGGACTTCGGTCTGCGCCGCCAGCGTCCCGCCACCGGCAACCGCCCCGCCGCCCTTTGGCATCTGGTTCTCGATGAATGTCATCTGCTGCTTCAATTGCTGCAGCTCGGCCCGGAGATCGTCGATCTCGTCCGCCTTGGCTGCCGCCAGGGGCGCGCATGCCATCAGCCCGATTACGGCCACCAGTTTGATGACTTGGGCAAATGTCACGCGGTTCATCCTCATCGCTCTATGTCCCGGCAGGTTGGCCCGAAGAATGGGGCAACGGCCCTATGCTCGACACCGATCCGGGCGGAATTATGGCGCGTCCAGCAATCGCCGGACACAAAATTGCTAGCAGACAATGCCAAAGGGACTCGGTGAAAAGCAAGCCTGGGCAATCGCTTGCCCAGGCATTACCCACTATCGGCACCAGGACTATTCAGTCGATCATGGATTTAACGCAGTGATGGCGCGACGGTTCCCCTGCCAGCAGGTCTCGTTGGCCTCGCCGCAGATGGGCTGTTCCTTGCCATAGGAGATGGTCTGCAGGCGGGCTGAATCGACGCCCAGGGCGATCAGATAGGCTCGCACGGATTCGGCGCGGCGCTCCCCTAGAGCCAGATTGTACTCCCGCGTGCCCCGCTCATCCGCGTGACCCTTGATAACGGCCGTCCACGCCGGGTATTGCAGCAGCCAACCGGCTTGCCGCTGCAGAATGGTCTGGGCCTCAGAAGCCAGATCATGTGCATCTGTCGCGAACAGGACCGTATTTCCGACGATCTGGCTAAACTCCACGTCGCTACCCGGCGGCACGCCCTCGGGTACGTTGTCGACGATCGGCCCGGGAATGGTCTGGACAGGGTCAGCGGTGGCCGGCGCCTTGCTGGAATCGTTTCCGCACGCAGCCAAACCCAGCATCACGGCGGCAGCCATCATCAAGCGCCAGTTGCCGACACTATTGCGAAACATGGAGAGTCCCCTCTTTAGGTTGAAAATATCAACCAGGGCACACTCGGCGGCAAGTGGGGCGGGATTGCGGCGAAAATCGCACGAAGTCGGGGAAAACGCCGCTACCCAAAACAAAAACGCCGGCCTGGATCTCCCCAGGCCGGCGTAAATGACGCCCGTATTGGCTTCAGGAAGCCGGATTACGGGTTGATGGCGCTGACGCCACGACGGTTCTGCGACCAGCAGGACTCATCCGATTCGGTGCAGAGCGGACGCTCTTTACCGTAGGAGATGGTGCTGAGACGCGCCTTGTCGACGCCGAGCGCAACGAGGTAGTTGGCAACCGAGTTCGAACGACGCTCGCCAAGGGCGAGGTTGTACTCACGGGTGCCGCGCTCGTCGGCATGGCCTTCGACCGTCAAGGTACGAGCCGGGTACTGCTGCAACCAGGCAGCCTGGCGCTGCAGCTGGCTCTGAGCGTCCGAGCTCAGGCTGTAGCTGTCGAGATCGAAGTAAACGGTGTTACCGACGTTCTGGTTGAAGTCCTCCGGCGAACCGGGGACCGCAGCGCCGGCGATGCCGGAGCTATCAGCAGTCGACGCCGTGGTGCCGGCACCGGCGCCGCCAGCATCGTTCACCGGCACGTCCGACGAACAGGCTGCCAGGAGAGCGGCCGCAGCCAGGGCCGACAAGATCGAAAGACGCATTTTTAGTTTCCTCTTTTGTCCGTTCTTGGCCCGTGCATTTCCCCCGTCCAACCACCAACTGTGGATCGTCGAACTGCCGTAGCCTTAATTTCCACGCTGAATCAAGGTATTCCGGGGTCGATTTGACCCTAGAATCGAGGCGGAACATAGATCATTATTGATTCCCAAGCAAGGGCGACCATGCAGGATCCGAGCCGTCCAGTGGTGTTTTCATGACACGCTCGTTATGGCCGGTCAGGTCGATGCTGTGGAGCTGCGTCTTTCCGTTCGGCTCCTGCTTGAAGTAAGCCAGGACCCGACCGTTCGGCGCCCAGGTCGGGCCCTCCACCAGCCAGCCCTGCGAGAGCATGCGCTCCCCGGAGCCGTCCGGGCGCATCACACCCACGTAAAAGCTGCCCTGATACATACGGGTAAACGCAATAAGATCACCGCGCGGAGACCAGACCGGGGTGCCATAGCGCCCCTGCCCCTTGCTCACCCGGCGCGGGCCGGAACCGTCGGCACCCATCACATAGATCTGCTGCGAGCCGCCACGATCACTCTCGAAGGTGATTTGGCCACCATCGGGCGAGTAGCTGGGTGCTGTGTCGATGCCGGGCGTGTTGGTGATGCGCTGAGTGCGGCGGGTGCGGATGTCCATGACATAAATATCCGTGTTGCCTGATTGCGCCATGCTCATGATGACTTTGGAGCCATCCGGTGAGAAGCGCGGCGCGAAGGTCATCCCCGGGAAGTCGCCCAGGACTTCCTGCTGGCCGCTGTCGATATTGAAAAGGTAAACGCGCGGCTTGTTGCCGTAATAGGACATATAGGTGATGTCCTGCGCCGCCGGCGAAAAGCGCGGCGTCAGCACCAGCACATCGCCTTTGGTAAGATTCTTATGGTTCTCGCCATCCTGATCCATGATCGCAAGGCGTTTGATGCGATTGGATTTGGGGCCGGTTTCCGACACGTAAACGACACGCGTGTCGAAA
>NZ_CAMDRA010000109.1 GCF_945906275.1 Dongia mobilis
ATCGACGAAGTGGGCGAGAGCCTGGCAAAGTTGCTGGCTGGCGGGAAGGTCTGGTCGAACACGGTTCCGGAAACGGCGACAGTCAGGGCCGACCGAGGTCAGCTCTATCGTATCTTGCGCAATCTCGGTGAGAACGCCCTCCAAATGGGCGCCCATACAGTAACCTTGAATGCTGTCGACAATCCCGAAGGCATTGAAATACGGGTCAGTGATGATGGCCCCGGATTGCCGCCAAAGGCGGTCGAAAATTTATTTGTTCCCTTCAAGGGGTCCGCCAGGGCCGGTGGCACCGGGCTTGGCCTGGCGATTGCGCGGGAACTGATGCGTGGGCAGGGAGGCGATTTACGCCTGCTGCGCAGTGAAGCCGGCGGCGCGGTGTTTGCCATCGATCTGGCGAACGGACGCAGCCAGCCACATTGAAAAATCGCGCAGGTTGGCGATACTTGTCGCCCTGACAGATCACTTTCGGAGGGTTGAGATGAAAGCCGAAATCGAACGCAGCGCATTCATGACCTTGCTGGCATTGTTCGCCGTCGCGGCACTCTTCGTTGCGGCCCGTGCCGGCCATGGCGCACCCTATTGGGCGGCCTTGGCTTCAGCACGTTCTGCGTGGGGCTGATGTTCTATTCGATCGCGAAGGTCAGGGCCTTCAGATAGGCGCTCTCGGGGAGGCCCGGGTGAACGGGGTGATCGGGTGCGGCACCGGTATGATAGAGCAGGCGCGCTGAGCGGCCCGCCTCGGCGATGCCACGATCGGTCTGCTTGATCAATTCGTCGGCCGGCATGTTGTGCGAGCAGGAACAGAGCATGAGGATGCCGTCCTTGCCGACGCAGCTGGCGGCGAGGCGGGCGAGCTTGCGGTAGGCGCGGGCACCCTGATGGAAATCCTTGCGCGATTTGACGAAAGCGGGCGGGTCGGCAACGACGATGTCGTAGCGTGCCGGGCTCTGGGCGATCTCGGGCAGGACATCGAAGGCATCGCCCTGGCGCGTTTCGAATGAAGCTGTGACACCGTTGAGGTCGGCGGCCTTGCGCGCAAGTTCGAGCGCCGGGGCGCTGCGGTCAAGGGCCAGAACATTGGCGGCGCCTGCCTTCAGCGCCTGAATGCCGAAGCCGCTCATATAGCTGTAGGCGTCGAGCATCTTGGCACCCTTGGCGAGCCGGCTGATCAAGGCGCGATTGTCGCGCTGATCGAAGAACCAGCCGGTCTTCTGGCCCTCGCGCGGGTCGCACATGAATTTGACGCCATTCTCGATGATCTCGACCGGCCCATCGAGTGTGCCCTTGACGAGGCGGCTCACCGGTTCCAGCCCTTCAAGTTCACGCGCCGGTCCGTCGCCGCGCACAAGGATGACACGCGGTTGCAGCAGGCTGTCGATCGCAGCGGCCAGATTGTCGATCTCGCCGTCCATGCCGGCACTCGAAACGTCGATCACGACGACATCGCCATAGCGATCGATGACGCAGCCGGGCAGGCCGTCGGCCTCGGCGTGGGCCAAGCGGTAATAGGGGACACCGATCAGGCGGTCGCGCAGTTTGAGCGCCCGCTCCAGACGGCGCTGCCAGAACTGCGCGTCGATCTCGACGCTGTGGTCGCGGGTGATGACGCGCCCGCTGATCAGTGATTTCGGGTTGAAGAAGGCTAGGCCCATGGGCCGGCCGTCAGCCTGGCGCAGGGTCACGATCGAGCCCGGCTTGATTGCCTTCAGTTCCGGGCCGGTCTGCAGTTCATTCGAATAGACCCAGGGGTGGCCGCCGAGCACACGGCGTTCTTCGCCCGATTTCAAATGGATCGTGGGCCGCTTCGTCATAGAGGAAATCCTGTCTTTTCAGTCTGATAAGGTGGGCGGATCGAGGGTCACACGCCCGGATGGTTAATCACCCAGGGCGACACCTTCGCGCCGGGGGTCGCTGGCGCCGATCAATTGCCCGTCGCGAACGACGATGACATTAGCACCGCTGTTGAGTTCCTGCACCTTAACCTTGTGGCCCATCGTTTCCAGCTCCGCCGCGAGCTTCTCAAGGCCTTGTTCGGCCTCAATGATCGTCGGGCCATTGCGGTTGAGGACATGAGGGGCGGCAATGGCCGAATAGGGGTCCAGGCGCCAGTCGATCAGGCCGATCAATGCCTGGGTCACGTAACCGATGATGTTGCTGCCCCCGGGCGACCCCAGCGCAGCTGTCAGTGCGCCGCTCTGTCGGTCAAAGACCAGGACCGGCGCCATGGAGGAGCGTGGCCGCTTGCCGGCTTCGACCCGGTTGGCAGCGGGGCGGCCCTTGGCAGCGGGCGCAAAGGCGAAGTCGGTCAGTTCATTGTTGAGGAGGAAGCCGCCGGCCATGATATGCGCGCCGAACGCGCCTTCGATGGTGGTGGTGAAGCTGACCGCATTCCCGTCGCGATCGATGATCACCATATGGCTGGTGGAGAGCGGCTCGGGCAGCAAGGGGCGAGATGGCGAACTGCCCAGCAGGGCTGCATCCGCCGGGCGCCCAGGCTTCGCCTCGCCCATGGATTTCCGGGGATCTATTTCCGCGGCGCGGGCCGAGAGATATTCCGGTGCCAGCAAGCGGTCGACCGTGACCTGCGCAAAATCCGGATCGCCGACATAACGTTCCCGGTCGGCAAAGGCGAGGCGGCTTGCCTCGGCGATGAGGTGCATGGCGGCAGAGCTATCCGGTGGCAAGGCTGCCATGTCGAAGCGACGAAGGTGGCCCAGAATCTGCAGCACGGCCAAGCCGCCAGAGGAGGGTGGCCCCATGGAGCAGACCTTGCTGTCGCGGTAGTCGAGGCAGGGGACGGGCCGCTTCTGCGCCGCGTAGTTTGCCAGATCATCGAGGGTCATCTGGCCGCGACGTGGCTGCGCGGTGGTCACTGCCGTCACGATGTCGGCTGCGATCGCACCTTGGTAGAAGGCATCGGCACCGCCCGCGGCAATGGCGCGCAGGCTTTGCGCCAAAGCGGGGTTGGTGAGGCGGGCGCCGGCCGCAAGCGGCTTGCCGGTGCTGTCGAAGAAATAGGATCGGGTGCTGGGTTGCCTGGCGAGGATCTCGTCAGCGGCGATCTTGGCGGCGAGTTGGGGCGAGATATCGAAGACTTGTTCAGCCAGCGCAATGGCCGGTGCGAACAGATCGCGCCAAGGCAAGCGGCCATGTTCGCGGTGGGCCATCTCCAGCATGCGCACGACGCCCGGGACACCGACGGACAATCCACCCGGCATCGCCTCCATGAAGGGCAAGGGCTGGCCATCGGTACCAAGGAACATGTCGCTGCGAGCGGCGGCCGGTGCCTTCTCGCGCCCGTCATAGCTGTCCAGACGGTCATTTGCGGCAGCGTAGTGCAGCAGGAATCCACCACCGCCGATCCCGGAAGATTGCGGCTCGACCAGGGTGAGGACCATCTGCATGGCGATGGCGGCATCGACCGCCGATCCGCCGCGGTTCAGAATATCGAGGCCAATGCGCGCTGCGACGGGATGGCCGACCGCGACCATCTGCTCCTGGCCATAGGCAAGGTGCGGGGATGGCGTCGTTGTCGGTGACGGGGTCGCGCATCCGGTGACCGCCAAGAAACCTGCCAGCGCATAGACGGCAAGCCGGCGTGATCGGTGACTGAGGCCGCTATGCCGACGCGGCGCGGGCATCAGGGGTCAGGAGCTGATGCCGCGCAGGCGTTCGGAGCGCCGCCGCAGCAGCTCGACCGTGACCAGCATCAGCGCCGCGGAGATGATGAGCAAGGTGGCGGCGGCAGCGATGGTCGGGCTGATCTGCTCGCGGATGCCGCTGAACATCTGCTTGGGCAAGGTGCGTTGATCGGGGCTGGCGATGAACAGCACCACCACCACTTCATCGAACGAGGTGATGAAGGCGAACAGCGCGCCCGAGATCATACCGGGCAGGATCAACGGGAAGGTCACTTTGCGGAACACGGTCATCGGCGGCGCGCCGAGGCTGGCGCCAGCGCGGATCAGCGATTGATCGAAGCCGATCAGCGTTGCCGTCACGGTGATGACGACGAAGGGTGTGGCCAGCGCCGTATGCGCCAGGATGATGCCGAAATAGGTGTTGTTGAAGCCAAGTGTCGCAAAGAATAAATACATGCCGACGGCGGTGATGACGACGGGCACGATCATCGGCGAGATGAGGAAGGCCATCACCAGGGCGCGGTGCGGGAAGTTGCTGCGGCTGAGGCCAAGGGCTGCCAGCGTGCCGAACACCATGGAAAGGCCCGTGGTGCAGACCGCGATGAAGACGCTCGCCCGCACCGAATCCAGCCAGCGCGGATCCTGGAAGAAATCCGCATACCATTTCATCGACAGGCCCGGCATCGGATAGGTGAAGTAAGGTTCGGAATTGAAGCTGAGCGGCATGATCGCGAGGATCGGCGAGATGAGGAAGAGCAGCACCAGAGCGCATAACAGGATGAACGCGACGCGCCAGAGGCGCTCGAGCGGGGATGCGTACGGGGGCAGGGCCATCATGATCGTTATCCGAGCTTCATTTTGTCGATGCCGACCAGGCGGTTATAGACGGCGTAAAGCACCAGCGTCGCCATCAGCAGGATGGTGCCCAGTGCTGATGCCTGGCCCCAGTTGAGTTCCTTGTTGGTGTAGAGCGCCACGAAATAGCTGATCATCTGGTCGGTCGGGCCACCAACCAGTGCGGGGGTGATGTAGTAGCCGAGACTGAGGATGAAGGTCAGCAGGCAACCGGCGGCGATGCCGGGCATGGTCTGCGGGAAGTAGATCGTCCAGAAGGCATGGAACGGGCCAGCACCCAGGGACCGCGCCGCACGGACATAGTTGGGCGAGATCGTGCGCATGACGCTGTAGATTGGCAGCAGGGTGAAGGGCAGCTGGATATGCGTCATGGCGACGACGGTGCCGAAGCGGCTGAAGATGAGCTGCAGGCGCTCATCGGTCAGGCCCAGGAACAGCAGCAGATCGTTGATCGGCCCTTCCGTCTGCAACAGCACGACCCAGGCGGTGGTGCGCACCAGCAGCGACGTCCAGAACGGCAGCAGGACCAGGATCATCAGGATGTTGCTGTGCTTGGGCGGCAGCGTTGCCAGCATGTAGGCGAGCGGGAATCCCAACAGCAGCGTGGCAACGGTCACCAGGGTGCTGATGCCGAGCGTGCGGATGAAGACATCGCGGAACAGGGCCTGGTCAGGCGCCACATTGACGATCTCGTCATCGGCGCTGCATTGCAGGTCGACCGCCTTCAGCAAGTAAAAGCTGGTATTGCGGTGGCTGGCGCGCTCCAGCACTTTCCAAGTCTCGATCTCGCCCCAGAGCGGATCGATTTTCAGGAAAGCCTCCTTGTAGGGGGCCGCCGTCAACTTTTCGGCGGCGCGGCCGGCCTGCAGCACCTTGCTGCGTGTGCCGGGCATTTCGTAATTGAGGCGCTTGCCGATAAGGCCGGTGGCCTTGTTCTTCTGGGCGGCGACGAGGTCGACGGCAAAAGCTGCGAACACGTCTTCGCCCGGGATATCCGTGCGGTCCCAATTGGCGAGGGCGGCGCTGGTGAGTGGCAGGCTGTCGGCGATTTCAGGATTGTCGACCGCCCGCGTCATCAGAATGATGATGGGGGTCACGAACACAATGAGGATGAACAGGAACAGCGGCAGCACGAGGCCGATGGCGCGGAGACGCTGCACGCGCTCGGCGCGGCGCAGTCTTGATTTCAGGGTCGATCGATCATCGGAAATTGCGCTGACACTCATGTCGCCGGAAGCCGCCATCAAATTGGTTCGTCAAGATTGTCAGGTTGCCAAAACGATACCGGCGGAAAGTGACCTTCCCGCCGGCGGCGTCTCAGTCCTGGTTACTGCGCCAGCCAGGTATTGAAGCGGGCACGCAGTTCTTCGCCATTGTCACCCCAGAATTGCGGGTTGAGCGGAATGGCGGCCTTGAGGTTGTCCGGATGGGTCGGCAAAGACTTGGCCAATTCCGCATCGACGAGAGCAACGGCATCGAGGTTGGTCGGGCCGTACGGGATGTACGGCGCCAGTGCTGACTGCACTTCGGCCGAGCTGGCAAAGGCGAGATACTCGTACGACTTCTCGAGGTTCGGCGTGCCTTTCGGAATGGCCCACATGTCGAGGTCGGGCGCCTGGCCGTCCCAGACGATCTTGAAGGTCTTGCCTTCCTTGATCGCGTTGGCAATACGGCCGTTCCAGGCCGAGGTCATCACGACTTCGCCGTCGGCGAGCAGCTGCGGCGGCTGCGCGCCGGCTTCCCACCACACGACCTGCGATTTGATGGTGTCGAGCTTCTTGAAAGCACGATCGACGCCTTCCGGCGTGCCGAGCACGTCATAGACCTGCGCCGGGTCGACGCCGTCGGCGATCAGCGACCATTCAAGATTGACGAACGGGTTCTTCTGCAGCGCGCGCTTGCCCGGGAACTTCTCGAGATCAAAAAGGTCCTTGATGCTGGCCGGGCCGTTCGGCAGCTTGGCCGTATCATAGGCAAACACCGTCGCATACACGTCGCTGCCGATCGCGCAATCAAGTGCTGCACCCGGCAAGACCTTGGCCTTGTCGAGGATCTTCGAATAATCGAGCGTTTCAAGCACGCCGTCATCGCAGCCCTGCAGGGCGGTGGCGGTATCGACGCTGATCACATCCCAGCTGACCGTGCCGCTTTCGACCATCGCCTTAATCTTGGCGACTTCGCCGTTATATTCTTCTTCCTTGATCACGTTGCCGGTCTTGGCGTTGTACGGCTCGAAGATCGTCTTGCGCTGCGCTTCCTGATAGGCGCCGCCCCAGGAGACGACGGTCAAGCCGCCCGTCGCGGGAGCTGGCGTAACGGAGGCGGTCTGGTTGGTGCTGGTTGCCGGCGCCGCTTCTGACGTGGCAGTTGTCGAAGTGGTGTTGCTGGCGGCAGAGCTGGCCTGCTCTTCCTTTTTTTCTTCTCCGCAAGCAACGAGAACCAGCATTGAGCTCGCGAGCAATGCAACTTTCAACGTAGGTTTAAACATCGTTTTCTCCTTCTAGCAAAAATTAAGCTATGCCCGAGCCTGCTAGCCGGAGTTCAGGCACTAGAAATGAGAGTTCAATAGGCGTCCAGCGCGCGACAATCCTCAGGCTTCCAACCAACCCGGACCATTTGTCCGGGGGTCAGGCTGGGGACGCCTTCGGCATTGGCAACCTTGATGATGAAGTTCGAATTGCCGAGCACGGAGACGCGGCAGCGCGTGTGGTCGCCCAGATAGATCAGTTCCTGCACTTCGGCGTCGAACTGGTTGGCGTAGGCGCCGCTTTCCGGGTTGATCCGCACCCGTTCGGGGCGGAGCGACAAGGTCGTCGGGCTGCCAACGCTTTGCACACTCACTGGTATCGCACTGACCAGGCCGAAATTGGGAATCTCGACGCCGCAGGACTTGCCATTGACCGAGGCGACTTTGCCGCTGAGGCGATTGTTCTCGCCGATGAACTGCGCCACGAAAGAATTCTCCGGCCGCTCATAGAGATCGCTGGGCTTGGCCAACTGCTGGATGATGCCGTCATTGAACACCGCAACCCGGTCCGACATGGTGAGAGCTTCGGATTGGTCATGGGTCACATAGACGACGGTGACGCCAAGGCGTTCGTGGATATGTTTGATTTCGATCTGCATATGCTCGCGCAGCTGCTTGTCGAGAGCGCCCAATGGTTCGTCCATCAGAACCAATTTCGGGTCGAAGACGAGGGCGCGGGCCAGCGCCACGCGCTGCTGCTGTCCACCAGAAAGCTGCGCCGGCCGACGTTTGCTCATCTGGGGCATCTGCACCATGTCGAGGGCGCGCTGCACCTTCTTGGCGATTTCGTCCTTGGCGACCTTGCGCACCTGCAGCGGGAAGGCGAGGTTTTCCTCGACCGTCATATGCGGGAACAGGGCATAGTTCTGGAACACCATGCCGATATTGCGTTTGTGCGGAGCGACGTTGTTGATCTCTACGCCACCCATTTCGATACGGCCATGGGTCGGCACTTCGAAGCCGGCCAACATCATGAGGGTCGTCGTCTTGCCAGAACCGGACGGACCCAAAAGGGTCAAGAATTCCCCTTGCTCAATCCTGAGATTGAGGTTTTTGACGACCAGAGTTTCGCCGTCATAGGTTTTCTGGACATCGGAAAATGTGACAAACGGATCGTTGGTCGTTCCCATCGTCCCTAAGCTTAGCCCCCGTATGAGTAACCCCGACAGGTCACATCACTCGCTGTTTCTAGTTTTTTCTAGTGTCGCGAATGCATCCAAAGGACCCCTTCGCGGCCGCGGCATTTTTCCCGCCATCCGCGTTTAAAGCAACCGAGCCTAATGAGTCAAATGCAAAACGCTGATTGTCAAATTTCGGGCAGCTATCACCGCAGATGGGCAGCAACCTTAGGCGGCAAGGGGCAGAAACAACTCGCGCCAAACATCCCGCAGTGAGGCACCCAAAGCCTGCATCAGAGCCTCGTCATGGAAAGGGGTCGGTGTCAGGCGCAATCGCTCGGTGCCGCGTGGCACGGTCGGAAAGTTGATCGGTTGGACATATATTTTGTGTCGCTGCAGCAAGAGCCTCGCGGCTTCCCGACAGGCGTCGGCGTTGCCGACCATCAAGGGCACGATATGGCTTTCGCTGGGCAGCACGGGCAGCCCGGCGTCGGCGAGCAGTTGCTTCAGCCGGGCGGCATTGGCCTGATGCTTCTGCCGTAGCTCGCCCGCCGCGATGAGGCTGGCAAGGCTGGCCCTGGCGCCGGCGGCGATCACCGGTGGCAGCGCCGTCGTGAAGATGAAGCCGGGCGCGAAGCTGCGCACGAAGTCGACCAGCAAGGCTGACCCGGCGATGTAGCCGCCCATCAAGCCAAATGCCTTGCCGAGCGTTCCCTGGATGACGTCGAGACGGTGCGAGAGACCATCGCGCGCGGCAATGCCGGCGCCGGTTGCGCCGTAAAGGCCCACCGCATGAACTTCGTCGAGATAGGTGAGCGCCCCAAAATCGGCGGCGACGTCACACAGAGCTGCAATGGGGGCGATATCGCCATCCATCGAGTAGACACTCTCGAAGGCAATGAGCTTTGGTCGACCCGCCGCCGCCGCGGCCAGCAGTTCCCTGAGATGCGCCACGTCATTGTGGCGGAATATCTGGTACGCGGCGCGACTGTTGCGAATGCCGGCGATCATCGATGCATGATTCGAGGCGTCGGAGAAGATGATGCAATCGGGAATCTGACGGGCAAGCACGCTCAGCGCCGCCTCATTGGCAACGAAGCCGGAGGTGAAGGTCAGCGCTGCTTCCTTGCCATGCCAAGCCGCGAGCTCGCGCTCCAGTTCCACCAGTTCGTGGCTGTTGCCTGAGATGTTGCGTGTGCCACCCGCACCGGTCCCGGTCCGGGAAATGACCGCCTGCATGGCGGCCATGACGGCCTGGTCCTGACCCTGGCCAAGATAGTCGTTGCTGCACCAGACCGTTACCTCGGTCGGCATGCCGCCGGGCGTGCTGCGGTAAAGCGCCTTGGGAAAGCGGCCGGCGATGCGCTCGATATCTGCAAAGACGCGGTAGCGGCCCTCATTCTTCAGTGCGTCGAGCCGGGCTGCAAAGAGGGCTGCGAAGTCGGTCCGTTGGTCAGGCATGTCCTTCACGCTTCAGCCAGTCCTGCGTGTCCTTCAATGCCCGGCCGAAACGGCCGAACATGTCGGTGACCTGCGCTTCGGTCGACACCATCGGCGGACAGAAGCAGAGAGAATCTATCACCGGGCGCACGATCAACCCATGTTCATGGGCGAACTTGACCAGCGTCGGACCAACAGCGAGCTTCGAATCAAAGCTCTCATGGGTCTCCTTGTTCCTGACCAGCTCGATGGCGCCTACCAGGCCGACCCCGCGCACCTCACCCACCAACGGGTGATCGGCATAGGCCATCATCTCGCGCTGGAAGTGCGGCGCCAAGGCGCGGACATGATCGACGATCTTGAGGTCTTCATAAATCTTGATCGTCTCCAACGCGACGGCAGATGCAACCGGATGGCCGGAGTAGGTGAGGCCGTGCGCGAAACCGCCCAACTTGTTGGAATTATCGCGCAGCACCTCGAACACGCGCTGGTTGATCAGAATGGCGGCGATCGGCAGTTGCCCGGCGGAGAGCTGCTTGGCCATGGTGATGATGTCTGGCTGCAGGCCGTAAGTCTGCGTACCCCACCAGTTGCCGGTCCGGCCAAAACCAGTGATGACTTCGTCGGCCACCAGCAGGATGTCGTACTTCTTGAGGATCGCTGTGATCTTGGCCCAATAGGTCTTGGCCGGGATGATGACACCCCCGGCGCCCTGGACCGGCTCGGCGAACAATGCAGCGATCGTGTCCGGTCCTTCCGCCAGGATCAGCTTTTCAAGATTCTCCGCGCAGCGTGTGGCAAACGCTTCCTCGCTCTCGCCGGCTTCGCCAAAACGGTAATAGTGCGGGCAGTCGGTGCGCAGGATGCCGGCGATCGGCAGATCGAAATCATTGTGAAGCGCCGGCAGGCCGGTGAGCGACGCCGCAGCGACGGTGACACCGTGATAGGCCTTCACGCGGGCGATGATCTTCTTCTTGTGCGGACGGCCCAGCGCGTTGTTGAGATACCAGATCATCTTGACAGCGGTATCATTCGCTTCCGAACCGGAATTGCAGAAATAGGCCTTCGACATCGGCACCGGTGCCAGTTGCACCAGTTTCTCGGCAAGTTCCACGGCCGGGGCCGCCACCTTCTGGGTGAAGGTGTGGTAGAAGGGCAGCGTTTCCATCTGCTTCTTGGCCGCCTCGACCAGGCGCGGCTGGGGACCGAAGCCCAGGGAACAGCACCACAGGCCGGACAGGCCGTCGAAACACTCCTTTCCGTCCTCGGTATAGACGAAGGGGCCATCGCCGCGCATGACCACGAAGCCGCCATCCTGCTCATTCTTCAGGGCGTTGGTATAGCCATGGAAGTGATAGGCGCCGTCGCGCGCAGCGAGCGAGTTGGGTCTTGCGGTCATGATATCCCTGTTCCGAACATAAAAAGACCAGCCGTTTGCCATCCTTGGCGGCTGGTTCTATGAAACTGGTAGCAATATCCTCTGTCGCTCGGCTGAAGTCAAAGCCCGGGCTCGGCTCAGGCTGTGGGGCATGCGGTCGCACCTCTGGTAAAAATCGTACTTATTGGAAGGGGTTAGTTATGTCGCTTCGAATTTGCGTTGGTGGCGCCACCGGTTGGACCGGGAAGGCCCTCGTGGCGGGAATTGTGGCCGCGCCAGATCTTTCCCTCTCCGGCGCCGTGGCGCGCAAAGCGGCAGGTCAGGATGCCGGGATTGTGGCCGGCCTCGATGCGCTGGGCATTGGGGTGGCGGCCAGCGTCGAACAGGCGCTGAGCGCCGAGCCGACCGATGTCTATATCGACTACACGCATCCATCGGCGGTGAAGGCGAACGTGCTGAAGGCTTTGGAGATGGGCGTGCCGGCGGTCGTCGGCACGTCCGGCCTGGCGGCAGCGGAATATGAGGAGATCGCCAAATTTGCCGAGAAGCAGGGTCTGGGCGTCGTCGCCAGCGGCAACTTCTCGATCACGGCAAGCTTGCTGACGCGCTTCTCGCTTCTGGCCGCCCAGCATGTGGCCGACTATGAAATCATCGACTATGCCAAATCGACCAAGCCGGACGTGCCGTCGGGGACGGCCCGCGAACTTGCCGAACGCATGGGCGCCATCCAGAAGAGCGTTCCCGGCTATCCGATCAAGGACATTATCGGTCCCCATGAGGCGCGCGGCGCCGATGTCGGCGGCGGCCGTGTGCATGCCGTCCGCCTGCCAAGCTACGTGCTCGCAGTGGAAACGATCTTTGGCAAGGATGGCGAGCGCCTGACCATCCGCCACGATGCCGGAACCTCCGCTGGTCCCTACGTCGCCGGCACCTTGCTGGCAGCACGCCGGGTCGTGGCGCTCAAGGGTCTGGTGCGTGGGCTGGACAATCTGCTGTTCGGGACCTTGCCCGCCTAAACGAGCGCGATCGGCTCATAGAAGGCAGCGGAGAATCCAGCTTCGTCGCGCGCCGCGCGGTTGAAGGGCGGCTTCAGCCGGCCGCGGAAATGCTTGGCTACCAGATGCTGCCAGATTGTTGCGGGATCATGGCCCTGCGACAGGGCGACATGATCGAACCAGCGCTTGCCGGCCGCGACATGGCCGATTTCGTCGCGGTAGATGATGTCGAGGGCGGCGGCCGATACTTCGTCGCCGGACCTTCTGAGATCGGCGATCGTTGCCGGCGACACGTCGAGCCCGCGCGCTTCCAGCACCAGTGGGACGATGGCAAGGCGGGCAAGGAGATCGTGCGACGTCTCCTCGGCTGCCTGCCACAGCCCGTCATGGGCCGGAAGGGCGCCGTAGCTGGCGCCGAGCTCATTGAGGCGCGCCGCCAGCATGGAGAAATGCAGCGCCTCCTCGTCTCCCACGCGTACCCAATCGTCGAAGAAGGCGCGCGGCAGGTCGCACGACCCAAAGCGCGCGATCAGATCCCAGGCAAGATCGATGGCATTGAGTTCGATATGTGCCAGGGCATGCAGCAAGGCGACGCGTTTTTCCAATCCACCGCCGGCCTTGCGCTTGGGCATGTCGCCGGGGCGCCTGAGTTCCGGGCGAACCGGCCG
>NZ_CAMDRA010000110.1 GCF_945906275.1 Dongia mobilis
CGCATAGCCGTCGATCGAGGGCAGGAAGGGATCATCCTCGCGCAAGAGGCTTTCGAAGCGCTGGATGTAACCGTCGATCTCGATATCGCGCACATGGCAGATCTGCTGGCGGATGGTCAGCATCTCGCTGGGGATGCCGTCCCAGCTCAGCGGCCGCCAATCCAGGGCATTGGCCGGGGTATCCGTCAGATAGGCACGCAGCGCCGACGGGAACGCCCGCAGCGATTGAAGTGTGTTGGCGAGATGATCCACGGCAAATATCAGTCGATGAAGGGCGATTGGGCCGGCAGTTCGCCGCCCGCTTCCTTGACGGCGCGGGCATAGGCGCGCGGGTTCTTGTAAGGGCCGGTCTTGACCATGTCCCTATGGGTGGCTGTGCGCACCTCCGCCGTGCCGGGCATGACCTTGAGGAAACCGCCCTCCTTGCCGATCAGCAGAATCGGTTTCTTGTAGCGGGTCGAGACACGGCGATGACTGGCGGAATGACGCTTCATCGCGTCCTTCTCCTCGGCGTCACGGGCGAAGACATACTCATAGGCGTCGATGAATTCCTTGACGAACTCGCGCTCGACCACCTGCATGTTGGAGATGAGCCAGCAGCGATCGGCAAAAATCCAATAGGTGCCGAGGCCGAGCAACTCACCCTTCTTGTCGAAATAGGGATAGAAGGGGAAGGCGCGGCAGGCGAGTGTCCGGTTGTCGCGCTCGCAGAAGCGGGCCCCCTTGCATTCGATGGCGCGGCAATTCTTGTGCAGTTCGTCGACGATCTTGCGGGCAGTGGCGTCGGTCGGCTTGTAGCGGTGCCACAGATCGGTGCGGCTTTTCAACAGGTCGAACTCGGGCTTGTCGACCACGGGAATGGCATGCTTCGTGTCGCAGCAGACCGGCTGGCCCTCGTTCAGCGGGGCGCAGAAGCGACCGCAATCGAAGCGCGAGACATTGGCCTGGAATCGGTCGTAAACCGCCTTGAAATCCTCCGGTCGCATATCCTTGGTCATCACGCCTTTGCCTTGGGTTTTCATGTCCTGGAGCCGGAATACGAGTATCCGCACACGCACTTATGCGATTTATGCTTTGCCGCCGACTCGAAATCCAGTTAAGAATGAGCAGGTTAGCATGGTTTTTTGGCGCGAGTCTTTATTCCGCCGAGAGCGAAGGAACCTAAAGAAATCATGGCCCGTTTCTGGGTAATCGGCGGCGCTTATGCCGACACGAATTTCGATCGCATTCAAGAGGGCGGCAAGGAAGAGCGGATCGGCCCCTTTGCCACCTATGACGAGGCCAAGGCAGCCTGGCAGAAACGTGCCTGGGAGACGGTCGACCAGGCCCATGCCCGCTTCCGGATCGAGGAAGAGGGCGGGGATATCTGCTTCTGGGTGGTTGGCGGTCCCTATTGCGACACCACCTTCACGGAGCCGGCGCCAGGCGGCGGCGAGCAATGGTTCGGTCCCTTCGATACGTATGAGGATGCCAAGACGGCCTGGTCGCGTCATGCCTGGTCGACGGTCGACGATGCCATGTGCCGCTATCGGATCGAGAAGCTGGCCAGGGGCGAGCATCCCAAATCCAGGAAAGCGCACTGACGTCGCCATGGCCAGTCCGGGCGATTTCTGGGTCGAGGTGATCGGCATTGTCGCGGCCTGTCTCACCACATTGAGCTTCCTGCCGCAGGCGCTGCGCATCTGGCGCAATGGCTCGGCCCGCGATGTCTCGCTCACCATGTATCTGATGATGTTTGCCGGCCAGATCCTGTGGCTGACCTACGGTACCGTCATCGGCTCCGCGTCGCTGATCCTCGCCAATATCAGCGCTTTGCTGCTGGTGGGATCGGTATTGCTGCTGAAGCTGCGCGACCGGGCGGCCGCGCTCAGATAGCTGCGCGCGCCGCCAGGCGCTGCACCATGGCCGGCTTGGGCTGGCTCACTTCCCCGCTGAAATAGCCCAGCACCGTGAGGCCCCGCTCTTGCGCGAATGCCAGCAACTCTCCTGGCGCCAGCAGGAACGCAGGATTGCTCGGCTTGCCGAAGCGTTCATTTCCCTTGGCAAAGGTCTCGTAGATCAGTACGCCGCCCGGCGCCAGGGCGCGGGCGAGATGTGGCAACAATGGCCGGTGCAGATAATTGGTCACGACAATCCCGGCGAACTGGCGGTTGCCCAGGGGCCAGGGCGAGCCATCCTCCAGATCGGCGGAAATGATCTCGACGCCATCGCACCCCATCGCGGCCAGCGCCGTGACGTCACGGTCAAGTGCCACGACCGGGTGTCCCTTCTGGCGCAGGAAATGGGTATGTCGTCCGCTGCCGGCGGCAAGGTCGAGGACGCACCCGGCAGGATCGATCCGGGCGCTGTATTGAACCACCCATGGCGATGGCGGCGTGGTGGGCCTAACGGGCTGCAAATCACACTCTTTTGTTACGGGTGGCGCTGGATGGCAGGGGTGGAGGGTAGCATTTTCAAGGCTCGCCTCTATATTCTTAAACATTATCGGCGAAAATGGGCCGATCGGGATTGGCGCGGCTGTTGCATGGGATGACCGCGCATGTGAGGCAGTGACGATGATCGTGTTTCAGCTCAATTGTGGCAAAGGCCATAGCTTCGATATCTGGTTCAAGGACGGCAACACCGCCGACCGCCAATTGGCGCGTGGCATGGTGGAATGTCCCGAATGCGGCGACCGCAAGGTCGGCAAGGCGCTGATGGCACCCAGGGTAAACAGTACGGGGATCGGCGCCAAGGGCGACAAGGTGCCGGCGCAGAATATGGCGGTATTGGCCAGCAACATGCGCGCGCAACTCGCCGAAGTGCGTCGCCAGGTCGAAGAGAATTGCGATTATGTCGGCGACAAGTTTGCCGAGGAAGCGCGCAAGATCCATTACGGCGAAGCCGATGCGCGCGGCATTTTCGGCGAGGCGAATGAAGACCAGCACCGTGAGCTTGCTGAAGAGGGTATAGAGGTTGCTCGTATTCCCTGGCTGCCCAGAGATGACGCCTAGGGGGATGCCGCCTAGGGGGATGACGCCTAGGCGGATGACGCCCAAAGCGTTGAGCGCTACTTGATCCAATCGACGATGTGATCTTCCGGTTCGCCGGCGCGGGTTTCCGAGATCGCGCGCTTGCGCACGGAGATGCCGGCCTGGTGCACGGTCTTCGGGTCGCCTGAGACCAGCGGATGCCACCAGGGCAGATCCTGCTTCTGATGGACCAGCTTGTAGGCACAGGTTTCCGGCAGCCAATCGATGCGGCCGAGACTGCGCGGATTGAGCTGCACGCAATCCGGCACGATTTCCTTGCGATGGGCGTAGTCCTTGCAGTGGCAGTTGCGCAGGTCTAGCTGCTTGCAGGCGACATTGGTGAACAGCACCTGATTGGTGTCGGCATCGCGCAGCTTGACGAGGCAGCATTTGCCGCAGCCATCGCACAGACTCTCCCATTCCGACGGCGTCATCTTGGAAAGGGGCGTCGTCTTCCAGAAAGGTTCCTTGGCGGAAACCTTGGTCACGACGCCTTGTTGCGGCGGATGAACTCGCCGATGGCCGGGCTGATTCGCTCGCGCCAGGAACGCCCGCTGAACAGGCCGTAATGGCCGACCTTTTCCTCGGTCACCTGGATCCGCAGCTTGTCCGGGATGCGCGCGCAAAGCTCGTGCGCGGCGTGGCACTGGCCCGTGCCCGTGATATCGTCACGACCGCCTTCGACCGTCATCAAGCCGACATTGCGCATGGCGCCGGGATCGACCAGATGGCCACGATGCTTGAGCGTGCCCTTCATCAGGGCGTGTTCCTGGAAAACGATGCGGACCGTGTCGAGATAGAACTGGGCGTCGAGATCCATCACCGCGAGATATTCTTCGTAGAAACGGCGATGCGCCCGGGCAAAGCGATCGTCGCCCTTGGCATGGGCCCAGAGGAAATCGATATGCGCGCGGAGATGCCGATCAGGATTGAGCGACATGAAGCCGGTCAATTGCAGCAGGCCGGGATAGACACGACGCCCGGCGCCCGGATGGAGCGGCGGTACATTGTGAACGGCGGCCGCCTCGAAGGATGAGATCGAATGCGATTGCGCCAAACGCGTCACTTCGGTGGTGCCGCGTCGCGTATCGACCGGGCCCCCCATGATGACGAGATTGCGTGGTGTGAAGGGATCCTTTGCTTCGGCCATCAGGGCCGTGGCAACGATCGAGGCCGGTGCCGGCTGGCAGATGGCCAGCACGGTGACGCCGGTGCCGATGCTGCGGATGCAGCGATGCAGCACGTCGACATAATCTTCAAAGCCGAAGCGACCGTCGCTCAAGGGTACTTCGCGCGCGTCCTGCCAATCGGTCACATAGACTTCATGGGAGATCGCTAGACTCTCGATCGTGTCGCGCACCAGAGTGGCAAAATGCCCGGAGAGGGGGGCCACCAGCAGGATCTTTGGATCCTTGCGGGGCTTTGCCAGTACGCGTTCGAAATGAACCAAGCGGCAGAACGGTTCGCCGTGGACCAGCTTCTCGGCGATGGCGACGGTCTGGCCGTCGATCTCGACGTTGTTGATCCCGAATTCGGACCGCCCATGGCGGCGGGCGGAGCGCGCCATGATTTCCCAAGCCGCGGCGCCGGCCCGGTGCAACGTGGTTTCGGCCAGCGGATTGCCAGGATGCGCCAGCAGATTGCGCCACGTGTCGGCGGCAATGCGGAACGGCGTGAGCGCGAGGTACTGGGCCTCTATGGCATGATAAAGCATATTAATTGTTTACGCTGCAGTGCGACATAAGGCAACCCTAACCCTGAGATGTGACCTAACTATTAAGCAGAACCCCCGCTTCGATGGGCCATGTTATCCATATCGGCGCGCCGGTGGCGACGGAATCGGTGCCGGCAATGGATCCGGGCGAAGCCGTGGCAAGCGTCTTGCGGTTCTGCAGCGACACGGATATCGGCGCCGTCCCCTCTCGCCACTCTGCAAGAACGAGGCTGCGGTCGCCAAGATAGGATCCGGCCAGGGCGCGTGCCTTGATGACATTGGCCGTTGCAGCCCCATTGCCTTGCGGCTGGGTGGCGCCCGCGTCGATCTTCTCCGGCCGAACCGCGACGATGGCTGCCTGGCCCGGCGCAGATCCGCTGCCGGCCGAGACGCGCACATGCTGGCCGGGGCCGATTTCGACGGCGGCCACACCGTTGGCGATGCTGGCGATGCGCCCTTCGAAGAAGTTCATGTTGCCGATGAAGCCAGCCACTTCCCGGCAATTGGGTCGCTCGTAAAGGGACGTCGCCGTATCGATCTGCAGCACCTTGCCGCGCGCCATGACGGCAATGCGATCGGAGAGCGACAGCGCTTCCTCCTGGTCATGAGTCACGAAGATGAAGGTGATGCCGAGCGATTTCTGCAACTGGCGCAGTTCGATCTGCATTTCTTCGCGCAGCTTCTTGTCGAGGGCGCCCAAAGGCTCGTCGAGCAGCAGGACCTTGGGTTCGCAGACGATGGCCCGTGCCAGCGCCACGCGCTGGCGCTGGCCACCGGAGATCTGGTTGGTGCGGCGATTGCCGAGACCTTCGAGCCGCACCATCTCCAGCGCCTGGGCGACTTTCTTCGCGATCGTGGCCTTGTCGAGGTCGCGATTGACCAGGCCATAGGCGATGTTCTCGGCGATATCGAGATGCGGGAAGATCGCATAGCTCTGGAATACCATGTTGGTCGGGCGCTGGTTGGGCGGACGAATGCCCATCGATTCGCCATCGATCAGGATGTCGCCCTCGCTCTGCCGTTCGAAGCCGCCGATCATGCGCAGCAAGGTGGTCTTGCCGCAGCCGGACGGCCCCAGCAACGAGAAGAACTCGCCAGGCGCGATATCGAACGTCGCTGCGTCGACCGCGACAAAGCTGCCAAAGCGCTTGCTGACCGACTGCAGCGAGATCATGGGCCTGGGGATGGTTGGTTGAGTCATGGCCTGCCTCAGATCACGGATGAATCGCTGCCGGAAACGCCGCGCCGGCGCAGCCATTCGGCAAACACCACGAGCACGATCGAAACCATCAGAATGAGAGATCCCAGCGCCAGCACGTCGGGAATTTTGGACGGGAAGCGCAGGCTGCTGAAGATGAAGATGGGCAGCGTCGCTTCACTGCCGGCCAGGAAGAATGCCAGCAGATATTCGTCGAACGAGGTGATGAAGCAAAGCAGCAGGCTGGAAACAATGCCGGGCATCACCAATGGCAAAGTCACGCGCCGGAAACTGCGCCAGGCCGTGTCACCGAGATCGCGCGAGGCTTCCTCAAGGCTGCGGTCGAAACCCTCCATGCGCGCCATCAGCACCAGCATGGAGAGCGGCACCGTGATGAGGACATGCGAGGCACCGACAGTCCACAAGGAGAGGTCCATGTCGAAGCCCCGTCGCAGGATGACCAGGGTCGAGACGCCAATCACCATGTAGGGAATGACCAGCGGCAGCATGATGAGGGCATAGAGCGAGCGCCGGAACGGCAGCCGGTAGCGGGTCATGGCGCGCGCTGCCAGCAAGCCCAGAAAGGTGCTGAAGACAGCAACGCCGACACCGACCTTGACGCTGGCCCAGAGGGCCGATTGCAGGCCCGAATTGGCAAGCAGGTTGCTATACCATTTCAAGGTGAAGCCCTTGAAAGGCAATGTCACATAAATGTTGTCGTTGAAGGAAAAGAGCGGCAGCAGCAGGACCGGCACATAGAGGAAGGCCAGGTACAGCACGGCGAAGAGCGAGAGGAGATTGAGATGCTTGCGGATCGTTTCCATGATCTAGAGATCCGCCGCCTTGAGTCGCTTGCGGCCGATCGCGGCCAAGAACGCACAGACCGCCAAGGTGATCGCCAGCATCATGATGCAGGAGAGCGCGGCACCCAGCGGTGCATTATTGGCCTTGCCGAACTGCGTGACGATGGAATTGCCGATCATGATGCCGGATGTGCCGCCGACCAATGTCGGCGTGATGTAGTCGCCCACCGTCGGAATGAAGACCAGCAGGATGGCGGCGATGGTACCTGGCAGTGACAGCGGGAAGGTGATCCGCCAGAAGCGCTTCCACTTGGAATCGCCGAGATCGGTTGCTGCCTCGAGATAGGAGCGGTCGATCTTCTCCAGGCTGACATAGATCGGTAGCACGGCATAGGCGGCCCAGGCATGGGCCAGGGTAATGGTGACCGAGGTCGGATTGTAGAGCAGGAATTCCAGCGGCTTGTCGATCAGGCCCACCGCCTTCAAACCGGAATTGATGACACCGTTGAAACCCAGGATCACTTTCCAGGCGAAGATGCGCAGCAGATAGCTGGTCCAGAATGGCACCGTCAGCAGAATGATCCAGATGAGTTTGGCGCGTTCGATGCGGAAGGCCATGAAATAGGCCATGGGATAGGCGAGCAGCACGACCGCGATGGTGGCGGTGAGCGACATCCACAGCGACTTCACAATGAGGATGCGATAGAGGGCGCCTTCCGGCGTGAACAGCACGCGGTAATTGTCGAGCGTCCAGGTCGCCTCGATGTTGAAGCCGGTCTGCGTCCAGAAGCTGACCACGACGATGCCGACCAGCGGCACCACCATCATGCCGATGACGATGAGGAGCGTGGGCACGATCAGCCAGAGGCCATCGAGCCATTCCGGCCGCGCCGACAGAGCGGCGTCACCGACCGCGGGATTCGTAGCTGTTTGCGTGTTCATGTCATCGGAACTGGGTATGACGAGGACGGAACCGGCCTCCCAGGCGGCTGGCTCCGTCCCATGTCACGGCCGTGCCTGATCAGGCGCCGGCTTTCACTTCCTCGAACAGCTTCTGCACCTTGTCGACGTTGAGCGTCGGCTGCTGGAAGATGCCCTGTCCGAAGAACTGGGTCGGATCCTTCGGCAAGCCGCGCTCGGCGAGGACTTTTTCCTCGACCAGATCGAAGGATTTGGCATTGGAATGGCCGTAGCCCTGCGCTTCGATCAGCCATTTGCCGGCTTCCGGCGAGATCATGGCGTCGATGAGGTCATAGGCCTTGTCGGCATGCGGTGCGTCCTTGGTCATGACCAGGCCGCAGCAATAGCTCATGATGCCTTCCTTCGGGTTGGCGTATTTGATGTTCACGCCTTGACCGGTGAGCGTCACGACCGAACTGTTCCAGCCGGTCGCAGCCACCAATTCACCCGATGCCAGGGCCTGTTCGACGGCGGAATTACTGTCCCAGTAGAAGCGCATCAGCGGCTTCTGCTTCACCAGCAGTTCCTTGGCCTTGACCAGTTCCTCGTCCGTGAGGTTGAAGGGGTCCTTGACCCCCAGCACGATGCCGGCGATGGCGACGGATTCGGTGGCATCTGCCGCCATCGAGAGCTGGCCGGCATAGCGCTCATCCCACAGCATGGTCCAGGATTCTTCCTTTACGTCGAAGAGATCCGGGCGGTAGAGGATTGAGGTGTTGCCCCAATCGACGGGAATGAAGAACTGCTCGCCCTTGTCGCCCTGGGCGTAGGCAAGCTTCTTCAGGCTCTCGAAAAGATTGCCCCAGTTGCTGAGACGGCTGGTGTCGATTGCCTGCAGCACGTCGGCTTCGCGCCAGCGCTGGAGATCGAGGTTGCAGGGATGCACGACGTCGACCTGGAAGCCGCTGCGCACCTTGGTCAGCGCTTCCTCGACGTCACCGAACACCGGACCTTCCGGCTCGGCGCCGTGCTTGGCGGTATAGCCGGGATGGAAGCCTGGGTCGTTATACCCTTCCCAGGTGAAATAGATGGCTTCACCGTAGGCGGCTTTGGCGCGGCCGACCGGCAGCATGGTCATGGTGAGGCCCGCGGCCGTCAGCATCTGCAGAATATCGCGGCGCGACATGCGGCCCGCTTTCATCGCGCTCAGGAAATCTTGGCTGTCCATCACGTAACTCCCTCCTGTCCCGGTTTGCGTCTTCTTGTTATGTGCCGGTGTTGGGGTCCGGCACCTTATTATCCCTGTGTACAGCTAATCTTGCCATCGCCGGCACCGCACCGCAACTATGCTTCACCAGCAAAGGCGATTTCCGGCTAAAGATGTCGTGATTGACCTGGGTCGGGAAAGAAAAAATCGGTCGCGGCTGGTTGTTTTTGCTTTCCGACCGGTCAAAATTCCCCCATCACGCGATACTGTTGACCCCGTTGGTCTGGAAAGGTGTGGCCGTTGACGCCCGTGGGTGAGCGGCGTCACTTTGTTGCGCGCGTCGGCTGACTAAATCGATGCCGCCCTGTTGGAGTCGCCACTGGGATTTGGAGGTGAGGTTCACATGACCATCAGGCGGAACACGCAGTTCGCAGGCGTTGTCGGTGTCGTTCTTATGCTCCTCGTGCCGCAAGCCGGTTGGGCCGGGGACAATGCTGTTGCCATTGTGGAAGACACCAGCGGCGCCATTGAGGGGGTCGAACCGCTCGACCTGCTGCAGGAGGGACGGGAGATCACGCTGCGGCCGGACAGCGGCCTCATCATCTCCTATCTCGATTCCTGCCAGCGCGAGAACATCCGGGGCGGCAAGGTCGTCATCGGCAAGGCGCAATCCGATGTCACGGACGGCAATGTCGCCCGCAGACGCATTTCATGTGATCCGGCTGCTTTGGCCCTGACGCCCGAGCAGGCCAATCAGAGTGCGACACTCGTGTTTCGCAAGCCACCGACCGAAGAGGGTGTGAAGTTCATTGCCGAAACACGTCAGCCTTTGGTCATTGCCCCCGACCTCAAGGACATCACCATCGAAGATGTGGAGCGGGAGGGCGCCAAACGCACGGTCAAGTTTGTAAATGGGATAGCCGACCTCACCGCGGACCACGCCGTCCTCCGGCAAGGTGGACTCTATCGCCTGTCCGGCGGTGGTCGCACACTGGTCTTCCGTGTCGGCAAGGAAGCAACCGACGCGCCGCTGCCCTTGCTCATGCGCGTCATCCGCTTCTGACACTCAGTGGCAGCGCGCCGCACTGTCTGACGCCAGCCCTTCCAGGATCGGGCAATCCGGACGCTCATCGCCATGGCAGTTCTGGGCGAGATGCTTCAATGCCGCCGCCATCTCCTGCATTTCGGCGATCTTGGCCTCCAGCGTGGCGACATGGGTGAGTGCCAACTTCTTGACCTGGGAACTGGAGCGCTGCCGGTTGCGGCAGAGCGCCAGCAACTCGCGGATCGTCTCCAGCGGAAAGCCCAATGACCGCGCGCGGTGGATGAAACGCAGATTGTGAACGTCCTGCGGTCCGTAAAGACGGTAATTGCCGTTGCTGCGCTCGGCCAGTGGCAGCAGGCCGATGCTTTCATAGTGCCGGATCATCTTGGCGGAGACACCACTGGACTTGGATGCAGCGCCGATGCTGAGAGCGTCGCTCATTTGGGCCTCCAGCGATTGAGGGTGAGGGCGTTGGTGACGACCGCGACCGAGGACAGCGCCATGGCGCCACCGGCGATGATCGGGCTGAGATAGCCAAAGGCCGCCAGCGGTATCCCCAGCAGGTTGAAGATGAAGGCCCAGGCGAGATTCTCCTTAATCTTCCGGCAGGTGGCACGCGCGAGGCCAATCGCCTGCGGCACCAGGGCCTGATCGCCGCGCATCAGGGCGATGCCCGCAGTCTCGATGGCGACATCGGTGCCGGTTGCCATGGCGAGGCCGAGATCGGCCGCGGCCAGGGCCGGCGCATCGTTGACGCCGTCGCCCACCATGGCGACCTTGGCGCCGTCTGCCTTCAACGCGGCGATGGCATGGGTCTTGTCGTCGGGCAACAGTTCGGCGCGGATATCGTCGAGGCCCAGTTCCGCGGCGATCCTGGCGGCAGCACCCTTATTGTCGCCGGTCAGCATAAGGGACCGGATGCCCAGGCCGTGCAGCGCATCGATGGCGGGCCGGGCGGTCGGCCGCAACTGGTCGGCAAAGGCGAAGAGGGCGAGGAGACGCGGCTGCGGCGCGGTTTCGGCGAGATAGGAAATGGTGGCGCCGCCCTGCGTGTGGCGCGCTGCCGCCCCGGCCATGGGCGAAATGTCGAGGCCAGCCTCCAGCATCATCTTCGGCGTGCCGAGGGCGTATTGGCTGGAGCCGATGCCGGCTGTGACACCACGGCCAGCGACGACACAGGCATCTGCTGCGCGCGGCAAATCGAGACCGTCGGCAGCCTGGCGAAGCGCGTCGGTCAGGGCATGGGTGCTGCCCGCCTGCAATGCGGTGGCAAGGATTAGGGCGGCCTTGCTATTTACGCCAGGCATCGGTTCGGTGGCGAGCAGGCGCGGCTTGCCCTCGGTCAAGGTGCCGGTCTTGTCGAAAGCGACGATGCTGATATCGCCGGCAGTCTCGAGTGCGGCCGCATCGCGAATGAGGATGCCGCGCCTGGCGCCGGCGCCGACGCCCACCATGATCGCGGTCGGCGTGGCGAGGCCCAGCGCGCAGGGGCAGGCGATGACCAGGACAGCCACCGCATTGATCAAGGCGGTCTCGATGCCGGCACCCGCCAGCAACCAGCCGCCCACCGTGACGAGGGCGATCAGCAGCACGATCGGCACGAAGATGGCCGAGACCCGGTCGGCCAGGCGCTGGATCGGCGCCTTGGCGCCCTGCGCCGCGGTGACCATGCGGATGATGCGGGCCAAGGTCGTCTCGGCACCCACGGCGGCGACCGTGATTTCAAGGGCACTCATGCCGTTCACCGAACCACCGATGACGCGGTCGCCCGGGGCCACGGGTCGTGGGCGGCTTTCCCCGGTGATGAGCGATTCATCGATCTCGCTCTCGCCCAGGATGATCTTGCCGTCGGCCGGAATGCGCTCGCCGGCGCGAATGAGGGCGACGTCACCGGTGAGCAGCTGCTGCAGGGGAATGTCTCTTTCGATCCCATCGCGGCGCACCCGGGCCTGGGCCGGCCACAGGGCGTTGAGGGCGCTCAAGGTGGAGAGTGTGCGCTTCTTGGCGCGCTTTTCCAGCCATTTGCCAAGGCGCACCAGCACGATGATGACGGCGGCGGATTCGAAATAGAGGTGATGGGGATTGATTGCCATCATGTAGAGGCTGAGGCCGAAGGCGGCGCTGGTGCCCAGGGCCACCAGCAGATCCATATTGCCGCTGAAGGCCCGGACCGCTCGCCAGGCGCCGAGATAGAAGGGCAGGCCCAGCCCGAACTGTACCGGCAGCGCCAGCCCGAGCTGGATCCAGGGATCCAGCATCCACATGCCGCCCAACGCCAGTTCCAGGATCATCGGCGCCAGCAGCGGCAGGGTGAGGACAGCGCCCAGGAGCAGGAACCAGGCTTCATGATCCGGCGCCGCGCGCGCATCGTCGGCACGGACGCCATAGCCCGCCCGCTCGATCGCCTTCGTCACCACCGCGCGGGTGACGGACGGAGCGCCTGTCACCACGGCAACTTCGCTCGCCAGATTGACGTCGGCGGTGGCAATACCGGGTACGCGCCGCAGTACTTTCTCGATCCGCGTGGCACAGGCGCCACAGGTCATGCCCGTAATACCAAGCCTCAGTTCGGTGGCGGCGCTGGCGGTCATCTCTATCTCCTTCATCCTGGCGCCACCCTGATATGGTCCTTCCAATCATGGGAAGGTCAAGGC
>NZ_CAMDRA010000111.1 GCF_945906275.1 Dongia mobilis
GGATGATGCCCTCGGCCGGATCGCCGCCATAGGAGGTGATGGTGGGGCCGACGCCCTGCTGGAGGAGCCAGGGCAGCACTTCGCGCGGGTTGGGGGCGAATTGCAGCTGCAGCAGCTTGTTCCACATCTCCTCCTGCTGGCCGCGCAGATAGACGATGTCCTCGGGGAACATGATGGGCCGCGCCAGGATCTGGCGGCGAAAGGTGATGAGTTCGTCCATCGTGCCGGTGACATCCGGCCCGCGCCCCAGGAAGCCGCCCAGATAGACGATGCGGTCGCCGGGGTCGAACTGCTCGGCGATATAGGCATGGAGTGCGCGCAGCCGCGCCATGTCGCCATGAATGGGGGAAATCGCCCAGATCCGGCTGGGCTTCTTCAGGATGGCGAATTTGTCTCGTTCTTGCATGGGTGTTTGATCGGCCGGCGACTCGGAGCAGGGAAACCGATCATAGCATGCGACAAAACGATGACGCCCCGGCTGGTTTCCCAGCCGTGGCGTCCAGCCCCGAAATCGTGCCCCGAAATCGTTCCGGCGCGTCAGTCGATCGAGACGTAGTTGATATTGAAGCCGGCGTTCTGCAGGTCCTGGAGCGAACCCCAGCCCTGGTTCTGGACGCCGTTGAGTTCGACCGACGAGTTCTCGAACGAGATCAGGACGTCGCCGTCGGCGCTGGTGTTGACGAACACGTTGGCCGACCCGTTACCATAGGGATTGAGCAGTTCCAGGGCATCGGTCAGCGGATCGTAATCGGTGATGATGTCGTGGCCGTTCACCACGTCGACCTGCCAGTGGAACGTGTCGGCCCCGGCGCCGCCGGTCACGACGTCGTTGTAATTGCCGCCGCCGGCATGGATATGGTCGTCGCCATTGCCGCCATCGATGATGTTGGCGCCGGTGCCGCCGAACAGGTAATCGTCGCCGTCCTCACCATAGATCGTGTCGTTGCCGGCACCGCCCCAGAGATTGTCGTTGCCGTCGCCGCCCTTCATCAAATTGGCGTCGTCGCTGCCGTCGATATCATCGTCGAAATCCGACCCGATTAAATCCTCGATGCCGCTGACATTATCATTGCCGCCGAAGTTTCCGTCGCTCATGTCGATATAGACGCCATGGGTCGATTTCGAATAATCGACCGTGTCATGGCCGGCGCCGCCGATCATGGTGTCGTAGCCGGCACCGCCATCGAAATAGTCATTGCCGTCGCCACCCGTCAGCGTGTCGTTGCCGTCACCGCCAAAGAGCTTGTCATGGCCGGTGCCGCCATCGAGCTTGTCATTGCCGATGCCGCCATCCAGCAGATCGTTGCCGGCCAGGCCATTGAGCGTGTCGTTGCCGCCATTGCCGTAGATCGCGTTGGCGTGGCTTTCACCGTCAAGGACGTTGGACGCATCGCTGCCCTTGGTGGTGCTGTAATAGGTCTGGCGAAACACCTGCCCGTAATATTGCGAGGCCTCAAGCGTGTTGAGGTTCATCAGGCGTTTGGTCGGATCTTCAAGCATGTTGGCCGCTCCTGGCTACTGTTCTGCATGATCGCATTGACAAGTAGTCGGCTGGCACACACCGATGGTTCGCCCGGTTCACGACAAGTGTGATGTAGCTCACCGCAATCGGATGCAGGAATCCCGGCATCCGGTGATAGAGAATTTGGAACTGGCGGAATTCTGCGGTTCCCGGGAGGGACGCTGACATCGCGGCATCCGCTGCGAGGGAACACCCCCGACGGATGGACCGGAAGGGGATCCGGGAACCATCCGTCGTTAGCGGTCAAGCCGCTCGGGGAGCCTCTCTGAGGAGAGAGCTGGTGGGGGTGAAGGCGCCCTCAGGCGGCCTTCATCACCTGATGGAGACGCTCGGTGGCAGCTTGTTCGTCCATGCCTTCGATGGCAGCCAGCTCGCGCACCAGGCGGTCGAGGGCCGCCTGATAGATCTGGCGTTCGCTGTAGGACTGGTCCGGCTGGTCTGCATTGCGATGCAGATCGCGCACGACCTCGGCGATCGAGACCGGATCGCCCGAATTGATCTTGGCTTCATATTCCTGGGCGCGGCGCGACCACATCGCGCGTTTCACGCGCGAACGGCCCTTCAGGGTCTGCAGGGCGGTTTCCATGACTTTCTTGCTGGAAAGCTTCCGGAGGCCAGAATTCTTCGCCTTGGCGACTGGCACGCGCAACGTCATGCGGTCCTTGTCGAACAGGATGATGATGACCTGCAGGCTGTGGCCGGAAATTTCCTGGCTCTCGATGCCCATGACCTTGCCGACGCCATGGGTCGGATAGACGACGAAATCGCCTTTGCGGAAACCCATATCCTTGTCTTTGGCGGCTACTGCCTTCTTCGCTTTCTCGATCACATCCAGCTCCATGTCATCCGATCCTGATTCACGCAACAATCCGGCCATCCGCCCCGGTAAAATCGAATGGGGGGCATCCTCGCCCGGTAACCAACCCCCTGGGTCATCAACCTGGGGTAATCAACCTTGGGTCACACGCTTCAACGACCTCAATAGCGAGGGAGTTGCTCCGCCAAACCGCCCCTGCCCATCCAGGCCGAAGCCGGATCGGCATTCTTCATTTTCCCGGCCCTTCTAAGGGGACCGCAACAGTCAGCAATACTGACTCAAAGCCGCAACTAACCTTTCCCGGTTCCATGCAGATTCCGAGTCTGGTTCGATGTTAACTTTTAGGCTTGGACGGGCGCGAAAAGATTAATCTTTCCAGCGATTTCCGCCCCAACGACCTCTCCAAGATTTATAGCAAAAATCGGGCTCGAATTCAAGGAAAGGCAGTTATTCGCCAAACGCACTTGGGGCGTCCCGACGTTAACCACCGGGTGTAGCGTCGAGGCTCAAATGGGCATCCAGATCTGGAATCGCAAGCGCGGCACAGCCGCGCAGAGAGACTATAATCTTACGAACAAAAGGGGAAAATCAGGCCTTGCCGGGGCCGGGATTGAAATGCTTGGCAAATTTGTCGGCGACGCCCTTCCACTTGTCGGCATCGGCCGGGGCTTCGCCCTTCCGGGTGATGTTCGGCCATTCGGCGGCGTATTGGCGGTTGATCTCCAGCCACTTGTCTGTCCCGGCCTCGGAATCGGGCAGAATGGCATCAGCCGGGCACTCCGGCTCGCAGACGCCGCAATCGATGCATTCGTCCGGGTGGATCACCAGCATGTTTTCGCCAACATAGAAGCAATCAACCGGGCAGACCTCGACACAGTCCATGTACTTGCACTTGATACATGCCTCGGTAACGACATAGGCCATAGCGGCTGCTCCAATTCTTCATCCGATCGCCCAATTTCTTAAGCGCCAGGGGTTGCTAGCATAGGCCCCGATATGGTGCAACATAGTGTCCCAGCGCGGCAGCCATGCCCCGCATTCCGACCAATTCATGTGTGTTTAATCTTCACCCGTCCCGTCGTCGCCCATCAACTCGTCGAGCGCACGCCGCTCGCGCTTGGTGGGGCGACCGGCGCCGACGTCACGCTGTGGCGGATCGCCGCCGACCACGGTGACACCTTTCGTGCGCGGTGGCGGCGGCGAGAGGTCCTCATAGAGCGCCTGCGCCTCCGGGGCCGGCCCGCGCCGGATGCCGGGATCCAGCACCTTGATGACGCGGATATGGTGCCCCAAGGGAAAGGTCAGCACGTCGCCCGCCTTCACCGGCTGATGGGCCTTGGCCGTCACCGTGCCGTTGATGCGGATCCTGCCGCTGGCGGCCAGCGTGGTGGCAAGGCTGCGCTACTTCAGGAAGCGTGCGAACCACAGCCACTTGTCGATGCGCTGCGACCCGCTCATGGCGTCCCTGGATTTTCCGGGCCCTTGGCCGGGGTGCGTTTCCGTCGTCGCCGCTTTGACCGCGGCTGTGCCAGTGGCTGCATCGGCGCCGCCGTGCGGGCCAGCAACCGCTCCTGCAGCACCGAGAGGCCGGCAAAGGGCGAGTGTGGATCGAGCGTCGGTTCCGGGCGCAGTGGTTTGGGCGTCGCACCCGAGGTTTTGCCTGCCGAGGTCTTGCCGCGCTTGGGTCGCGCCACCACGCGCACGCCGCCGGGCAAGGTCGCGCGGATGTTGAGATGCCGCATCGCCTGGCCCAGTTCTTCTGGCGTCATGTTGAACTTCACGGCGTTGGCCTCATCGGCCGAGAGCGTCTTTGCCGCCGCCGCCTCGCGCAGGCCCAGGGCGAGGCGCTCCAATTCGCCGAAGGCGAAGCCGCGCCCAGCGACCACGCGCTTACCGCCAGCCATCTGCCAGGCATCGAGGCCGCTGGCGTCGAGCAGCAAGGGATCCGGCTTGCCCTCGCCATCTATCTTCAACCGGTGCCACAGTGCCGCCAGCAGGCCCAGCAGCCGGCGCTGGCGTCGATCGTCGAGCCGGCTCATCCAGATGCTGACGGCGCCGATGCGGACACCGAGCGCCGCCAGCGCCTTGCGGTCGGTGGCGCTGAGCGCATTGAGCTGCGCCCGCACGCTCTCACGGTGGAGCGCGCCCAGCCCTTCGCTGAGCTGATAGACCAGGCCGCGTGCCGCTGGCTCCAGTTTGGCGGATTGCGCCATATAGATCGGGCGCAGGCGATGGCGCAGAAGTCTATCCAGCCAATGCCGCAGGCGCTGCTCGATCGCCTGGCGCTGGCGCCCGTCGATAAGGTCGATGGATTTCAACTCGATCATCGGCCGCAGCGGCTGGTCGCCGCGCGTGAGGCGCGCCAGCTGCGTCTCGCGCCAGGTGATGGCGCCGTCGGCTGAGAGGTGGAAGGCGCCGTCCGGGCTCGCCACCAGCTCGGCCACGCGCGTACGGATGGATGGACCCAGCACGCGCCGCGCCGCTGCCAGCAGGGGCCGCGCCTCTTCCAGATTGGCATCGATCGCCGGCAGGAAATCGAGCCCCTTCAGCTGGCCGACCTCATGCCCCTCGACCGTGACCGCGCCGTCTTCGGCCACGGCGCCTTCCAGCTTGCCGCCATCCACCATGCGGCGATGGAGGGCTGCGTGGCGGCGGTCGACGAAGCGCTGGGTCAGCGCCTCATGGAGTGCATCCGACAGCCGATCCTCGATCTCCTGCGCGCGCCCCTGCCAATGCGGCGCATCGCTCAGCCACTCGCTGCGCTGGGCGACATAGGACCAGGTGCGGATATGGGCGATGCGTTGCGTCAGATGATCGATATCGCCGTCAATGCGGTCGAGGCGGCTCATCTGGTCGGCGATCCAGTCCGTGGGAATGCGCCCGATCGCAAGCCCTCGCCCGCCCGCCAGATGCCGGAAGATCTGGGAGAGGAGCCGGAGATGCGCATCGGTCATCAGCTTGCGGAAGTCCGGTACCTGGCAGACTTCCCAAAGCAGGGTGACGCGCGCCTTGCTGTGTGCCAGCACCCGGATTTCCTCGTCGCGGGCAAGGGCTGCCAGGGACTGATGATCGATCGCCTCCTGCTGCCGCACCAGGCCCGGATGCGGCGAGCGCGCATCAAGACTGCGCAACAGGCCATCCACCGAGCGGAAGTCGAGCTCGGCATTGCGCCACATCAGGAAGTGGATGGGATCGACGCGGTGGTTTTCGACCGCCTCGATGAGGTCCGGGTCCATCGGCCCCACCTCGGCCGTGGTGCCGAAGGTGCCGTCGGTCATGTGCCGCCCGGCGCGCCCGGCGATCTGCCCGATCTCGGCGCGGCTCAGGGACCGCATCGAGCGACCGTCGAACTTCCGGAGGGCTGCGAAGGCTACATGGCCGACATTGAGGTTGAGCCCCATGCCGATCGCATCGGTTGCCACCAGGTAATCGACCTCACCCGCCTGGTAGAGATCAACCTGGGCGTTGCGCGTGCGCGGGGATAGCGCCCCCATCACGATCGCCGTGCCGCCGCGCTGGCGGCGGATGAGATCGGCGATGGCATAGACATCTGCGGCCGAGAACGCCACCACCGCCGAGCGCGGCGGCAGGCGCGTGATCTTCTTCGACCCGGCATAGGTGAGGGTGGAGAAGCGCGGCCGGTTGACGATCTCGATCCCCGGTACCAGCAGCTTGACCCAGGGGGTGGCGGCGTCCGACCCCATGAACATGGTCTCGTCCAAACCCCTCGCCCGCATCAGCCGGTCGGTGAAGATATGCCCGCGCTCGGAATCTGCCGCCAGCTGGATCTCGTCCACCGCGACGAAGGCCACCGGCCGGTCGAGCGGCATCGATTCCACGGTGCAGAAGAAATAGCGCGCCCCGCGCGGCACGATCTTCTCCTCGCCCGTCACCAGGGCGCAGGCCTCTGCCCCCAGCGCCTTCACCGCGCGGTCATAATTCTCCCGCGCCAGCAGGCGCAGCGGAAAGCCGATCATCCCTGACCGATGGCCCAGCAACCGCTCCATGGCCATATAGGTCTTGCCGGTATTGGTCGGGCCGAGGACCGCCGTTAGTCTTTCGGATCCGGGGCGCTGCGTTTGGGCATTCATGATGCCCCAGAATTGGCGCGGGACGGCATGGATTGCAAGGTCCTGCTGGCGCGGGACGGCCTGATGACGCCAATTTGACGGCGAGGGGCGGAGGGACTAGAAAAAAACCATGATGAAACTCTCCGCCCAGCGCGACATGAACAACCGCCCGATCCCCATCCATGACGCGGAGGGGTTCGCCGGCATGCGCAAGGCCGGCAGGCTCGCTGCCGAAACCCTCGACTTCATCGCGGATCATGTGCGCCCCGGCATCAGCACCGGGGCCCTCGACAAATTGTGCGAGACCTTCATGCGCGATCATGGCGGCGTGCCCGCCACCATCGGTTACAAGGGCTACCAGCACGCCAGCTGCATCTCGGTCAATCATGTGGTGACCCACGGCATTCCGTCCGACCGCAAGATTCTGATGGATGGAGACATCCTCAACATCGACGTAACGCCGCTGGTGGATGGCTGGCATGGCGATTCATCACGCATGTTCATCGCCGGTAATGCCAGCGTGAAGGCGCGGCGCCTGTGCGACGTCACCTATCAGGCCTTGATGGCGGGGATCAGTATGGTGAAGCCCGGCAACACGCTGGGCGATGTGGGGAACGCCATCGAGACATTGGCGCACAAGAACCGCCTCTCGGTGGTCGAGGATTTCTGTGGTCATGGCGTCGGGCGTGTGTTCCACGATGCGCCGCAGGTCTTGCATTACGGCAAGCCCGGCACCGGCGTGATACTCGAACCCGGCATGATCTTCACCATCGAACCGATGCTCAACGCCGGCAAGGCCGACGTGAAGATCCTGGCCGACGGCTGGACCACGGTCACGCGCGATCAGTCACTCTCGGCGCAGTTCGAACACTCGGTGGGTGTCACGGAGACCGGCGTCGAAATCTTCACGCCCTCGCCCAAGGGCATCGAGTGGCGTCAAGCGGCGTAGCTGGAATCTCGCAGTAAAATTGTTCGTCATGGTCCGCCGTCGGCGATGGCCGACATTCGTCGGCTGCGGCGGACCACCCACGAGTAGATTTCTTCGTGACAAAATAGAAATTCGTGGATGGTCGGCCTTCGCCGACCATGACGAATAGGGCTTGTCCATTAAACCCGCTCGAACCTGAAATAATGTGGGACGCGGCCCTGGCGGATGGCTTTCTGCTCGTAGCGCGAGGGCGGCCAATCGTCGGGACGTACCAGCCAGTCGCTGCTCTTCTCCGCCAGCCATTTGAACGAAGGATGCCGCGTCGTGTGGGCGAGCGCCCAGCCGATATAGACCGGATCATCGCTGCCGATGCGGAACTCAGCGCCGGGCTTCAGCAACGACGCCACGATATCGAGATTGGCCTGGTTGACGAAGCGCCGGCTGGCATGGCGCGCCTTGTGCCAGGGATCGGGGAACAGCAGGAAGATCTTGTCGAAGCTCTGCGGCTTCAAGGCCGGCAACAGGTCGCGCACGTCTTCGGGATAGATGCGCACATTCTCCAACGCCTCCGCCTCGATATGCGACAGTGCCGAGGCAATGCCATTCAAGAAAATCTCGCAGCCGATGAGGCCGACATCGCGGTGGGCGCCGGCCTGCGCCGCGAGATGCTCACCGCCGCCGAAGCCGATCTCCAGCCAATATTCCTTGAGTGGTGCTGGAAACAGGGAAGCGGGATCGATCACCTTGCCCGGCGTCACCGTGACGGTGATCCGCGGCAGCAGCGATTCCATCAGCTTCTTGCGGCTGTCGCGGAGCGGCCTGCCATGGCGGCGGCCGTAAAAATTTCGCCGCGGCGCCATTTCATCCGGCGCCACGGCGTGTTTGTCGGTCATCAAAAAACTCGGATCAGAAGGCGGCTTGCAGGCCGGCGACGAGATCCAGCTTCTCCCACGAGAAGCCGCCATCGGCTTCCGGCTCGCGGCCGAAATGCCCATAGGACGAGGTGCGCGCATAGATCGGCTTGTTGAGGCCGAGATGCTTGCGGATGCCGCGGGGGCTGAGGTCCATCAATTCGCAGAGCACCGTCACCAGCTTCTCTTCATCGACCGTGCCGGTGCCATAGGTGTTCACATAGACCGAGAGCGGCTTCGAAACACCGATCGCATAGGCGACCTGGATGGCGCATTTCTCGGCAAAGCCGGCTGCGACCACGTTCTTCGCCAGATAGCGCGCGGCATAGGCGGCCGAACGATCAACCTTGGTCGGATCCTTGCCGCTGAAGGCGCCACCACCATGGGGAGCCGCACCGCCGTAAGTGTCGACGATGATTTTGCGGCCGGTGAGGCCGGCATCGCCATCGGGGCCGCCGATGACGAACTTGCCCGTGGGGTTGACGTAGAATTCCTCTTCCTTCGGCATCCAGCCCTTGGGCAGGACCTTCTCGACATAGGGACGCACCATTTCGCGCACCTGGGCCTGATCGAGATCGGCGGTGTGCTGGGTCGAGACGACGACCGAGGTTGCCTTGACCGGCTTGCCGTTTTCGTAATGCAGGGTCACCTGGCTCTTGGCATCCGGACCGAAGCCCTTGACCTTGCCGCTGTGGCGGTCATCCGCCATCAGCTTCAGGATCTGGTGGGCATATTGCAGGGGGGCCGGCATCAGGACCGGGGTCTCCTTGCAGGCATAACCGAACATGATGCCCTGGTCGCCGGCGCCTTCATCCTTGTTGCCGGCGGAATCGACGCCCTGGGCGATGTCTGCCGATTGCGAATGCACATAGCAATCGATGCTGGCGGTCTTCCAATGGAAGCCTTCCTGCTCGTAGCCGATCTCCTTGATGGCCCGGCGCGCGGTTTCGATCAGCTTTTCATGGGTGATCGAGGCGGGGCCGCGGACTTCGCCGGCAAGGACGACCTTGTTGGTTGTGGCCAGGGTTTCGAGGGCGACGCGGGCTTCGGGCTCGGCGCCCAGGTAAAGATCGACAATGCTGTCGGAAATGCGGTCGCAGACCTTGTCAGGATGGCCTTCGGACACGCTTTCGCTGGTAAACAGATAGCTGGATTTCGACACTGGCAGGATTCCCGCTCAAAAAGGTTCGACAAGTTCACGGTGGCTCTAGGCGGGAGGGAATGTTCGAAAGGGGGCACTATCCCCTGGAGTCGGACAGCAAAAATCCCGGCCGCGGCGCGGCCGGGATCATGGTTGAGCAGGATTCGGCGGTCAAGCGGGTTTTACTTGCCAGCCCGGGTCGCAAACACGCCAAAAATAGCCGTTTGCTGTCTGATCATGGCTGGTCCTAGTCCTCGTCGGTCAGCGAGCTCTTGGCCAGCGACTTGGTCAGTTCGAAGATGCGCTTGCGGACCGAGGCATGGGGGATCTTGTAGTAGGCGCGGACCAGTTCCAGCGTCTCGCGCTTGGCCATCGGGTCCGGCTCATAATCGACCGGGGCCGGGGTAGCGACACCCATCAGCTTCGAGGGGCTCTTCTCCTGCACCGAATTTGGCATGTCTTCGAAGAAATAGGAAATTGGCACATCGAGCACGCGGCCCAGATCAAAGAGGCGGCTGGAGCCGACGCGGTTGGCGCCCCGCTCATATTTCTGCACCTGCTGGAAAGTGAGACCGATCGCCTCGCCCAATTTTTCCTGGCTCATGCCGAGCAAGGTGCGGCGCAGGCGGATACGCTGGCCGACATGAACGTCGATCGGGTTGGGGAACCCTTTGCTGGCCATGCGGCCAGACGATTTGCGCCCTTTGGGCGCAGCCCCTTTGGTAGCTTTTGCCATCTCTCTTACTCTCCTCGCGATCCAGCTATCCGGTGATCCAGCTTACGGCGATTTCATCGCGTGAAAATCAAGTCGAGCCGTGGCCGGCAGTTCCGTGCTTCTGGCAATTCGATGAAGCCATCTGCTTCACCACCGGAAAGAACACCTAAACCAGCGATTCGTCTCATTGATCGTCAGTCGGACTGAATTCTCTTCTCATACGAACCAAGGCGGGTCAATCGCTTCGTCCGCTCATGTGTACAGCGCTTAGAACCACTCTCAACTGGCGGCTGTAAATCTGATCCATCTTACGCAGATCGTCGCCAAAGGACCATAGGAATGAGTACAACAAGCACGAGCAGGCCTGGGATCAGTTCGCCGAAACGCGCAAAGAGAGTTGCCTCGAGCGCAACTGGCAGTCCTGCGTCAATGACAGCGATGTCACCGAGCGTTGATTGTGTCTCAATGCGTCCATAAGCATCGATGACGCCGGAGATTCCGGTGTTGGCAGCGCGCACCAAAGGAATGCCTTCCTCGACCGCGCGGAATCTCGCCGAGGTGAAATGCTGATAGGGGCCGGGCGAATTGCCGAACCAGCCATCATTGGTGATGTTGACGAGCCAGGAGGGGCGATGGTCCTGGTCGACCACGGCATGGGGGAAGATGATTTCGTAGCAGATCGATGGACCCACTTCCGGCGCTCCCGGCACGCTGATCGTCGCCGGCCCCGGTGCCGCGGAAAAATCCATCGATCCCGGCGTGAGCTTGCTGATAAATGGAAAAAGATTACGCATCGGCACGTATTCGCCGAGCGGTACCAGATGTGCCTTGTCGGCATGGGCGCGGATGGTGCCTAGGCTGTCGATCACCACCAGCGAATTCCAGATCTGCTTGTAATCCCCCTCGCTGGGCCAGGCGCGGACTGTCCCGGTCAGCAGTGCACCTTTCGGTGGCACGACGGATGCGATCATCTGTCGCACCTCGGGATTGCGGTCGAGCAGGAAGTTCGCCGCCGATTCCGGCCAGATCACATGCGTTACCTGGTCGAGCCCCGGCGTCTCGCGGGTTAGGGCCAGATGCTTCTCGAAATGCTGTACCGAGAAGCCGCCTTTCAGTTTCTCGACCTGGCTGACATTGGCCTGCACGATGCGCAGCCTGACACCCGCTACATGCGCATCCGTTGCCCCGCTGAGGCGCCAGGCACCGGTGGCCCACAGGGCAGCGAGCAGGATGATGGCGAACACGCTCGCCGATTTTGCCTGTCGGGCCAGGCGCGCATCACCGCTCCCGAGGCTGGCCGGCAGCGTGAAGATGACGATGGTGAAAAGGCCCAGACCCCAACTGCCCCACAGCGCCGTTGATTGCATCATCGCCGGACTGACATCCCAGACATAGGCGACGAGGTTCCAGGCATAGCCGGTGAGCACATGGCTCCGCAGCCATTCGGCAATCACCCACAGACCGGCAAAGGCGATGATGCGCTCGGGCGTAAGATCGCCCTTCCGCCAGATCACGGCACCGGCCAAGGCTGGATAGAGCGCCAGGAAGGCGGCGAGGCCGCTGATCACCGGTGGCATCATCCAGCCAAAGCGCCCGATGTCGAGCAGGAAGGAATTGGCGATCCAGAAGTTCCCGGCGGCGAAATGGCCAAAGGCCCAGAACCAGGCGATGTTGAACGCCATCCTTCGTGTCGGCGCCGCCTGCACCAGCCAATAGAGGCCGATGAGGGAGATGGCCATCGCTGGCACGATATGCACCGGGGCGAAAGAGAGCGCTGAAAAGGCGCCCAGCAGCACGGCAAATCCGCGCCGGCGCCAGCCGGCCAGGGCGCCGATCCAGGCGTTGAGCCGCAGCATGAAAGGCATTTAGGTCAGTCCTTGGCTGCTGGCTTCTGGGCCGTGCCGTGATCGGGAACGTTGCGCACGCGCAGGCGCTTGATGCGCCGGGGATCGGCATCCAGCACTTCAAAGGCGATGCCGGAGGAATGCGTCACCAGTTCGCCGCGCAGCGGCACGCGATCGGTCAAGGACATGACCAATCCGCCCAGCGTGTCGATATCGGCTTCGCGTTCCTCGGCGGTCAGCACCGGGCCGACCTTATCCTCGAAGGCTTCGATCGTGGTGCGGGCATCGGCCAGCAGCGTGCCGTCCGGGCGCTGCACCAGGTGCGGGCCCTTGACCACGTCATGCTCGTCTTCGATTTCGCCGATGATCTCCTCGACCAGATCTTCGATCGTAACAAGGCCGTCGATGCCGCCATATTCGTCCACCACCAGCGCCAT
>NZ_CAMDRA010000112.1 GCF_945906275.1 Dongia mobilis
GGGGGAGGGAAAGAACGTACCTACCGAATCATATAGACTTTCCGCACCGTCTCATGGACCCGGCACGTGCCCTTCCAATCCTGCGGGAAGAACGCGATCGTGTCCGGATAGATCTCGATCACTTCGCCGCTCTCATGGGTATAGGTGCAGCGGCCCAGCATGAAGTGGCAGAACTCGTCGCGGGTCACGTGGCAGTTCCAGAAGCCCGGCGTGCAGATCCAGATGCCGGTCTCGTTCTCGCCATTCGGCCCCTTGTGCAGCAGCACGCCGCTGGTCATCGACTGGCCGTCGATCATGGTGGGGATCGGGCCCCAATCCTTGACCTCGGTCACGGATTTCGGATTGTAGATCACGGGTGTCGTCAAGGCGCTTGCTCCTATCGCAGCATATAGACATTGCGCAGGGTCTCGTGGACCGTGCAGATGCCGGTCCAGCCGGCGGTGAAATGGACACAGGTGCCGGGCCGGACCTCGATCACCTCGCCATCGTCGCGCACATAGGTGGCGCGGCCGCTGATGAAATGACAGAACTCGTCGCGCGGGATGGAGAGCGGCCATTTGCCGGGTGTCACCACCCACAGACCCGTCTCCGGCGAATTGCCGCCGACGCTGGCATCCGGCCGCTTGAACAGCAGGCGGCCCGAGGATTTCGATGGCCCTTCCAGGCAATCCGGCTGCTCGCCCCAATCAGCGAGATCGTCGAAGGTGAGCGCGTCATAGATGTGCGGCGCCGAGGAATCGAGTTTTGCTCTGTTGCTCACGGTTTGAATGTCCCTGTGGTCGCGATTTCGGCCAGGATATTGGCGGCCTTCTCGGTCCCCTTGGCGGCCTGCATGTGCTTGGCGACCTCGTTGAGGCGCTGCTTCATGGCCTTGTCGCCCAGCAGGCGCGCGATCATCGACGACAATTGTTCCTCGGTCCAGGTATAGCGCGGCAGCTGGTCGCCATAGCCCGTGTCATGGATGCGCGCGGCATTGTCGAGCCCGTCCCAGCAGAACGGCATGATGATCGCCGGCTTCCCGAAATAGAGCGCCTCGTTGAAGCTGTTATTGCCGCCATGATGGATGAACAGATCCACATGCGGGATGACTGCCGGCTGCGGATACCAGCTCTCCAGATGCACATTGCCCGGCACGTCCTGGTACTCGCCGATATAGTCGCCGACATTCATCAGGAACCGGTAGGGCAGCTTGGCAAAGGCCTTGATGAGGTTCTTGTAGAGGTCGACATCCGCCGCCCCCAGCGAGCCGTAGGAGACATAGATCAGCGGCTTGTCATTGTGCACGCCGAAGGTTGGGACCGTGTACTGCCCCTCGTCACGCACGCAGCCTTCGAGATATTGAAACTGCTTCGGGTCCAAGGGCGTGCGGCGCTTGAACGCCAAGGGCTTCGGATAAAGCAGCAGGTTCATGGTCGGCGAGGCTTCGAAGAATTCGCCCAGCGCATAGGGCGCATGGCCCTGATCTTTGAGGAACGCATTGAAGCGGTCATGGGTCGGCTTCACCAGCTCCAGGAACCGGTCCTCGAACGCCTTGAACCCGGCCTTGTCATTCTCATGGCAGCCGGAAAGATGCGGCGGGATATCGGGATCGGGGATTTCGTTCTCTGAGCACGAAATGATGCGCACCCAGGGGCAGCCGGCTTTCTTGATGGCCGGGAACAGGATCACATTGTCGACCGCGACCAGGTCCGGCTTGATGCGCGCCAGATGGGCGTTCAGGCCTTCTTCCGCGATCACCGCCGAATCGACGATCGCTTCCCAGACCGGGATGACATAGGTCGGCAGCTGGTCGATGGGCGAGAGGCGGAAATGCGGCTGTTTCTCGGCGATGAAATTCGCCCAGAACTTCGCGATCTCCTCATCCGACATGCCGCCGGACATGTCGACCAGGTTTTCCTCGAACCCATATTTCTCGAACACGCCCTTGAAGCCCTTGTCGCAGACAAAGACCGGGTTGTGGCCCATGGCGCGCAGACGCTGCGCGATGCCGACACAGTTCAGCGCCGGGCCGAAGGCCGCCTCCGGAAAGAGGACGATCGTTTTTCCTTTAGTCATCTCAAGCTCCCCAACTCATTCCGACAAAATCAAACTATGCGCCGCCGGCCAGCCGCACCAGACCCGGCTGCCCCGCGCGACATGGGTGGTGATCGGGTTGGCCGCATGGACGCGCGCCACCAATATCTTCGGCTGCGCACCAAGGCGGAGATGCAGGATGAGATCCTGCCCCAGATAGGCCATGCCCTCGACCTCGGCGGCAAGGGCGCCTTCGAATCTGCTCTCCTGCACCGTGATCCGTTCCGGCCGCAGGGCCAGCGACCCCATGGCCCCCAGCGGCAGATCATCAAGATTGGCGGCACCGAAGACACCCAGCCCCGGCACTTCGAACCCGTCGCCCACACGGGCGCCCTCCAGGAAATTCATCTGCCCGATGAAGTCTGCCACGAACCGGCTGCCCGGCCGCTCATAGAGCGCCCTGGGTTCGCCCAGCTGCGCGATGCGGCCCTGGCGCAGCAGGGCGATCCGGTCGGCCATGGTGAGCGCTTCCTCCTGGTCATGGGTCACGACCAGGAAGGTGATGCCGGTTTCCTGCTGCAGGCGTTTCAACTCGATCTGCATCTGCTCGCGCAGTTTCTTGTCAAGCGCCCCCAGCGGTTCATCGAGCAGCAGCAGCTTGGGGCGCTTCACCAGCGCCCGCGCCAGTGCTACGCGCTGCTTCTGCCCGCCCGACAATTGCGCTGGTTTCCGCTTGGCAAGCTGCGACAATTGAACCAGCTCCAGCACCGCATCGACGCGTCTGGTGAGCTCCGCCCCGCGCACGCCCTCCATCTCCAGCCCATAGGCGACGTTGCCCGCGACACTCATATGCGGGAACAGCGCATAGGATTGGAACATGAGGTTGATCGGCCGCTTGTTGGCCTTGACGCCGGTGATGTCGACGCCGTCCAGCAGGATGCGCCCCTGATCCGGCTGCTCGAAGCCGGCGATCATGCGCAGCAGCGTGGTCTTGCCGCAGCCCGATGGCCCCAGCAGCGCAAAGAACTCATTGCCGCCCACTTCCAGCGACAGATTGTCGACTGCCGCCACCGGGCCGAAGCTCTTCGAGACGCCGACCACTTCCAGAAGTGCCTTCATGCCTCCACCTCGCGGTTGATGCGTTGCGAGAGGAAGATGAGGAAGAAGGAGACGAGCATCACGATGGTGGCCACCGCATTGACGTCCGGCGTCACACCGAATCGGATCATGGCGTAAATCTGCATGGGAAAGGTGATGGAAGCGGAACTGGGCCCGCTGGTGAAATAGGCGATGATGAATTCGTCGAACGACAGGGTGAAGCCCAGCAAGGCCGCTGCGATCACACCCGGTGCAATGACCGGCAGCGTCACCCGGCGGAACGTGGTGAACTCGCCGGCACCGAGATCGATCGAGGCCTCGATGATCGAGCGGTCGAAATGCTTGAAACGCGTCCGCACAACAGCACACACAAACGAGATCATGAAGGCGGAATGGCTGAGGATCACCGAATGCGATCCCAGCGTGAGCTTGATCAGCGAATAGAAGCTCAAGAGACTGATCGCCATCACGATGTCGGGAATGATCATGGGGGCGGCGATGAGCGCCTCGGTCGCAATCCGCGGCCGCCGCTCCTCGATCCCCATGGCGAGCAGGGTCCCGATCACGGTCGAAATGAGGGTCGCCGCAAAGGCGATGAACAGCGAATTGCCCACCGCGGCGATGATCTTCTCGTTGGCAAAGAGCTCGCCATACCAGTGCAGCGAAAGCCCGGTCCAGACATTGGGCATGCCGGCCTTGTTGAAGGAGAGCGCCACCAGCACCAGGATCGGCCCATAGAGAAAGACATAGACCAGCAGCAGATGGGCGCTGAGCCAGGCCTGGATCGGGTTCCGGCTCATACCGTCTTCTCGTCGCGGTCGCGGCGGTTGATGAGCACCGCCTGCAGGGTGAGGAGCGCCATCATGATGAAGATGACGATGGCGGCGATGGCCGAGCCGAACGGCCAGTCGCGGGCGGTCAGGAACTGGTCATAGATGAGGTTGCCGATCATGGTGCGCTTGCCGCCGCCCAGCAGATCCGGCGTCACGAAATTGCCGATCGAGAGCACGAATACGAACACGCAGCCCGCGGCAATGCCCGGCAAGGTGAGAGGAAAGGTCACCCGCCAGAAGGTCATGAGCGGGCTGGCGCCGAGATCCGTCGAGGCCTCGCGCAGTTCCGGCGCCAGTTTCGAGATCGAGCTGAACAAAGCCAGGATCATGAACGGCACATAGGCATAGGTGAGGCCGGTGATGATCGCAAAATCATTGTAGAGCAGCGGCAGCGGCGCCTCGATCAGCCCCAGCCCGATGAGCGACCGGTTGATCAGCCCCTCGCCGTTCAAGAGCACCATCCAGGCATAGGTGCGGATGAGATAGTTGCTCCAGAGCGGCAGCATGACCAGGATGAGGAGCGCCATCTGCCGGCGCTTGGGGCTAAGGGCGATGCAATAGGCGGCAGGGTACCCCAGCGCCAGGGAGATGAGCGTGGTAATGCCGGCGACCCTGGCCGAATTCCAGAAGATCTCGCCATAGAGCGGGTCGATGGCACGGGCATAATTCTCGAACGTGAAGATATAGTCGATGCCGCCATAGATGCCGCGCTCGAAGAACGAGTTCACCAGCAGCAGGGCGCAGGGGATGACCAGCAGCGCCATGATCCAGGCGATGCCCGGCCCCGTCAGCACGATGCGGCGTGAAACAACCATCTTGATCCCGACAACAGAAAATGGCGGGGCTCAGGCCTTGAGCCCCGCCATGCAACGAGAAGGCTCAGTTTGCGCTGGTGATCTCGGTCACCGTCTTCGACCAGAGCTTCTGGCCCTCGCCGAGGTCACGCAGCTGCTCGAACTTCAGCAGTTCCGAAGGCGAGAGGCCGAGATTCGGATATTGCTCGATGAGCTTCGGGTCGAGCGCATCCATCGCCGCCTTGTTCGGCACCTTGTAGAGGATGTTCTCCGCCACCCAGCGATGGACGTCCGGCTTCAGCACATAGTTGATGAAGGCTTCCGCCGCCGCCTTGTTCTCGGAGGCGGAGGTCACCACCATCGTGTCGACCCACATGTCGCTGCCTTCCTTGGGAATGACATATTTGATCTGCGCATTTTCGGCGATGCCGTAATTGCACCAGCCGTCCCAGGCCTCGACCATCGACGCCTCGCCTGACACCAGCTTCTGGTAGAAGGTGGTGTCGTCATAGGTGAGCAGCGTCTTCTTGGTCTCGATCAGCTGCGCCTTGGCGGCAGCGATCTCGTCTTCCTTGACCGTGTTGATCGAATAGCCGAGTGCCAGGAGCGCCGGCATCATCAGCCAGCGGTCGGTGGCCAGCATCGTGGTCTTGCCCTTCACCGCATCCGAGGGCTTCAGGAGATCGTTCCAGCTGCTGGGCGCCGTGGTGACCACGTCGGAGCGATAGCACAGACCCGTGGTGCCCCACGCATAGGGCACCGAATATTTGAGACCTTCGTCATGGCTGAGCTTCATCGCCTCGGGGTAGAGATTGGCGAGGTTCGGGATATTGCCATGGTCGAGATCGGCGGCGAGGCCCAGTTTGTGGAGCGCTTCGCCGAACTGGCCGGAGACGAACAGCACGTCATAGCCCTTGCCGCCCGAGGCCACGACCTTGCCCATGATCTCTTCATTGGTGGCATGGACGGTCATTTCCGCGGCGATGCCGGTTTCCTTGGTGAAGTTCTCCAGCAATTCCTTCGGCATATAGCCATCCCAGTTCGAGATGACGATCTTGCCTTCGGCGAAAGCGGCGCTGCTCAGCGTCGCCAGGATCGCGCAAACGCCCAATCCCAGTGTCTTCTTGATCATTTTTTGGCCTCCCTGTTTGGCACGAGCGGAACGGCTCTTCCGGTCTCGGCAGGGTGCTAGCATCATGGGTGGTACCGGAGGCCGTCAACAGAAAAATGAAAAATCAGTTGACTATTTTCACTGAAATGTTCTGAACTCCACCCTGACGATACCCAGCCAGCCCCAGATCGCCCCCTAGCCCCAAGAACCGATTGCAGGCATGCCAAGAACCGCTCCGAAGTCAGCCGCCCTCAAGCGGATAGCCGCCAAAAAGACCGATGCCAAGAAGTCCGGCGCCAAGAAGTCCGGCGCCGGGGCCTCGATCAAAGCCGGCGTGCCGCCGACCAAGATCGCCGATCTGTGGCTGGGCCAGCATCTCCGCGGCCTGCGCAAGATGCATGATCTGTCGCTGGAACAGCTGGCCGGACGCTGCGGTCTCTCCGTGGGCGCACTCTCGCAGATCGAGCGCGGCATCACCTCGCCCACCATGCGCTCATTGCGCCGCCTGTCCGAAGTCTTCAACGTGCCGATGTCGCAGCCCTTCCACGAGGGCGACTATCCGCCGGTCGAGGAACTGGGCCGCATCGTACGAGCCAAGGGGCGCAGGGTGCTCAGCCTCAACACCACTGGCGTGCAGAAGGAATTGCTGACCCCCGCCGCCTCCGGCGTCCTCGAGATCTATCTCGTCACCATCGCGCCTGGCGGCTCCTCCGGCCCCGAGCTCTACACCCATAAGGGCGAGGAAGGCGGCTATGTCATGTCGGGCGAGATGCTGCTGGAAGTCGAGGACCGCACCTTCCATCTGAAGACCGGCGATTCCTTCCGCTTCAAAAGCCAGACCCCTCACCGCTTCGCCAACACCACCAAGGCCGAGACCGTGGTCGTGTGGACGAATGTGGTTGGGTAGTAAGGTAACGTCATGGTCCGCGCAGGCGGACCACCCACGAATTCCCTTAGCCGACAAAGAAGGCAACTCGTGGGTCCTCCGCCTTCGCGGAGGATGACGAAAATGGGTGCAACCGCTCTAGCCGCCATCACGCCCCTCCGCTAATCTCGCGCCCATGCAAACCTCCTGCGATCTCGTCATCATCGGCGCCGGCGCCGCCGGGCTCGCGGCTGCCGACGCTGCGGCCAAGGCCGGGCTTCATGTCGAATTGCTGGAGGCGATGGACCGTATCGGCGGGCGCGCCTTTACCGATACCGTGAGCCTGCTAGCCCCTTTCGACCATGGCTGTCAGTGGCTGCATTCGGCCGGCATCAATCCGTTCCGGGAGGAGGCCGACAAGCGCGGCTTCCGCTACTGGACCGACCCGTTCCGGATCCGGATCCATGACGGTAACGGATGGCTGGACGATGACGCTAACGAGCGATACGCGGCCTTTTCCGAGGCGACCTCCGACAAGATTGACGCAGCCGCTTTGGCCGGTGACGATGGGGCGGCGGCTGCCTTCATCGACCGGAACAATCCCTGGGCACAGCTCTTCGCACGCAATTACGCAGGCATTCTCGCCGTGGCGCCGGAGCGTTCCGCGACTTATGACAGCGGTCGCTACACCGACACCGACGAGGACTGGCCGGTCGAAAACGGCTATGGCGCCCTCATCGCCGCCACCTACGCCCATGTACCGGTCCACCTCAATTGCCCCGTGCAGTCGATCGACTGGAGCGGAGCAGAGATCATGGTGGGCACGGCCAATGGCAGGATCCTCTGTCGCGCCGTCCTCGTGACGGTATCGATCCCGGTCCTGAAAGCCGGCCGCCTCAAATTCTCCCCGCAGCTTCCCGGCTGGAAGTGCCACGCCCTCGACCATATCGAGATGGGCTATGCCGAAAAGGTGGGATTCTGGCTGAAGCGCGACCCCTGCCCCGACATCGGCATGCATTACGCCATGCTGAATGGGCCCGAAGCACCCGACGCCGCCTTCCTGGTAAAGCCCTATGGCAGACCGATGATCACCTTCTTCGCCGGCGCTGATTATGCCCGCGACCTGTTCGTTCAGGGCGAAGAGGTGGCCATCGCCGCGGCGAGAAAGCTGCTGGGCGATACGTTCGGGATCGATATCGCCGGCGATATCGTCACGGCCAAGGCAACGCAATGGGTTGCCAATCCCTGGGTGGGCGGTGGCTATTCGTCACTGAAGCCCGGCGGCGGCGAAGCGCGGGCGGATCTTGCAAAGCCCATCGACAACCGCCTGTTCTTTGCCGGTGAAGCTACCTCGCCGGATGCCTTCACGACCGCTCATGGCGCGCGCAAGAGCGGTATCGACGCCGTCGACACCATCGTGGCGGCGCTGACCAAGTAAAGGTCCGGACTAGCCCGCGCCAATTCACTCCGCTAATCTCGCGCCCATGCAAACCTCCTGCGATCTCGTCATCATCGGCGCCGGTGCTGCCGGCCTTGCCGCCGCCAGGGCGGCGCTTGCCGCCGGCCTCAATATCGAACTGGTCGAGGCGGCCTCGCGCATCGGCGGGCGCGGCCATACCGACACGACCAGCTTTCCCGCCCCCTTCGACATGGGGTGCCAGTGGCTCCACGCCGCCACCATCAATCCTTACACGGCCATCGCCGACCGGCTCGGCATCCGCTATCGCCGCTATGATTTCAACTACCGCATCCATGACGGCACCTGGTGGCTGAACGACCAGCTGGTGGCCGAGTTCAGCCGGGATCTCGCCGGCTTTTATGACCGCGTGGCGCAGGCCGGCAATGAGGGAAAGGACGTGCCCGCAGCCGATTTCCTGGCGCAGGGCGCGCCCTGGACCCCGCTCATCCGCCGCGCCTATACCGGCTACATGGCGGCGGCACCTGAAGCCGTCTCGACCTATGACACATCGCGCTTCCGCTTCACCGAGGAGGATTGGCCGGTCGAGGACGGCTACGGCACCCTCATCGAGCGCGATGGGGAAGATCTCGAGGTCAATCTCGGCTGCCCGGTGAAATCCATCGACTGGGGCGAAAAGGAGATCATGGTCGGTACCGCCAGGGGCATGATCTTCTGCCGCGCGGTCCTCATCACCGTCTCGATCGCCGTGCTGCAGGCCGAGCGCATCAAGTTCTTCCCCCTGCTGCCTGATTGGAAGCAGAGCGCCATCGCGCGCATCGAGATGGGGCATGCGGAAAAGGTCGGCCTGTGGCTGAAGCGCGATGTCTTAGCCGGCCTCGATCCCCATTTCGCCATGCTGAACTGGGACGGCGCCCCCACCGCCGGCTTTTTCATGCGCCCCTTCGAGCGGCCGATGGCGACACTCTTCACCAGCGGCGATTTTGCCCGCGATCTCTTCGCGCAAGGGGCCGATGCCGCCATCGCCGAGGCCAAATCGCTGCTGGCCAAAATCTGCGGCGCCGACATCCTCAAGGAAATCACGACCGCCAAGGCGACCAGCTGGGGCACCGATCCCTGGCATCTTGGCGCCTATTCGGTGCTGAAGCCCGGCGGCGGCGAGGCGCGGGTGGAGCTCGCCCAGCCCGTCGACGACCGCCTGTTCTTCGCCGGCGAAGCCACCTCGTCCGACGGCTTCTCGACCGCCCACGGCGCCTATAACAGCGGTGTCGCCGCCATCGACGCCATCAAGCGCGCGCTTGCGTGACGGCGGCTGCCCGCGTATCAAGCGGCGGCAACACATCATTGATAAAGGGAGCACATCATGGCATCGAAGAAACTCGTCCGCATGTTGAAGGACGGTCCCGCCGGCAAGGGCCTGAAGCAGGGCGGCGTCACCACCCTCGGCAAGGTCATCGCCGGCAACCCGGTCGAATCCGCCCATAATTATTTCACCGACAAGAGCGGCAAGTTCATGACCGGCGTCTGGGAATGCCAGAAGGGCACGCTGAAGATCGGCTCTTATCCGTTCGACGAATTCTGCCACATCCTCGCCGGTGAGGTGCACATCACCGACCAGCGCGGCAACACCGAGATCTTCAAGAAGGGCGACACGTTCAGCATCGCCAAGGGCTTCAAGGGCACCTGGCACATGCCCAAGACCGTGCGGAAGTTCTACACCATCTATCTCGACAAGGCCGCGTAACGCGCGGGTTTCCGCGCGGTTTTGAAGGGGCGCAGGCGCAAGCCCGCGCCCCTTTTGCGTTACCGGCGGCCGGTGTTAGAGTTAGCGCGCAATTCGGGGGAAGCGCGTTGGTCATGAAGTGGTTTGCTGGGTTCAAATTCGGGCGGTTCGAGGGCTTCGCCATCCCCCTTCTGCTGCTGGTGGCGGCCCTCGCCTTGCGCGTTCACGACCCGCTGCCGCTGCAGCAACTGCGCAACATCGTTTTCGACAGCTATCAGCGCATCGACCCGCGCCCCTACGATCCGACCTTGCCGATCCGCATCGGCGATATCGACGAAAAGAGCCTCAACCGCTTCGGTCAATGGCCCTGGTCGCGGGCGCAGATGGCCCAGATCATCGATCGTCTGCGCGAGCTTGGCGCGGCGGTGGTTGCACTCGACATCATCTTTGCCGAGCCGGACCGCACCGCACCCAAGGCGGTCGCCGACAATCTTCCCGCCGACCCCAGTTTTGATGCCGCGCGCCGGATCATGGCCACGCTGCCGGACCCTGACCGGATTCTGGCCGATGCCATCGCCAAAATTCCCACCATCGTGCCCTTCGCCGCCCTCAACACCGATCCGCAGCGCCCCCAAATCCTGCCGATGCGCAAGGCCGGCTATGCCTTCGCCGGCGACAATCCAGGTGAGTTCATCCATTCGTGGCGCTACTGGGTTTCGTCCCTGCCGGTGCTGGAAGAAGCAGCCATCGGCGTGGGTTCGGTCAACGCCGACCCGGATTTCGACGGCACGATCCGCCAGGTCTCGCTGTTCCTGCAACTGCCGGACCCGGACAACCCGACCCCCTTCTATCCGTCCCTATCCGCCGAGGCGTTGCGCGTCGCCCAGGGTCAGAACACCTATTCAGTCAAATCGTCGGGCGCCAGTGGGGTCATTTCCTTTGGCGAGAAGACCGGCATCTCGCTGGTGAAGGTCGGCCAGGCCATCGTGCCGACCACACCCACCGGCGCCGTCCTCCTTTATGACAGCGGCTCCGAGCGCGAACGGTACTTCTCGTTGGCCGATCTGATGGAACCCGATTTTGACCCCGGCATCGTCGCCGGGCGCATCATCTTTATCGGTAGCTCGGTCGAAGGGTTGAAGGATTACAAGCCGACGCCGATTGAGGAATCCATGACCGGCGTCGAGATTCACACCCAGATCACCGAGCAGATCTTCAGCGGCGTCTATCTGCACCGCCCCGATTGGGCGCCCGGCCTGGAACTGGTCGCACTGCTCGTGTTCGGCATCATTCTCATTGTCCTGGCGCAGCGCCGTGCGGCGATCCTCGGTCTTCTGATCGCCATTGCCGCCATCCTTGGCTCTTTCGGCACCTCGCATTATCTGTTCAGGACCGAAGGCTTTCTGCTCGATCCGCTCTACCCGGCGGGTGCCGCCTTCCTCATCTTCGTCACCTCGACCCTCATCGGCTTCATCCGCACCGAGCGCGAGAAGGCCCATGTGCGCGGCGCCTTCTCGCGTTATCTGTCGCCGATCCTGGTCGACCAGCTCTCGAAAAACCCAGAGAAGCTGAAGCTCGGCGGCGAGCTGCGCGAGCTTACCGTCATGTTCAGCGACATCCGCGGCTTCACCAAACTCTCGGAAGGGCTCGACCCGCAGCGCCTCACCACGGTCATCAACTCATTCCTCACCCCCATGACCCGGGTCATCCAGAACCGCCAGGGCACGATCGACAAATATATCGGCGATTGCATCATGGCCTTCTGGAACGCGCCCATCGACGTCAAACCCCATGGCCGCATGGCGATATTGGCGGCCTATGACATGCGCGAGGAGCTGGTCCGCATCAACCAGCGCTTTGCCGAGGAAGCCGCCAGGACCGGCGACAAACTGATCGAAATCCGGATCGGCATGGGCCTCAATTCAGGCATCTGCTGTGTCGGCAATATGGGGTCCGACCAGCGCTTCGACTATTCGGTGCTGGGTGACACGGTCAACACCGCCTCGCGGCTGGAAAGCCTGTCGCCGGCCTATTTCGTCGATCTCGTCATCGGCGAGGAGACGGCATTGGCCGTTCCCGATTTCGCCCTCCTCGAACTCGATCAGGTGCGCGTGAAGGGCAAGAACGTGCCCGTCCGCATCTTTACCGGCCTTGGCGACGAGAAGGTCGCCAGATCGAACAGCTTCATCGGCCTGAAAGGCGTCCATGATGCGATGCTGGCTGCCTATCGCGGCCAGGCCTGGTCGGCCGCCAGGGCATCGCTGGCGCTGGCGCGCGAGGCGGCACCTGAGTCACTCGCGAAATTCTACGACATGTATGCCGAGCGCATCGCCGAATTCATCGCCACCCCGCCGCCCGCAGATTGGGACGGCGTCTATGTGGCAACGACCAAGGGCGGGTGAGGATAGCTCGAGCTTGAGTTTCTTGTCGTCATCCCCGGGCTTGACCCGGGGATCTGCTGGCAACG
>NZ_CAMDRA010000113.1 GCF_945906275.1 Dongia mobilis
GCGGTGACCACTATGACGTCGGGTGCAAACCATTGGTCCGCACGGTCGGCCGCGACCGCCAGCCTGGACCTGGCCAGGTCCAGGCTGGCATCAGCGCCACTGGCACCGATCCAGCAAGAATAGCCGATCTCAAACAGACAATGGTCCGCGAAGGCGGACCATCCACGAGTTACTTTCTTCGTGACGTATGCAAGTTCGTGGGTGGTCGGCCTGCGCCGACCATGACGAAAAGGGGAAAGGCCCGCCTCAGAATTGCGGGTTGCGGCGGTTGTAGGCGAGTTCCTTCTCGCTCACCGCGAGGCCGATATAGATGCGGTAGAAGTCGCCGTTCTCGCCCTGCTTCAAGGGCACGAAGACATCGACCGAATCCTGGGCCAAACCCTGGATCTTGGCGGCGGTGAAGGGAATCTCGACATCCAGTTCCTGGCTCGAGAGCTGTGAGCTGCCCGGGCCGGTGACGCGGATCCAGTAATTGAACTTGGCCGAGCTGTCGGGATTGTTCGGTCCGCGCGAGGCGGCGAACTCGACGCTGAGCTCGGTGCGGATCACGCGTTCGCCGGTATCGGTATTGGTCTGGTAGTAGCAGAGGTTCTTCGAGCGCGCGATGCGCGCCTCGAACGAGGTGTCGGTGAGGTCTTCGCTCGCCCCCGCAAAGCGCGTCATGTAGGCGGCATCCTGCACCACCTTGACCATCGGGCAGGGGCGCGATTGCTGCGGGATGGGGTCGGTGCAGCCGGCCAGCAGCAGCAGGCCGAGAACGCCGGCAAGAGCGCAGAGTTGCTTCTGCCCGAATTTGGCCAACCCGAAATTGGTCGTGGTGATCATCATGATCCTTTCCGCGCGCGCCTTAAGCCGCACTCAAAGTTTCGAATGCGAACCGTCGCAGAGCGGCGATTTGTGGGTATGTTTGCAGCCGCAGAAGAACACGGCCTTGGCTTCGGTGGCGTCGAATTTCACGGGGCTGAAACCGCTGCCCTTGTGCGACCCGTCGCAGAAGGGCTGCTTCTTGCTCTGGCCGCAGGCGCACCAGAAATAGGATTTACCGGCCTCGACCTCGACCTTGTACGGCCCCTTCTGCGCGATCTGCGGATTCGTCATGACAGCTTCCGGCCCCCAGGCGACCGGGACAAGGCCGGCACCCCAGGGTGCCGCCGATTCCCGCCCGCATTAACGCTGTGGCGACTTTAGTAGAGCGCCAGCGCTTCCACAAGCCGCCCGGCACCCGCTAACCTGCGGTAAATCGATGGCATTATGAGGCGTTTGGCATTGCCTCGGGGGCCGAAAACCATATATTCCAGGCCATTGTATTTGGCCAAAATCGGCCAGTCCCGGCCCCGATGAGTACCCGATGAGCAAGAGCAAGCTGACCGTCTATCTGGCCGCGCCGCGCGGTTTTTGCGCCGGTGTCGACCGCGCCATCCAGATTGTCGAGCGGGCGCTCGAGCGCTACGGCGCCCCGGTCTATGTCCGCCACGAAATCGTCCACAATCGCCATGTGGTCGAAGCCCTGGAAAAGAAGGGCGCCGTCTTCGTCGAGGAGCTGGACGAAATTCCCGGCCAGTTTCCGGTGGTCTTTTCCGCCCATGGCGTTCCCAAGGCGATCCCGGCCGAGGCCGAGCGGCGCGAGCTCATGTATCTCGACGCCACCTGCCCCCTGGTTTCCAAGGTGCACCGCGAGGCGGAAGGCCATCACGCCGCCGGCCAGCACATCATCCTCATCGGCCATGCCGGGCACCCGGAGGTGATCGGCACCATCGGCCAATTGCCCGAAGGTGCGGTCTCCCTGGTCGAGACCGCCGAGGATGCCGAGAAGATCGCCGTCAAGGATCCCCTGGCCCTGGCCTACATCACCCAGACGACGCTCTCGATCGACGACACGATCGGCATCATCTCGGTCCTGAAGCGCCGCTTCCCCTCGATCCACGGGCCGCGCAAGGAAGACATCTGCTATGCCACCACCAACCGCCAGCAGGCGGTCAAGGCGATCGCCGAGAAATGCGATCTCATGCTGGTGATCGGCGCGCCCAACTCCTCTAACTCGCGGCGTTTGGTCGAAGTGGCGCTGGTCGCCGGTTGCGCCAATGCCTATCTGGTGCAGAAGGCGGCCGAGATCGACTGGGCCTGGTTCGACGGCATCGACACGGTCGGCATCACCGCCGGCGCCTCGGCGCCCGAGATCCTGGTGCAGGAAGTGATCGGCGCCGTGCGCGACCGCTTCGACATCACCACCAGCGAAGTATCGGTCACCACCGAGACCACTCATTTCAAACTTCCCCGCGCGCTGACGGCGTAATCAAACCGGATCTTCGACATGGCTGTTTACACCGAAGTGCCGGATGGCGACCTTGCTGCCTTCGTCAAGGCCTATGACATCGGCGAGGTCGTCTCCTGCAAGGGCATCGCCGAGGGCGTCGAGAATTCCAACTACCTCATGCACACGACCCGGGGCAGCTACATCCTGACCCTCTATGAAAAGCGCGTGCACCGCGAGGACCTGCCCTTCTTCCTGGGGTTGATGGAACATCTTGCCGCCAAGGGGTTGAGCTGCCCGACGCCGATCAAGGCGCGGGACGGCCAATCCTTGCGCGAACTCTGCGGCCGGCCCGCCGCCATCATCAGGTTCCTCGAAGGCATGTGGCCGCGCCGCCCCACGGAACGGCATTGCCAATTGCTCGGCACCGCGATGGCCGAATTTCATATCAAGGGCCGCGACTTCGCCTTGAAGCGCCCGAACAACCTCTCGCTCTCCGGCTGGCATACGCTGGTCACGAACACCCGGGACCGCGCCGACGAGGTTTCGCCGGGCCTCTCCAAGGTGATCCAGGACGAGCTCGCCTTCCTGGAACTGCATTGGCCGCAGGATCTGGAAATGGGTGTCATCCATGCCGATCTCTTCCCGGACAATGTCTTCTTCCTCGGCGACCGCCTCTCCGGCCTTATCGATTTCTATTTCGCCTGCACCGATTTCCTCACCTACGATCTCGCCATCTGTCTCAATGCCTGGTGTTTCGAGGTGACGGGCGAGTTCAACATCACCAAGGCGAAATCGATGGTCGACAGCTATACGAAGCTACGGCCCTTGTCGGACAAGGAGCTGGCCGCCTTGCCGATCCTCGCCCGCGGTGGTGCGCTCCGTTTCCTGCTGACGCGGCTCTATGACTGGCTCAACCATCCGCCGGGCGCCTTCGTGCAACCCAAGGACCCGCTGGAATATCTCAAGAAGCTGCGCTTCCATCAGCAGGCGAAAACCATCGCGGCTTACGGCCTATGACGACGACACAAGATCTTAAAATCGTCGATGTCTTCACCGACGGTGCCTGCAGCGGCAATCCCGGCCCCGGCGGCTGGGGCGCCATCCTGCGCTATGGCGCGGTCGAGAAAGAGCTTTCCGGCGGCGAGGCAGCCACCACCAACAACCGCATGGAGTTGATGGCGGCGATCGCGGCCATCGAAGCCATGAAATCGACCACCCATGTGCGCCTCCACACCGACAGCCAGTATGTGAAGAACGGCATCACCACCTGGATCCACAATTGGAAGCGCACCGGCTGGAAGACCTCGGACAAGAAGCCGGTCAAGAATGTCGATCTGTGGCAGCGCCTTGATGCGGCGGTGAAAAGCCACAAGGTCGAATGGATCTGGGTCCGCGGCCATGACGGCCATGTCGAAAACGAACGCGCCGACGCGCTGGCACGGGCTGCCATTCCGGGGCGCTGATCAGGGAGAAGCTGCCATGACCACGGCTTTGCTCATCATCGACGTACAAAAGGCGATCCTGGATGGTGCCGGCACCCCGGCCCGCCAACCGGTGCTCGACAAGGCGCTCGACGATTTGTGCACGCGCCTGCAGGCGGTCGAGCAGCGCGCGCGCAAGGCCGGCGTCCAGGTCATCGTCGTGCAGCATAGCGATGCCGGCGATCATCGCCTCGCCAAGGGCCAGCCCGGCTGGGAACTGCGCCCGGAGATAGCACCGCTGCCGGGTGAGAAACTCGATCACAAGACCGCCTGCGATTCCTTCTTTGAAACCGATCTCGAATCCCATCTCAAGGCCAAGGGCATCACCCATCTCGTGATCGGCGGCTGCATGACGCAATATTGCGTCGACACCACCACGCGGCGCGCCGTGACGCTGGGCTATGACGTGACCTTGCTCGGCGACGGCCACATGACCGGCGACAGGGGTGCCCTCACCTACGACCAGATCATCGCGCACCACAACCTGCTGCTCGACGGCTTCGATGCTGGGAAGTGTGCTGTGACGGTGAAGAAATCGGCCGAGGTTCAATTCTAACCCCTAATTCGTCATGGTCCGCTAAGGCGGACCACCCACGAATTTTTATGCGTCACGAAGAAAGCTACTCGTGGGTGGTCCGCCTTCGCGGACCATGACGATTCAATTCAGCAAAATTCTGCCAGAAGAGAAGCTACCTATGCGCCGCCAGCACTTCGAGGAAATCCGCGCCGTAGCGCTTCATCTTGCGCTCGCCGATGCCGGGGATGGCGAGGAACGCGGCCAGGTTCTCCGGCATGCGGTGGGCGATCTCCAGCAGCGTCGCATCGTGGAAGATGACATAAGGCGGCAGGTTCTGGGCTGTGGCGAGATCCCGCCGCCTGGCGCGCAACGCATCCCACAATTCCGGCGCCACATCGGCCCGCGCCAGGGCGGCCGCCGTGGTGGCTTCCGCCGTGCCGTTGCGGCGCAGTTTCTTGCCCTTGCCCATATTGACTGTGGCGCGGCGGAGCGTCAGCGTTGTCTCGCCTTTGAGGAGCGGCCGCGCCGTCTCGCTCACCGCCAGCGTGTTGAACTGGTCGCTCTGCACGATGAGATAGCCCAGCGACACCAATTGCCGCGCCAGCGATTTCCAGGCCTGCGCGTCGATATCGCGACCGATGCCGAACACCGGCAATTGCGCGTGACCGAAGCGCGTCACCTTGTCGGTGGCGTCGCCCCGCAGCACGTCGATCAAATGCCCGACGCCGAAACGCTGGCCCGTCCGCCAGCAGACCGACAGCAGCTTCTGTGCCGCAATGCTGGCATCCCAGGTCTCGCCGGGCTCCAGGCAGATATCGCAATTGCCGCAGGGCTGCGATGCCTCGCCGAGATAGGCAAGGAGCGCCATGCGGCGGCACGTGGTCGCCTCGCAGAAGCCCAGCAGCGCATCGAGCTTGCGGCGGCTCACCACCTTGCGCGCGTCGGTCAGTTCCGATTCCTCGATCCGCCGGCGCAGCAGCACGACATCCGACAGGCCGAAGGCCAGGAACGCATCGGCCGTCCCCCCGTCGCGCCCGGCGCGCCCGGTCTCCTGGTAATAGGCCTCGATGGTCGAGGGCAGATCGAGATGCGCCACGAACCGCACATCCGGCTTGTCGATCCCCATGCCGAAGGCGACGGTTGCCACCATCACCACCCCGTCCTCGCGCAGGAAACGCTGCTGGTTCTTCCGGCGTGCGTCTGCATCCATCCCGGCATGATAGGGCAGCGCATTGACCTTGCGCTCCTGCAGCCAGGCTGCCGTCTCGTCGACTTTTTTGCGGGACTGGCAATAGACGATGCCGGCCGAACCCGCATGGTCGCGCTCGATGATCTCCAGCAATTGCCGCTTGGCATCGGTCCGCTCGACGACGCGGTAGCGGATGTTCGGCCGGTCGAAGGAATTGAGATAGATCTCGGCATCGTCAAGTGCCAGCCGCGTGCGGATCTCGGCCTGCGTCTCCTTGTCGGCGGTGGCGGTCAGTGCAATGCGCGGCACGTCCGGGAATTGCTGATGGAGGACCGAGAGCTGGATGTATTCCGGGCGGAAATCATGGCCCCATTGCGACACGCAATGCGCCTCGTCGATGGCGAACAGCGCCACCTTCAGCGTGTGCAGCAGTTCCAGGAAACGCGGCGTCATCAACCGTTCCGGCGCCACATAGAGGAGTTGCAGCGCGCCCTTGCGCAACTGCGCCTCGACCGAACGCATGTCATCCAGCGTCTGGCTGGAATTCAGCACGTCAGCGGCGACACCCATCTGCTGCAGGGCCGCCACCTGGTCCTGCATGAGCGCGATGAGCGGCGAGACCACGATGCCCACACCCTCGCGCAGCATGGCCGGGATCTGGTAGCAGACCGATTTGCCGCCGCCGGTCGGCATCAACACCAGCGCATCGCCCCCCGCCACCACATGATCGATGATGGCCGCCTGCTGGCCGCGGAAGGCCTCATGGCCATAGACCCGGCGCAGGATCTCTAGAGCCGGAGGTTCGGAAAGCAGCGGCGAATCACCCATCATGATTCTGGCGTCATAAAAAGTTCCAATGGCGGGATAAAGAAAGAGGGCGGCAGCCCAGGAACGAATCCTGGGCTACCGCCCTCTATTCCACAAGCGTTAAGCTTAGAGAACCTTGAGCACGGCTTCGGCGCTGGAGACTTCGAACGCACCCGGCGCCTCGACGTTGAGGGCCTTCACCGTGCCATTCTCGACCACCATCGCATAGCGGCTGGCGCGGGTGCCCATGCCATAGCCCGTGCCGTCCATGGTAAGGCCGACCGCCTTCGAGAAATCGGCATTGCCGTCGGCCAGCATCAGCACCTTGTCGCCGGTGTTCTGCGCCTTGCCCCAGGCATCCATGACGAAGGCATCGTTGACCGAGAGGCAGGCTATGGTATCGACGCCCTTGGCCTTCAAGGCTTCGGCCTGGGTCACGAAGCCCGGCAGGTGCTTGGCGGAGCAGGTCGGCGTGAAGGCGCCGGGCAGGGCGAACAGCACCACCTTCTTGCCCTTGAAGATATCGTCGGTGGAGAGGGTCTGCATGCCGTCCTTGTCCATGGTCTTCAACGAGACCGAGGGAATCTTGTCGCCAACTTTGATCGTCATGACTGAATCCTTCCTTGAGTTCCTACGCCCGCCGGAGAGCAGCGAGCCGTCTTCGCCTATGAATCCCCAAACGCCGTCGGGGGGTCGGCAATAGGGCCTAGATATAGGCCCCCGCGCGGTCCCTTGCCAAGCGGGCAAAGTCACTTGCAAAGTTGCGGCTATTTCGCCTGTTTCAGCGCGGTCATGACATCGTCACTGGACAGCAGTTCCGGCAGCAGGATGCCGTCCGGGGCGCCGGGGCCATAGACCACGTTCATGGGAATGCCGAATCGGCCGAAGCTTGCGAGATAGGCGCTGATCGCTGGGTCCGGCCGCGTCCAATCCGCCAGCATCGCATGAGTCTCCGCCAAGGCCGCCGCCACCGGTTCCCGGGTCAGCACGAATTCCTTGTTGGCCTTGCAGGTGATGCACCATTCCGCCGTCACATCGACGAACACGACCTTGCCGTCCTGGACCAGTGCCGGAATCGCCGCCGCGTCGAATTTCCGCCAGGCGGCCGCATCATCGCGCGCGGCAAGTGTCACGAATCCCGTCTGCTGCAGCAGCACGAAGCCCAGCCACAATCCCGTGGCGGCAAGCGACAGGCCCAGCAGTTTTTTGAGCCCCAGCATCCAGCGCCCGGGGCGCGGCAGCAGGCCGATCAGGCGCGGCGCCGCGGCGATGGCGAGATAGGGCAGCGCCAGCCCCACGCCAAGCGTGAGGAAGATCGCCATGATCTCGATCGGCCCCCGCGCCAGCGCAAAGCCCACTGCCGTGCCGACAAAGGGTGCCGAGCAGGGGGTGGCGAGAATCGTGGCGAGGATCCCACCCAGGAACGCGCCCAGCAGCGGCCGGCGTTTCTCCGCGCGCTCGCTGAGCGTGCCCACGGCGCCGGCAAAGGCCGGCACCGGAATCTGGAACCAGCCCCAGATATTGGCGGCGAGCACGAAGCACAACAGCGCCAAGGCACCGAGGAAGATCGGCTGCTGGAACTGGATGCCCCAGCCGATGCTCTGCCCGCCTTGCTTGATGCCGATGAGGATTGCGGCCAGCACCGCGAACGCACAGACGATGCCCGCGGCACTGGCGAGGAACCGCTGCCGGATCTGGCGCCGCGCCGCCCCCGCATGCTCCAGCACATGGCTGAGTTTCAGCAGCAGCACCGGCAGCACGCAGGGCATGATGTTGAGGATGAGCCCGCCCAGCAGCGCCACCGCCAGCATCGGCCACAGTTGCGGCGCGTCGGTCGCGGCAACCGGCATATCCGTCACCGAGTCGGCGAAGATCTCCGGCACCACATTCTGTTCCAGCGCGCGCTGTCCGTCGAACAGCGTCAGCGTCAGCGCGGTGCTGGCGGGATCGGGTGCCGCCGGATCGCGCTCGATCGCCAGCGTGAAATCCGCCTGCCGCCCATCTTCTGCGAGCATCACGCTGGGCTTGTTGAAATAGAGCCCGTCCGGCCCCTCGACCAAGGCATCGGGATTGACGAGCGGCGCGCCGTCCGAGCGCAGGCTGATCCGAAGCTCGCTGCCCGTCACGCGCACGTCGCTTAACGTGAAGCGCGCCTTGGCGCCGGCATCCGGCACCAGCGCCTGGTAGCGGCTGATGAGGGCTGCATCGCTCCCGACACCGGCCACCCCCGCCGGCAGGTCGAGGTTGAGATCATGTTCATAGGGAATGCAGATCTGCTCGCACACCAGATAACGGAGCTTCGCCTTGAGATGGACCGGCTGGCCCTGGGTCTGCGGCGTGATGCTCAGGGGAAACACCACCTCCTCGCCATAGCCGAAGGTCTGCAGGCCGAAAAGTTCGAACCGGTGCGGCACCGGAAAGGCGAAGGTCGCTGCCGCCACATTCTGCGACCCGGCGGTATCGATGGTTGGCGCAAAGCCAGCGTCACCGGGGCTCCGCCAATAGGTCTTCCAGCCGGATTTCAGCACCATCTGGATGCCGAGCGGAATCTGCGCAAGATCGCCCACGGCCGTCACTGCCGAGACCAGCCGGACCTCGGTCTGCGGCGTGGTGGCGGTGACCTCCGCCCGGGCCGCTGCCGCGCCGAGGCACAGCAACAGGAGCAGGGCCAAGAGGCCCAAATGGCGGCCGTGCCGTGACAGCTGTGACATGGGTCGCCGGATCGTGATGTGACGCAATGGATTCACTATTTGCCAACTTTCCTGGGCAATTATACCCTTGATGCATACGAAAGGCGCTGCCGGCTTGTTTCTGGCCGGACGCGTCGAATTGCCGCTTGAACCGGATGGTTGCGATGAATAAAGGGCTTTTACATCAGGGCTTTATGACGGGGCAACTGCTCGTCGCGATGCCGCAGATGCGCGACGCCCGTTTTACCCGCACGGTGATCTATCTCTGCGCCCATACCAGTGACGGGGCCATGGGCCTGATCCTCAACCGGCTGGTAGGGGCGCTGAGCTTTCCCGACCTTCTGAGCCAGCTCGGCATCGACTCGGTGCAGAACGCCGAACATATCCGCATCCGCTCCGGCGGCCCGGTCGAAACCGGCCGCGGCTTCGTGCTGCATTCGGCCGATTATCTGGAAGACGCCACCTTGAAGGTGGGCGAAGAGATCGGCCTCACCGACACCCTCGACATCCTGCGCGACATCGCCGCCGGCGCCGGCCCCCGTCGCTCGGTCCTGGCTCTTGGCTATGCCGGCTGGGGCCCCGGCCAATTGGATGCCGAGATGCAGGCCAACGCCTGGCTCAATGTGCCGGCCGACGAGGAACTGATCTTCGACGACGACCTCAACGAAAAATGGGAACGCTGCATCGGCAAACTCGGCGTCAACCTCAGTTCGCTCTCCGGCGACATCGGCCACGCGTGATCTCTCCCTGGTTCATTTTTCCGTCATGCCCGGGCTTGACCCGGGCATCAGCTGGTAATTGATGGCAGGAGCCCAGTCGCACCTGATCCCCGGATCAAGTCCGGGGATGACGATCTACACAATTGTCCCCACCCGTATCCCCCCATAATCCTCCGCCAGCAGCTGGTGGCAGATATGATCGCGCCAGCCGCCGTTGATCTTGAGATATTTGGGGGCGAGGCCCACTTCGTGGAAGCCGCAGCGGCGCAGCAATTCCTTGCTGGGCAGATTCTCCGGAATGCAGGCGGCGTCGATCCGGTGAAGTCCCAGTCCTGACCCGGGGCCCGACCGCTCGCCGATCTCCGGCGCAAAGGCATAGGGCAGCAAGGCGTCGAGGGCCGCATGCATGAGGCCCCGCCCGGCATAGGGTTCGCCCATCCAATAGCCGAGATTGCAGGCCTGTGCCGAGAGCCTGCGCACGGCGTTGAGATTGACGCCGCCCAGCAATTGCCCGCGCGGGATGTCGCCGCTGCCGTCGGCGAAGATGTGGAATGAATAACCCTGGTCGCTGTTCCATTCGCGCGCCACGCGGCTGATGCGGGTGCGGAACGTGTAGCGGCTCAAGGCCTTCTCGCCCCAGACCGGTTCCCAGGGTTCGAGGAAGGCGCGGCTGCGCCCGCGCAATTCCGCCCAGGCCCCATAATCCGCCATCAAAGGCGGGCGCAGCGAGACACCTCTGCCGCTGAGCGCCGGCGGTCTGGGCCGGTAGACCGGCTCGAACAGGAACATGCGGCATCCTCACCCGCGAGAATCATGTGCCGCGCCGTCACACCGGCGCCGCACCCCCGCTCAAGCCTGCAGGCGCCGGCGCAAAGATGCAAGATCCATGACGTTGCCGACCGGCCCCATGGCGGTGAGTGTCGGCGCCGAGGCGAGGAGGCGCTCCGCCACCCGCTTGAGATCCGTTGGCCCCACCGCATCCACCTTGGCGACGATCTCGGCCGGCGTGTAGATGCGGTCATGGACCAGCAATTGCGAGGCGATATGCTCGCAGCGCGCGCTGGTCTTCTCGCGCGCCATCAGGATCCCGGCCTTCAGCTGCGCGGCCGCCCGGCAGCGTTCCTCTTCCGAAATGTCGTGCGGCAGTTTCAAGAGCTCGTCGCACACGATCGGCAGCAATTCCTTGGCCTCGTCGGCGCCGGTCCCGGCATAGATGCCGAACAGGCCCGCATCATGCCAGGCGCTCGCAAAACTGTGGATGCCGTAGACGAGGCCGCGCTTCTCGCGCACTTCCTGGAACAGGCGCGACGACATGCCGCCGCCGAACAATTGCGACAGCACGGCACTCGCATAATAGTCGGGATCGTGGATGCCGATCCCCTTAAAGCCCAGCAGGATATGCGCCTGCTCCAGCTCGCGCTCATAGCGTGATTCACCGCCCTGGTAGCTGGCTGGCTCCAGCGCCGCCGCATTGCCGCGCGGCAGACTGTCGAACGCCTTCACGGCCAGGTTGACTAATTGCCGATGCTCGAGCTTGCCCGCCGCCGCCAGCACCATGTTGCCGGGCCGGTAGCGGCTGGTCTGGTAGCGCGCGATGGTGTCTGCCTGAAGCCCTTCGATGATCTCGGCGCGGCCCAGCACCGGGCGGCCCATGCTCTGGTCGGGAAAGGCCGCCTCTTGAAAGTAATCGAACACGATGTCGTCCGGCGTGTCCTCGGCCTGGCCGATCTCCTGCAGGATGACGCCGCGCTCGCGCTCCAGCTCCCCTGCGTCATAGGTCGAATGCTGCAGGATGTCGGCGATGATATCGACCGCCAGCGGCAGATCGTTCGAGAGGACCTTGGCGTAATAGGCCGTCTGCTCGCGCCCGGTATAGGCGTTGAGGACACCGCCCACATTCTCGATCTCGACCGCGATGTCGCGGGCCGAGCGGCGCTTGGTGCCCTTGAACGCCATGTGTTCGAGGAGATGCGAGACGCCGTTCTCCGAAGCCTCCTCATGGCGCGTGCCGATGCCGACCCAGACGCCCAATGAGATCGTCTCGACCGAGGCCATGGCATCGGTGACGATGCGGAAGCCATTGTCGAGGGTGGTGATCGTGACGCTGTCGTCGCTGCGCTCAGGGGGCGGAATGTCCACGAAGTCTGACCTGCCTATCTGTTGTGCCCAAGCCTGGTATGGGCCAGCACATACTCTTGCACCTTCCCGAGCTCGTTGGGTAGCTCCACGAGCCTTTCCTTGCGCTCGAGGAGGTCGGCAAGATGCGCCGGCAAGGCGGGCCGGATGCCGGTCGCCTTCTCGACGGCGTCGGGGAACTTCGCCGGATGCGCGGTGGCGAGCGCAATAGTCGGCGTGCCATCCGACTTCCGGCCTTTGCGCTGTTCCAGCGCCGCCACGATGCCGATCGCCGAATGCGGATCGACCAGCATGCCGGTCTTTCTGTGGATGTCGCGCATGGCGCTCAGGGTCTCGCGGTCGTCGAGGCGGTGCGCCTTGAACAGCTTGGCGGTCCTGGCCCAGCCCTTCTTCGGCGCCTCGAACCGCCCGCTCTTGCGGAAGTCGGACATGGCGG
>NZ_CAMDRA010000114.1 GCF_945906275.1 Dongia mobilis
GGCGTGGGTAGGTTTCCGTCGTGCCCGGAATATCTGCGTTTCGACTGATTCTTGCCGGTTACCGCCGTTGACCGTCATAGGCGGGTTAGCCTAGATTGCGCGCTCGATGGTTCCCCGACGGATGAATTCCAGGGGATTAATAGGGAACACGGTGCGGACGACCCAATCGGGGCCTAAACCGTGACTGCCCCCGCAACTGTAAGCGGATAGTGCGACGCCGACATGGCCACTGGGAAACCGGGAAGGCCGGCGCCGCGCCCAGACCCGCAAGTCAGGAGACCTGCCATCGAACGCGTCAAGACTGAGCGACCCAGCGGGGAGCTGTGGGGCTGCAGCGATCGATGATCGCCGACGACCCTCGACAGGATTGGCGCGTCCACAGCCAAATGCATCGGAGGGTCATATGCATATCATGGAAGGTTACCTGCCAGCCAGTCACGCGGTCGGCTGGGGTCTGGCGTCGGCGCCGTTCGTCGCTTACGGCGCCTACAGGATCAAGCGGGTGGTGCGTGAGCACCCGCAAGTCAAATTGCTGCTGGCGGCCTCGGGGGCCTATGTCTTCATCCTGTCGGCCCTGAAACTGCCCTCGGTGACGGGGAGCTGTTCGCATCCAACCGGGACCGGCCTCGCCGCGTCGCTGTTCGGGCCGACGGTGACGACAGTGCTGAGCGCCATCGTCCTGCTGTTCCAGGCCCTGCTTCTGGCCCATGGCGGGCTCACGACACTTGGCGCCAACATCTTCTCCATGGGCATTGTGGGTCCGTTCGTCGCCTATGGCCTCTATCGCGGGCTGCAATCCATGGGCTTTGGTACCGCGATCGCCATCTTCGCGGCTGCCGCTTTGGGGGATCTGGCGACCTATGTCATGACGTCCCTCCAGCTTGCGATTGCTTTTCCGGATCCGGTCGGCGGCGTTGCCGGTGCCGCTTCCAAGTTTCTTGGCATCTTTGCCATCACACAGATCCCGCTGGCCATCAGCGAGGGCCTGTTGACCGTCATCGTCTGGAATCTCCTGGCCAAATACAGCAAGGGCGAGCTGGCGATTCTTGCCAAACTCAAGGGGAGGGTCGCCTGATGTTCAAGCGCAATCTGCTGCTGCTGGCGGCGGTCATCGCCCTGGCGATCGGGCCATTGATGTATCACGGCACGAATGCCGAGTTCGGCGGTTCCGACGGGCAGGCCGAAGAGATGATCACGCAGATCCAGCCGGACTATCAGCCTTGGGCGGCGCCGCTCTGGGAACCGCCGAGCGGCGAGATCGAGAGCCTGCTGTTTGCCCTTCAGGCGGCGCTCGGGGCCGGATTGCTTGGCTATTACTTCGGCCGGCGCCGCGGCCTTGCCGAGGCAACAGACGAATCGCCGGACCGTGCGACTCATCGACCGTAATGCACAGACCAATCGATGGCGGCAGATTGCCGCCATCGAGAAGGTCGTGCTCTCTCTCGGCATGATCGTTCTTGGCCTGTGCAGTGCCTCATGGCTTGTTCAGGGCCTGATCCTCGCAACAATGCTGTTGCTGCTTCGATTCGGCGCCGGCGTCGGCCTCGCCGACATCCTGAAGAGCGCAAGCGTGCCCCTGCTTTTCATCCTGGCGAGCACGCTGGCCCAGATTGTCACCCTCGACGTCAATCATATGATGCCAGTGATCGGCCTGTCACCGGCATCGATCAACGCTGCTGCCTTTGTCGGCTTGCGCAGCCTGGCCTGCATCGGGGCGCTGCTGTTTCTGGCCCTGACGACACCTCTTACCGATCTTCTGCGCCTGTTGCGTCGCCTTGGGCTGGGTGCGGAAGTGAGCGATGTCGCCTTGATGATGTTCCGCTTCGTCTGGCTGACCCTGGATTGCCTCGAACGAGGTCGGCAATCCCAGGCCAACAGGCTCGGCTATGGCGGCTATCGACGCTCGCTTCAATCGATCGGCATGCTGCTGGCCAACCTGCTGCCGCGCGTGCTGGGACGGGCACAGCGCCTGGAAGCCGGTCTCGCTTCCCGCGGATATCATGGCGAACTGCGCTTCATTGTCCGGGAACGCCCCTTGTCGGCAGGGCGCCTTCTTGCGGTATCGCTGCTGCTTCTCAGCATTGCGGCTCTGGGAAGGATTGCTGGCTGATGCTTGAAATGAATGGCGTCGACTATGCCTATCCAGGCGGCATCCCGGCACTCTCTGCGGTCGACATGGCCATCAAGCCGGGTGAGAAGGTTGCCATAGTCGGTGCCAATGGCGCCGGCAAGACGACGCTGCTCAGCATTCTCAACGGCACCATCCGGCCCGATCATGGCGCGGTCCGGCTCGATGGCGCGGCGATCCGTTACGACCGCGCCGGATTGCGGGGACTCCGACAAGCTGTCGGCCTGGTCCTGCAGGATCCCGACGATCAGCTCTTCGCCGCCAGCGTGTTTGAAGATGTCTCCTTTGGCCCGGTGAATCTGGGGCTTGCCCAGCCGGAAATCCGCGCGCGTGTCGAGGCTTCACTCCTGGCGATGGGGATCGGTGATCTTGGGGATCGCCCAACCCATATGCTGAGCTTCGGTCAGAAGAAGAGGGTGGCCATCGCCGGGATCATCGCCATGCGACCGCGCTACCTCCTGCTGGACGAGCCCAGCGCGGGGCTCGATCCCATGGGCGTCTCGCAGCTGATGGCATCCTTGCAGCGCATTTCCGCCGATGGAACCGCCATCGTGCTGGCGACCCATGACATGTATACAGCCTATGCCTGGGCGGATCGCATATTGATCTTCGGTGACGGACGTATCGCCTGCGCCGGAGATCCGGAGCTGGTCTTTTCCGATCGGGCGTTGCTGGCGCGATTGCAACTCGAGCCACCCTTGATTTGGGAGGCAGCGCGCGCGCTACGTCAGGCCGGGCTCGTTAACGGCGCGCTTAAAATGCCCCGCGATCGGGAGGGACTGCTGGCCGAAATCAAGCTGGCAGCGGATATGGCTGCCGCCTTGGCCGGATAGCCGGCCTGGCAGAAGGCCGCGCCCATCCGGTGGCCGGATTGGCGCCATTCCAATGCGACATCGGTGCGCTTGCCCGCTCGTGCAAATTGTGAGACTCGTTTCTCATGAGCATGGCAAGCAGCTTCAGATATCTGCGTCGCCGAAGGTTCGGGCTGAGCCTGGCGATCTGCTACGTCTTTCTGGCGAATCTTTTTGCCATGACGCTGGCCGACCTGGCCCTTGCCAACCCGGCGGATCCGGCGAGCTTGTTGACGGCGATGCCCTTGTGCCGCTCGGCTGGCCAGGACAACGACACTGGCCGGCACATTCCAGCCGGCCACGAACTGCCGTGCATGAATTGCGGCGTCGCTTGCCCGATGGGTGGGTGCGCGCCGGCAACCGGCTCGGTTGGGGCGGTGCTGGCCGTCATTCCGCCGCTGGCATCGGCCAACGGTCTGCCGCAGCCACGAGCCGCCGGCCCAGCCTTTCCACAGCGCATCTACCTATCGGATGCGCCCGCCCAGGCACCACCGGCGCGGTCCTGATCCAGCGCTGCCCGCATCTCCAAGCGGGTGCGGTTGGACACACCATTCACCCAATATCCGACGAACAGGCGCTCAGCGGCCGAACAGAGATGTGGTTGCTGTCGCCTCACCCTTTTCATCAGAAGGACATCACCATGCGCATCCTGACTCTGATCGCCGCCGCCGCTCTCGGCAGCCTTGTCGCCTTGTCCGCCTATGCCCACGAGTTCAAGGTCGGAGACCTCGAAATCTCCCACCCCTGGACCCGGGCCACGCCGCATGGCGCCAAGACCGCGGCTGGCTATCTCAAGGTCACCAACCATGGCAGCACGCCGGACCGCCTCATCGCCGCATCGGTTGAATTCGCCGAGGTCACGCAGATCCATTCCATGACGATGGATGGCGATGTCATGAAGATGAAGGAACTGACGGACGGTCTTGAAATTCCGGCCGGCACCACGGTCGAGTTGAAGCCGCATTCCTTTCACATCATGTTCATCAAGATGACGGAGCAGCTGGCCGTCGGCCAGACCGTCAAGGGTGAACTTGTCTTTGAAAAGGCAGGGAAGGTCGAGATCGAGTTCGAGGTCGAAGCTGCCGATGCTGGCGGCGAGATGAACATGGATATGAACTGAGGATCAGGACCAGCTGCGCGGCAATGTCACCTATTGCCGCGCAGTGTCCACTGCGTCATCACAAGGTAGCGCCGGAGCCATTGATGGGCCAACAGAAGCATCGCCGCAGCAGCCTCTCGAAGCGGTCTGCCGTCATCCTGGTTGCCATGGCCGGCGTGAGCCTGTTCCCGGTTGTGGACTGGTTCATTGCGCGGGCGGCGGCCGAACCGGAAAATGCCCAGTCGCTCGCGGCACTGGGCGAACGGCTTTTCTTCGACCCAGAGCTCTCCCTCAACCGAACGCAGGCCTGCGCCACATGCCATGCGCCGGATGCGGGCTTCGTCGATCCGCGCGAGACCAGGCTGGGGCGCGCGGTTTCGCTGGGCGATGACGGTGAGTCGCTCGGGCGCCGCAATGCGCCAACCGTCACCTATGCATCCTTTAGTCCGACATTCGGCAGGAATGCAGACGGACAGTATGTCGGCGGCCAGTTCCTGGATGGCCGCGCCAGGACGCTTGAGGAACAAGCCGGACAGCCCCTGCTCAACCCGGTCGAGATGGCGATGCCGGACGAGGCAAGTGTCGTCGCGCGCCTGCAAGAAGATGCCGAGTATGTGTCGGATTTCCGCGACCTCTTCGGCGCCGACGTGTTCAATTCCACCAGGACGGCATTTGATGCGCTGGCCAGAAGTCTTGCCGCCTATGAAAGGACCGCGGCGTTTGCACCCTTCGATTCCAGGTATGACCGCTCGTTGCGAGGTGAGATTGAGCTGACCGATGAAGAGGAGCTGGGGCGGCTCCTGTTCTTTTCATCTCAGTTCACAAACTGCCATTTGTGTCACCAGTTGAATGAATTCGGCGGCACGGCCGGCGAGACATTCTCCAACTATGTGTTCCACAATATCGGCACCTCGGCAAATCCATCCTTGGCCAAGGCGTTCGACGCGCTTCCCGATCGAGGTCTGGCAGAAAATCCCGCCGTTGCTGACCGGATGGCATCGGGCAAGTTCAAGACCCCGTCTCTGCGCAATATCGCCGTGACGGGACCGTATATGCACAATGGTGTCTTCCGCGATCTTCGGACGGTCATTCTGTTCTACGACCATTACAACAACAAGGCACCGCGCCGTCAGATCAATCCGGAAACAGGCGGTCCCTGGGGCGTTCCGGAGATCCCGGACAACCTATCACTGAAGGAACTGGAGACCGGGCCAGCACTTGATGACCGCCGTGTTGATGCGCTCGTCGCCTTCCTGAGATCGTTGACGGATCAGCGATACGAACATCTGCTGAAAGGTCCATAATTCCACGACAAGCACGGATCCGTCAGTTCCCGGCTGTCGGTTTCATTACTGTCGGGACGCCACACCCGGCGTCGCGGACTGAGTGATTTCTGACCCGGAATACACCCCCGGGGAGCCAGCTCCACCCCTTTCAAACAGCCCGGCGCGATGACTTTTTTCGCTTCGCCCTTGCCTGTGGGCCCAAGCAACGTCCATGCTAAGCGTCTTGAACCGGCAACCACGACCACGTCCGACCATGTTCATCCTGCAGTAGCGGGATTGCCCTCGATCCAATGTCAATCGGCGACAAAGGGAGGTGACCTGTGGACAAAAGCATCGCGGGAAGAAGGCCCCGGATCCCCATCCAGTATCTGGCAATCCTGGGCGCCACCCTCCTGATGGTGGTGATGGCCGGCAGCTTTGGCTGGCTGAACTACCAGAATGCACAATTCCTGCTCCTGGATGCGTCGGGTGAATCGACCAGGCGGTTTACCGAGGCCGCGGCTGAACGACTGCGCACCTACATGCAGCCGCAGCGCAGCCAGATTGCCGCCATGGCCAGCAGTGGCCTCAGGGATGCTACCAGCATCGAGCAGCGGCTTGACGCAGAGCCGATGATCGCCGAGATGCTCGGCAACAACCCCAACACCGATGCAATCTTTGCCGCCTATCCGAATGGCGAGTTTGTTCTGTTCAGGGCGCTGCGGGACCGAGCCGGCGATCCCTTCGCGGCACCGACGGGTGCTGCGCTTCTGGTGCAGTCGCAATCCTTGCGCGCCGACGGCAGCATGGCGGGCGAATATCGATTTTTCGACGCAGAGATGAAGCTGCTTGAGACCCGGGCGGTCGCGGATTACCGATTCGACCCCAGGCAGCGCGACTGGTACCGGCTGGCCGGACAACTGGAGGGGATCGCCGTTACCGAGCCATATGTCTTCCATACCACGAAGAGCATCGGTTCGACCGTGGCGCGCAGGTCACCCGACGGCAGGATGATCGTCGGCCTGGATGTGACGTTGGCAACGATCGTCAGTATTCTGCGGCCCCTTCTCACCACGCCATCCACCGAAATCGTCCTGCTGGATCCGAAGGGGCGCGTGGCCGCCTATATCGACGCAACCAAGATGGTGCGCAGCGGTGACGACGGGTCACTCCGCATGGTGACGCTGCCGGAACTGGATGTGCCGGTGCTGCAGCATCTGGCAGCGGCAAACCGGCTCGATGATGGTCACGCCCAGGCTTCGGTCGCCGGCAGGAAATGGCAGGTGACCGTCAAATCGCTGCCGGTTTCCGACCTTGGCAGCTTCAAGCTGATCATCGCCATCCCGGAAGATGAGCTTTTCGCCGGCGCGCGGCATGTCGCCGGGCTGAACCTTCAGCTCGCCTTCGTCCTGCTGCTGGCCTTCCTGCCGGCAGGATGGCTTGGCGCGCATCTTCTGGCAAAGCCGATCGTGCAGCTGGCCCGCGAAACGAAAGCCATTGCGTCATTCGACTTTGCCGGGGAGTCGAAGGTGCGCACGATTGTTGCCGAGGTCGCGGAACTGGGCAAGAGCCTCGCCCTGATGAAGAAGACGATCCGCGAATTCTTCGAAGTCGGCCGCGCGCTTGCCGTTGAAAGCAGCTTCCGCGGCCTGCTGGACCGCGTGCTGCGGGAAGGAATCAGCCTTGTCCAGGCGGAAGGTGGCGCCATCTACCTTGTCGAGGAAGGTACCAGGCAGCTGCATCCCGAAATCGCGCGCACAAAGGATGGGCCAGTTCCGCCCGACAGGATGCTGGGCGGAACAATCGCCATGGAGGGGGAGGGTCTCGCAGGCGAGATCGGCCAGGTGCTGCTCGCTGGGAAGATATCGCTTGTCGAGCGGGAGTTGGCTGCGGGGTTGAGCCTGCCAGGGTTCGGCACCCTGGCGCCGGATGCCACCGGAACCCGCCTGGCACTGATCGTCGTTCCGCTGTTTGACCGGCAGCGGAAGCTGATTGGCGGGCTCATTCTCAACAGATCGTTCCGCGCCGTAGACAAGGGATGGGTGCCAACCGGCCAGAAGGTCGAAATGATCCGCGCGGTCTGCGGCAGCGCCGGCATCGCCATCGAGAACCAGCTGCTGCTGCAGGCGCAAAAGGACCTGATGAATGCGCTGATCAAGCTGATCGCGGGCGCCATCGATGCGAAGTCGAGCTACACGGCCGGCCATTGCGCCCGCGTTCCCGTGCTGACCAAGATGCTGGCCGAGGCGGCCTGCAGCGAGAAGGACGGCCCCTTCGCCGGCTTCAGCCTGTCGGCTGAGCAATGGGAGGCGGTTGAAATCGCATCATGGCTGCATGATTGCGGCAAGGTCACGACGCCGGAGTATGTCGTCGACAAGGCGACCAAGCTGGAAACCATCTATGACCGCCTTCACGAGATCCGCATGCGCTTCGAGGTGCTGAAGCATGATGCGGAAACGCACTATTGGCGCGGTGTCGCCGAAGGCGGCGACCCGGACGCCCTGCGTGCGCAGATGGCAGCAGAGATCAAAGCGCTTGATGATGATTTTGCCTTCGTCGCCACCTGCAATCATGGCGGTGAATTCATGGATCCGGCGCATATCGCCCGCCTCAGTGGGATCGCGGCCAGGCGCTGGAAGCGGACCCTCAGCGACCGAATCGGCATCTCGGAAGAGGAGGCCCTGCGCAAGAACCGGGCGCCGGCGCCCATGCTGCCGGTCGATGAGCCGCTTCTTGCCGATCGGGAGGATCATATCACCTATCGCGAGGCGCGGGACAAGACAGGTGCCGATGCCAGCCGGGGATTCAAGGTGCCGATGCCGGAATACAAGATGAACCGCGGCGAGATCTACAATCTCAGCATCGGGCGCGGCACGCTCACGGACGAGGAACGCTACATCATCAACGATCATATCGCCCAGTCGATCATCATGCTGGAGAGCCTGCCGCTGCCAGCCTATCTGCGTGACGTGCCCGAACTGGCGGGCGGGCACCACGAAAAGATGAACGGCAGCGGTTATCCGAGGCGCCTTGACAGGGAAGCCATGTCGCCTGTGGCGCGGATGATGGCGGTGGCCGATGTGTTCGAGGCTCTCACGGCCTCCGACCGGCCGTACAAGAAGGCGAAGAAATTGTCGGAGGCGATCAAGATCATGGGCTTCATGAAGAAGGAACATCATCTCGATCCGGATCTGCTCGACATCTTCCTCAGGAGTGGGGCCTGGCAGCGTTACGCGGAGCAATTTCTCGATCCCGGCCAGATCGACACGCCGGATATCGATGCCGTGCTCCGCATGCAACCTGCCTGAGCCCGGATTTCCACCGACCTGGGCGCCGCGGAGCGCTACTGAAGCGCTGCTCCGTTCATTCCAGCATGTTGGAAGTCTGCGGCCTGTATCAGCGCCGCATGCAGATCACTGTCTGCTTTCCTTCCTACCATCGGTCGCTGCGTTGACCGGTCGCCGGTTCGGCTGCAAGATGAATCGGGATATAGACGAATCGATCGCGGCGCGGGGGTTGTCGTCAGGCGGGGTGGGTGGATGCGGACGATCAGGGTTCTGATGCTGGCCTTGGCGCTCGCCGGGCCGATGGCTGGTCCAGGGTTGGCCGACCAGGTGGATGATGGTCTTGCTGCCTACGCAAAAGGCGACTACGCCGCAGCGCTTGCCCTGCTGCGCCCCAACGCCGAACTGGGCGATGCGCGTGCGCAGAACTATCTCGGCGTTCTGTTCGATCACGGCCGCGGTGTGTCGCCGGACCCCGCCGAGGCGCGCAAATGGTATCTGCTGTCGGCCAGCCAGGGATATGGCGCGGCCCAGTTCAATCTGGGGCAGCTCTATCGCCTGGGCCTTGGTGTCCCCAAGGATATCGCCGAGGCCGGCAAATGGTATCGCCTCGCCGCCGAGCAGGGCTATGCCGCCGCCTGCTTCAATCTGGGCAGCATGTATGCGAGCGGTGACGGCGTCGCCCAGGATGATGACGAGGCCGTGAAGTGGTATCGGTGCGCGGCAGAGCAGGGCTATGCCAAAGCCCAGTTCAAGCTCGCCGTCATGTATGATTTCGGCCGTGGCGTACCGCAGAGCGATGCCGAAGCCATTGCCTGGTATCTGCGTGCCGCCACCCAGGGCCACGCTACCGCACAGAACAATCTCGGCGCTATCTACGCCGATGGCCAGGGCGTCAAGCAGGACTATGTGCAGGCCATGATGTGGTTCCTGCTGGCGGCCAAGGGCGGCGACCCGGATGCACCCAAGAGCATCGATCTTGCCCGGCGCCTGATGACACCGTCACAACTTGACGAGGCGCAACGGCTGGCCGATGCCTGGATCCCGCAGAAGGGCAACTAGCCGGACGACAGCCAGCGCCGCGATTATTCCTTCGCAGGTGCCGTGAACCAGCGTTCCTTCGGCACGATGAGCGGCTGCGGCGGCTGCTCGTAGAATTGCGGCGACATGATCTGGACGCCGTATTCGTTGAAGACGTCCTGGATGGCACCGTGCAGGCCCGACAAGGCTGGAACCCGGTCGACGGGGCGCGTCACGACGGCAAAGAGCTCATACTCAACATAAAAATCCGTCAAGGCGCGCTGGTACACATAGGGTGCCGGCTGCTTGGCGATCTGCGGGATCTTGTCAGCCGCCATGGTCAGCATGGCATGGACCTGCCGCCAGGGCGTGTCATAGCCGATCGTGACCTTGGTCGAAATCAACGAGGCGCCGCCTTTGAGGCGCTGCGAGAAGTTGATCACCGTGTTCTCGACCAGGACCGAGTTCGGGATGGTGACTTCGGCATTGGTCGGCGTGATGAGCTTGGTCGATATGGCGCCGACCTCGGACACCGTCCCTTCATGGGCATCGATCTGCACATAATCACCCGGCCGCAGGGAACGTGAATAGGCCAGCACCGTGCCGCTCATCATCTGCGAGACGACGCCGGTCGAACCCAACGACACCATGAGACCGAACAGCACGCTGAGGCCCTGGAAGGCCAGACTGTCGGAACCCGGGATGTAGGGGTAGGCGACAGCGAGGGCTATGCCCCAGATCAGGATGCGGAGGATCTTCTTGGTGGCGCCTGCCGTCTCGGGGTCGATCAGCGGGATACGGACATTGCCCTGTTCGGCCGCTTCGATGACGTTGCTGATGCTGAGATTGAAGGCCTGGGCCAGCAGCACGATCACGGCCACCGTCACCACGCCGGGTATGGCGCTCACCACGCTCTCGCCGAGCTTCTGCATCAACGCGAAGAGGATGTGGCTGAGCTGAGCGCCCAATGGCTGGGTCACTGGAAAGGCGGTCAACACCAGCGTCACCCAAAGATAGATCAGGGCGAGAATGGTAAAGGTGGTCATCAGCTGGACGACACGGGCGGTGAAAGCATAGCCGTAGCGGCGCCAATCAAGGCCGCCCTTGGTCGCGCGCTGCAGGCTGCGGGCGATGAGCGCATTGGCCCAATCGTTGAAGCGGATGCGCAACTGCCAGACGAGCCAGACGAGCCCTAGGAGGGCAATGGCGGAGCCGATAGAAATGGCGATCGCGCGCATCAGCACGATCGGCCGGCGCTGTTCCAGGCGCGCTGCGAATGCCGCGGTGAGTTTTCCCTTGGCGTCGGCGGCCAGGGTCTCGATGGTCTCGGGCGCCTCGGGATTGACATCGCCCGGCGCCACGCCGAAGAGCAGCCGCCCATCAAGGGTGAGGACGATGCCTTGCCGGTCGCCGATGGTGATTCCCTTCAGCTCGATTTCATGTGACAGGAGTGCATCGTCGATGTCGGACAGGCGAGCCAGGGAAAGTTCGGCCCGCTCGCGCGGCGTCACCGTGCCGATCGTCTCGCGGAAGGTGAAGATTGGCCGGTTGGCGAAGGTGAGTGTTTCTTCCCGCGCGCCGTCACTGTCCGGCATATCCGCCTGTGCCCATGCCGGCGGGCAGGTGAGCAGCATCAACAGCAGGCCAAGGATTCGCGGCCAGCTCCTGAAGATCCGGACAGGGATGCCGAGGGACGGGTGGATGAGCATGGCTGGTTCCTTCTGCGGTGCGCAGGTCAGTTGGTCGGCAAGGGCGAGGGCGTGTCGCCGCGGGCAAGATGGGCGGCAATGGCTGCTTCGGTGGTGGCGAACAGCGTGCCTTCGCCCAACTGTTCGGCGAAGTCTGAACGCAGGAGGGCCTTCCGCGCCCGGCTGTTGAGTTCGCTGAGGTAAAGGGTGATGCCGTGTGCCGCCAGTTCAGTGCGGAGTTCCTCCAGCATGGCGATGGCGGTGCTGTCGAGCATGTTGACGGCGGAGGCTTCGATGAGAAGGCAATGGTTCGCGCCACCACCGGCGCGGGCGATCTTCAGCAGCCGGCGCTTGAGATAGTCGGCATTGAAGAAGACGACCGCCGATTGGATCATGACGATGGTGATGCCGGGAATTGGCGAAGCGGCCGGGTATGTCAACGCCGGAGACAAAATGCATCGGTACGCCGGAGTAAAATTGCATCAGTGAGGCTGGCAGGAAGGCCCCCCGGGGGGGCCTTCCTGCACTTCGCGATCAGGCTTGGGCGGCGTCGGCCGGCTGATTGTCGGCGGGGGCGTTGCGGGAGCGCCGTTTGCTCTGCTTGAGCCTGTAGCTAT
>NZ_CAMDRA010000115.1 GCF_945906275.1 Dongia mobilis
CATGGCGAACCCGTCCATATAACTCCACGCCCTTCATCCCTCCGCCTTCCGCCAATCAGGCAAAAGGCTATCTGCTGCCGGACTTTTACTCCGGCGCAACCAGATTATCCGGCCGCTTCAGTGAGGGATTATTGCTCCGGCGCTTACAAGGCGGCTATCCAGAATCTGGCTGGGGCCAGCGGCAATCTGCAGTTCCTGCTGATTGATGCGGTCGACGACGAAGCCGCGCTCCAAATGGGCGAAGCGTTGGCGCCGATCCTGAGACAGCTGCGGGATCAAGGCACCCTTGCGGCCTATCGTGGACCGGCCGATTTTGTACCATCCCTGGCCAGGAAGCAGGCCGATCGCACCCTGAGACGCACGGCACTCGATGAGCCTTATCGTGCGGCACATGTGGCTCAGTTGGGCCTTCGCACCATTGCCGATAGCAATGCTGATGGCGGATCTGAGCTGACTGTGGCGCGCGCCATGGCGTCCGGCGCCTTCCCCTTCCTGCAGCAATGGGTCCTGGCACCGGGGCAGCAGGTGATTGCCTTGGATGGACTCTTGGATGCAGCTGCGCTTCGCTCCGCGATATCTGGTTTGGCTGGGGTCCGCGTGCTGGATCCGGCCGGCGATTTTACCGAGCGGCTTGGCACCTATCGGCAGCGCGCTTTGTGGCTGATCGGCCTCTCGGCCCTGCTGATGGTGGTTCCACTCGCCTGGCGCTATGGACTGAAGGGTGGCCTGATCGTCCTGGTACCGCCTCTCGCAGCACTGGTTCTGGCACCTTCGTTGATTGCCATGACAGGGGAGGGTATCAGCTTCTTCCACGTCATGGGCCTCATCCTCGTGCTGGCGATCGGCGTCGATTATGCGACCTTCTGCGCCGAGGCTGATCGGGCACATCGGCTGGTGACAATGCTGGCGGTGCTGTTGGACATGGCGACAACTCTTTTGTCCTTCGGCCTGCTGGCCTTCAGCAGCGTATTTGCGGTGCATGCATTTGGTCTCACCATGCTGCTTGGCGTGCTGATCGCGTTCCTGCTGGCGCCGATAGCCGGTAACGTCAATCCGCGCCAGACGAGGCCGGCATGATGATATGGAAGAAGCTGGTCGCTCCCCCTATCACGGTCATGCTGCTGTTCCTTGCCGGTTGCAGTTCTAGCCCCATTTCGGATAGGGACGCTCTTCCCTATTTTGCCCCGGACCGATTGCTGGATCTGCCGCTGCCGGGCGATCTGGGGAGGTCGGTCGAGATGTCGCAGATGATCACCGTGCGCCATGATGGCGAGGTGTTTGCCTTCGAAGGCCATATCAGCATCACAGCGCAGCGTTTCTTCCTGGTAGGTGTTGACGGTCTCGGCCGGCGCGCCATGCGAGTCACCTGGGACAGATCCGGCAGGATCACCGCCGAGCGTGCCGATTGGCTGCCATCTGCCGTACGGCCCGGCCCCATGCTGGCCGATATCATTCTCCTCTATTGGCCGTCACGGATCTTGCAGCAATCATTGGCATCATCCGGAGCGGTCTTGAGGGATACGCCCAGCCGCCGCGTGGTCTCGTTGGATGGTGCCGATATCCTGGTGGTCGATTATCTGTCCGGCGGCGACCAGTCTACCAATGGTCGGTTGCACTATCGAAACGATACCTGGGGTTACGAAATCGACGTTCAATCGGTTGAGGCCGTGCCATGACACGGCGTCGGCTGGGAATTCATGCAATGGGCCTGGTGACGCCGCTGGGGGCCGGCAAGGAAGAAAATGCCGGCAAGCTGTTCACCGGCACACGGTCCGGCCTGGCGACGGAGATCGACATCCTGTCGGATCGACGGCTCCATGCGGGCTGCGTCACGGCGCCGTTGCCGGCCCTGCCGGACGGCTTCGACAGATACCAGTCACGCAACAATCGGTTGATGCTGCTGGCCCTGCAGGAAATTGCGCCGGAGATCGAGGCCGCGCGTCAACGCTATGGAGCGGACCGCTTTGCCGTCATTCTCGGGACCAGCACGTCGGGCATTGCCGAGGGTGAAGCGGCCTTTTCCGTGCGCCATCGCACAGGTCATTGGCCGACAACCTTCGACTATCGCCAGCAGGAGTTGGGTGGCCTGTCAAATTTTGTCGCCGCTGCGCTGCGGGTCACGGGGCCGGCCTACACCATCGCGACCGCCTGTTCATCGAGTGCCAAGGTCTTTGCCTCGGCGCGCCGGTTGCTGATGGCGGGGATTTGCGATGCGGCCGTGGTCGGTGGTGCCGACACGATCTGCCGCACGACGCTCAATGGCTTTGCCTCACTCGACGCCATGTCGCGCGGCCTCTGCAATCCTTTCAGCCGTAATCGCGACGGTATCAATATCGGAGAAGGTGCGGCGGCCTTTCTTCTCAGCCGTGAAGCCGCACCGATTTCCCTCCTCGGCTATGGCGAAAGCTCGGATGCCCATCACCTCAGCGCCCCGGACCCGGCCGGGGTCGGAGCACAGACGGCGATGTCGGCCGCCCTCGGCGATGCCGGGATTGGCGCCGCCGATATCGATTATGTGAACCTGCACGGCACCGGCACGGTGCTCAATGATTCCATGGAGGGCATTGCCGTCCACGGCCTGTTCGGCGGGAAGGTGCCCTGCAGCTCGACCAAGGCCATGACGGGCCACATGCTTGGTGCCGCCGGCGCCTGTGAAGCGGCGTTCCTGTGGCTGGCGCTGGAGCTTGGCGCGTTGTTGCCACCGCATGTGTGGGACGGCGTACGGGATCCTGCCATTCCAGCACTTGATCTGGTTGAGGTCGGGGGGCGCCTGCCGGCCAAGGACCGTTTCGCCATGATGAGCAATTCCTTTGCCTTTGGCGGCAACAATATGGCCCTGATCCTTGGGCGGGGTGAATGGTGATGCAAACCTGCGAGTTTGCGATCGAGACGCTGCTGCCCCACGCCCGCCCGATGATCCTCCTCGACAAGGTGACCGGCTGGGACGGGCGGGCGATCGAGACTGCCCTGGTGGTGCGCGCCGGTGCGCCGTTCTTCGAGCCAGGGAAGGGAATCGCCGCCCATATCGCCATCGAGTGGATGGCGCAAAGCTGCGGCGCCTTCGTCGGCCTGGAGGCCTTGACCCTGGCCAGGCCGGTGCGTGTGGGTTTCCTCCTCGGTACACGCAATTTTTCGGCCAACCAGGCCTGGTTCGGGGAAAATGAGGCCGTTCACATTCGTGCCGAACTCGTTTTCCGGGATGGCGAAACCGGGGTTTTCGATTGTACGGTGCGCTGCCGTGACGCCGTCGCGGCCAAGGCGCAACTTACCCTGCATCAGCCGGCCGATTTGGCGGCCGTCCTGGCAAGCCAGGGGATCAAGCCGAGGACTACGGAAGATAGATGACCAGGACGATTCTAGTGACCGGCGCCAGCAATGGTATCGGGCGCGCCATTGCCGAAAAACTGGCCAGCGACGGGTTTTCGATGGTCCTGCATTACGGCAGCGATGCGGCCGGCGCCGAGGCAACGTTGGCGGCCGTTCGCGCCAAGGGTAGCGACGGGCGGTTGATGGCATTCGATCTCCGTGATCGCGATGCTGCCCGGGCGACGCTTGAGGCCGACATGGCCGAGCATGGTCCCTATTGGGGCATCGTGCTGAATGCCGGCATCGCGCGGGACGCGGCCTTTCCGGCCATGACCGACCAGGAATGGGATGATGTCCTCGATACTGACCTCGGCGGTTTCTACAATGTCATGCGCCCGACCGTCATGCCGATGGTCTCGGCGCGGAAGGGTGGCCGGATCGTCACGATATCATCCGTCTCCGGTATCGCCGGCAATCGTGGACAGGTCAATTACAGCGCTGCCAAGGCCGGAATCATCGGCGCGACGAAGGCACTGGCGATTGAACTCGCCAAGCGCAACATCACGGTCAACTGCGTGGCACCCGGCGTGATCGAGACCCAAATGACTGATGGTCTGCCGATGGACGAGGTGCTGAAAATGATCCCGATGCGCCGCGCCGGACAACCGGCCGATGTCGCCGCGGCGGTTTCCTATCTCTGCTCCGAAGGGGCGGGCTATGTGACGCGCCAGGTTCTGTCCGTGAATGGCGGGATGATCTGATGCGCCGCGTCGTCGTCACCGGCATCGGGGGAATTACCGCGCTCGGCAATGACTGGGGCGATATTCGTGCGCGCATGGCACGCGGCGAGACTGCCATTCGTCACATGCCGACATGGGAGCGGTTCGAGGGCGTCAACACCCGCCTTGCTGCGCCAATCCAGGATTTTTCGGTCGACGATCGCTATCCCCGCAAGAAGATTCGCACCATGGGACCGGTCGCCAGGATGGCGGTCCGCGCCACGGAGATGGCTCTGGAGGATGCGGGGATGCTGGACGATCCGGCATTGCGCAACGGCCGCACGGGCATCGCCTACGGCTCGTCGTTCGGCAGTCCTGCGCCGGTCATGGCCTTTGCCGAGATGATGAAGGATGGCTTCTCCCGGACCCTCAACGCCACCAGCTACATCCAGATGATGAGCCATACGGCGGCGGTCAATATCGGCCTGTTCTTCGGCATCACCGGCCGCGTCATTCCTACCTCCAGTGCCTGCACGTCCGGCAGCCAGGGCATCGGCTACGCCTATGAATCGATCCGCTGGGGCAAGGCCGATGTGATGGTGGCGGGTGGCGCCGACGAGCTTGATATTACCGAGGCCGCAGTGTTCGACACGCTCTATGCGACCAGCACCAGGAACGACCGTCCGGAGACGACGCCGCGTCCCTATGATCGTGACCGCGATGGCCTGGTCATCGGCGAGGGCGCCGTCACGCTGATCCTGGAGGAAAGGGAGCGGGCCCTGGCGCGCGGCGCGCGCATTCACGCTGAGATCGTCGGCTTCGCCTGCAATGCGGATGGAAACCATGTGACGCAGCCGCAGGCATCGACCATGCAGTTGGCCCTGCGGGGCGCACTGGAAGATGCGGCACTGCCGCCATCCGCGATCGGTTTCGTGAGCGGCCATGGAACGGCAACGGAATGGGGTGACATCGCCGAGACCGAGGCAACGCATGCCGTCCTTGGCGCCGGAATGCCGATCCATTCCTTGAAATCATATTTCGGACACTCGCTCGGCGCCTGCGGCGCGATGGAAGCATGGCTCGGCATCGAGATGATGCGTGACCAGTGGTTTGCCCAAACGGCCAATCTCGACAATGTCGATCCGCGCTGCGCTGACCTCGACTACATCATGGGTGAGGGTCGGCAACTCGATATCGGTTATCTGATGTCGAACAATTTTGCCTTTGGCGGCATCAACAAGTCGCTCATCTTCAAGCGGGTTTGAGGGACGGACGCCGCATGGCCTGGGAACTTGTGGACAGCGCCGATGTGCCTGACGGGTTGCTGGAACTCTATCGCCAGGACGATGTCTTCATGATCCGCGCCAACGGGCTCGAATTGATGAACGGCCTCGGACATCAGTCCGAAGTGGCGTTTGGTACCATGGCGGCGGAAGTCTCTGGCAAGGCGTCGCCGAACATCCTGCTGGGCGGACTCGGACTAGGCTACACCCTGGCGGCGGCGGCGCGCGCGCTGGGCGAGAAAGGCAGCATCACAGTGGCAGAGCTCTCACCCGCCGTGATCGCCTGGTTCGATCGCTACATTTCGCCCACGGTGCTGCCGCTGCGGCCGGGTAATGTCACCGTCCTAGCCTCGGATATCGGCGATCTGCTGCGGGCTGGAACTGGCCCGCTCTATGACGTCATCGCTCTTGATGTCGATAACGGTCCGGAAGCGCTTGTATCACCGCGGAATGCCCAGCTTTACGACTCGGCCGGGCTCCATGCTTTGGCCGCGCAGCTCACCCCCGATGGGGTCATATTGCTGTGGTCTGCCTTCGAATCCCCGTCCTTTGTCGCCATGGCGATGGAAGCGGGATTTTCGGTCCACAGCTCTGTGCTCGCCAGCGTCGGGCGGGCAGATCTGTGCCATTACGCCTACAGCCTGCGGCTGGTCCAAGACGCTCACAGCAAAAACTGAGTGTTTTCAAAGGGAAATGGTGCCGTCGAGAGGAATCGAACCTCCGACCCCGTCCTTACCAAGGACGTGCTCTACCCCTGAGCTACGACGGCGCCTTTTGGGCTTGTAACCAGCGGGCTTGGGTGAGGCCCGTTGAAGCGGCGCGGAACATGCCAGAAGGCGTTTACGATGGCAAGGGTTGTGAACGCCGGGCCTGGAACCCCCGAAACGACCTTGGCCCAGCCGCAATTTGGTCGTAATTAAATGGTGTCAATTCAGGCTCTTGGGGCCAATCAGCGAAGGTGGATGGAGATGGGCGCGAGGGACGGTAGAAAGCCGACCAAGCCGGCGGGCGCGCGGCCAGATCCCGCGGCTTCGGCCAAGTCAGCGCATGACGACAAAGCCAGGCGCCAGGCGGAGGCTTTGCGGGCTAATTTGAAGCGTCGCAAGGCCCAGCAGCGCGACCGCGCGGATCCCGTCAAAGCCCCTGGTGGCCAAGACTGATAGGCACGCTAATCCTTGAGGCCTGGATGGCCTTCCGATACAAACTGCGCGGTTGGCACCCCGCAACGAGTCAGGGGTTGTGGTGCCGGAATCGTTAATCGTCATCCTGAATAATCAACCATTCCATCGAGGCTCGAGGGGACCGTCCGCCAAATGTCGATTATGCCCGATACCTGGATCCGCGAGATGTCGCAAAAGCACGGCATGATCGAGCCATTCGTGGAAAGCCAGAAGCGCGACGGAATCATTTCATATGGCGTTTCGTCCTATGGCTATGACGCGCGCGTCTCGCCGGAGTTCAAGATCTTCACCAATGTGGATTCTGCCGTCGTCGACCCCAAGCAGTTCAACCCCAAGAGCTTCGTCGATCGCGAAGCCGAGGTCTGCATCATCCCGCCCAATTCATTTGCACTGGCAAGGACGGTCGAGTTTTTCCGGGTACCGCGCGACGTGATGGTGATCTGCCTTGGCAAATCGACTTATGCGCGCTGTGGCATCATCGTCAACGTGACACCGCTGGAGCCGGAATGGGAAGGCCATGTCACGCTGGAATTCTCCAACACCACGCCGCTGCCGGCGAAGATCTATGCCAATGAAGGCGCCTGTCAGTTCCTGTTCTTGAAGGGCGCCTCGCCATGCGAGGTCTCGTACAAGGATCGAGCTGGCAAATATATGGGCCAACGCGGCGTGACGCTGCCGCGGCTCTGACAGGATCGGAAAGTTACTTATGGATCGCATTCGAATTCGCGGCGGTAACGCCCTCAAGGGCGAAATCAGGATCAGTGGCGCCAAGAATGCGGCCCTGCCGTTGATGTGCACATGCCTGCTGACCGATGACGAAGTCCGTCTCGACAATGTGCCGGACCTTGCCGACATCATGACGATGACCAACCTGCTGGCGCATCTTGGTGTCGAAGTCACGACCCGGCAGTCGCTCAAGGATCGGTCCGTGATTTTCTCGGCCAAGGGCCTCTCAGAAACGACGGCGCCTTATGATCTCGTTCGCAAGATGCGCGCAAGCGTTCTGGTCTTGGGCCCGCTGGTGGCGCGCCACGGCCAGGCCAAGGTATCGCTGCCGGGCGGTTGCGCGATCGGCACCAGGCCGGTCGATCTGCATATCAAGGGCCTCCAGCAGATGGGTGCCGAGATTGAACTCGATTCCGGCTACATCATCGCCAGGGCGCCTGGCGGTCTCAAGGGTGGCGAAGTTACTTTCCCGAAAGTGTCGGTCGGCGCCACCGAGAATCTGCTGATGGCAGCCACGCTGGCCAGGGGTGAGACACATCTCATCAACGCAGCGCGGGAACCTGAAATCGCCGACCTGGCCAATTGCCTCAACGCCATGGGCGCGCAGATCGAAGGGATCGGCACGGACCACCTCAAAATTCGCGGTGTCGACAGACTGCATGGCTGTACCCACAGCGTCGTCGCTGATCGCATCGAGGCCGGCACCTATGCGATGGCGGCAGCGATCACCGGCGGCGAAGTCGAGCTGGTGGGGTTGCATCATGATCTGATCGGCGCTGCAGCCTCGACCCTGACCCAGGCCGGCGTCTCCCTCACCGAAACGCCGCGCGGACTGCTGGTGAAGCGCCAGAATGGCGCGCTCAACGGTGTTGATGTCATGACCGAGCCGTTTCCGGGATTCCCGACCGATCTGCAGGCGCAGATGATGGCGCTGATGACGACCGCCGAGGGTGCCTCGATGATCACCGAGACGATCTTCGAGAACCGCTTCATGCATGTGCCGGAGCTGACCCGCATGGGCGCCAGCATCAATGTGCATGGTTCGTCGGCGATGGTGCGCGGCGTCAAGAAACTGACCGGTGCGCAGGTCATGGCGACGGATCTTCGCGCCAGTGTGTCGCTGGTGCTGGCCGGCCTCACGGCGGAGGGGGACACGTTCCTCAACCGCGTCTATCATTTGGATCGTGGATATGAAAAACTGACGGCCAAGCTTTCGGCCTGTGGTGCGGAAATCGAACGCCTGTCGGATGGGGCAGCGGAGTAGAGCATGGCAAAGGCGGCCAACGCGACCGACATGCGGCTGATCGCAAAGGATGCCGAGGATCTGGCGATCGTCGCTGCCTGCCTGCAGGATGCACTGGTCCCGATCTCCGAGGTCCAGTACCTGGCCGGGGAGCAGCGGTTCATCATGCTCCTCAATCGCTTTCGCTGGGAGCGACAGCCAGCCGGGCGACATGGACCCACGACCGGCAGGTCATCGGGCGATGATGCCAGCTTTCACGATGCCGACGATTACTTCGACACCGAACAACGCATTCATTGCGGCCTGTGCGTCGACAAGGTGACAGCGGTGCGCAGCCGCGACGTCGACCTCAAGCAGCGTGGCAAGTTCCTGTCGCTTTTGACCCTGCAATTTGACGGGTCAAATCTCAACCTGGTCTTTTCCGGTGGCGGCATCATCCAATTGACGGTTTCCGAAATGAGCGTCTTCCTCAAGGATATGGGCGAAGGATGGCCGACCCAGTGGCGCCCCGATCATGAGCGCGAAATGGCGGCTGCGGCCAAGGGGCGGGGATGAGCGACATCTTTGTCCTGGCACTTCCCAAGGGGCGCATTCTCAAGGAAGTTCTGCCGGTCCTGAAAAAAGCGGGGATCGAACCGGAAGCCGAGTTCGCGGACGAAAATTCACGCGCACTCAGGTTCCGCACCAATGACCCGAAGCTGGAAATCATCCGCGTGCGCAGCTTCGACGTCGCGACCTTCGTGGCCTTCGGCGCAGCGCAGCTGGGCGTGGCCGGCAATGATGTGCTTCTTGAATTCGACTATCCGGAAATCTATGCGCCGGTCGATCTCGGAATCGGCCATTGTCGCCTGTCGGTCGCGGAACCGGCCGACCTGTCGGCGACCGATGATCCCAGCCGATGGTCGCATATCCGTGTCGCGACCAAGTATCCCAACATCACACAGAGCCACTTTGCGGCCCGTGGCGTGCAGGCCGAGTGCATCAAGCTCTCTGGCGCGATGGAACTCGCACCCACTCTTGGCTTGTGCCGCCGCATCGTCGATCTTGTCTCCAGCGGTGCAACGCTCAAGGCGAACAATCTGGTCGAGATCGAACGCATTGCCGATATCACATCTCGCCTTATCGTCAACCGGACGGCGATGAAGACCTATCCGCGCGAGATCGGCGATCTCGTCGAACGCGTGCGTCTGGCAGTTGCCTGAATGAGTGGCGATGATGCGTCCGGACAAGGTGCTGGCGGTCGCCTGATCCGCATCGATCTCGATGAGCAATCGACGGCCCGTCGCTCGCCCGAGGTGGAGCGCGAACGCGCCGTCGCCATCTTCGATCTCCTGGAAGAAAACGAGTTCCGGCCCGCCATCGAACATGTTGGCCCCTATCATCTGGGCCTGTCGATCGAGGAGAACCGGCTGGTCTTCGACATCAAGGATCCGACCGACGCGCCGCTCTACAAGTTCATCCTCTCGCTCTCGCCCTTTCGCCGTATCGTGAAGGAATATTTCGATATCTGCGAAAGCTACTACCAGGCTATCAAATCGGCATCGCCCTCGCAGATCGAAGCCATCGACATGGGGCGGCGCGGGTTGCACAATGAGGGGTCTGAAATCCTGCGCGAACGCCTCGTGGGCAAGGTCGAAGTCGATTTCAATACTGCACGGCGGCTGTTCACGCTGATCTGTGCGCTGCACGTCAAGATGTGAGGCTGCATGCCGCAGGTCCTCCCCGGCAGCGTGCTCTTCTGTTGCACCTACAATTCCGTGCGCTCGCCGATGGCGGAAGCCATCATGAAGTATCTTCATGGAACGCGCGTGTTCGTCGACTCAGTGGGCGTCCGCGCACAGGAAGTCGATGGGTTTGTCGTGGCGGTGATGGATGAGATCGGCATCGATGTGACGAAGCATCGCTCGAAGACCTTTGACGATCTCGAGGATAATTCCTTCGACCTTATCATTTCGCTCTCGCCGGAAGCGCAGCACAAGGCCGTCGACATGACGCGCACCATGGCCTGTGACGTCGAGTTCTGGAACACCATGGATCCCACCATCGTCGAAGGCAGCCGCGAAGACCGGCTGGACGCCTACCGCGCCGTGCGCGACGGACTGATGAAGCGCATCCGCGACCGCTTCCCCATGCAGGGCGCTCCACAGATTTAGGGCTGGAAGATAATTATCGATACGCCCTGGGGAGTTAGCGGAGAATCGGACTGCAAGTGAGCATTGGCGCCAAATCAGTATGATCCGCCCGAATTTTACGAAGGATCATGATTTGACCAGTTCCGGCGCCCAGGCGCCAATCATCGAGGCGCCAATCAATAAGGCGCCTTTCATCCTGGCCTCGGCCTCGCCGCGGCGGCTCGATCTGCTGGCGCAGATTGGCTTGCGGCCAGACGCCATCGATGCGCCGCAAGTCGATGAGACCGCCCGGCCTCATGAGTTACCGGCTGCCTATGCGCGGCGCATTGCCGGGGACAAGCTTGCCGCGGTCGCGGCACGGCATCCGGGCGCCTATGTGCTGGCAGCCGATACGGTCGTGGCGCTCGGCCGCCGTATCCTGCCGAAAGCGGAAGATTCAGCTACAGCGCGCCGTTGCCTGGAACTGCTGTCCGGCCGGCGCCACAAGGTGGTGGGCGGCATCGCCATTGCCGCGGCCGATGGGCGTCAGGCCATCCGCGTGGTGTCGACCAACGTCATCTTCAAGCGCTTGGAAAAGAGTGAGATCGAGCACTATCTTGCCGGCGGCGAATGGCATGGCAAGGCCGGCGGCTATGCCATCCAGGGTGCGGCGGCGGCGTTCATTCCGTCGATCAGCGGTTCCTACAGCAATGTTGTCGGCCTCAGCCTCAGCGATGCCTACGCGATGCTGACTGGCCTTGGCTTCAGGTCATGAGCGAGATGCGCGAACAGATCTTCCTCAGCCTCCATCCCGAGCGCACCGAATTCTATCGCTGGGCGGACGATCGCCTGATCCAGGCCATCGTGGAAAAGCCGGGACAGGGCAGCCTGGCGGGCGGTGTCTATCTCGGCCGTGTGCTGCGGGTCGAGCAGAGCCTCAACGCGGCCTTCGTCGAAATTGGTCTTGATAAACCGGGCCTGCTCCCGCTGAAGCGCCAAGGCGCACAGCCAACGGAAGGCGATGCGGTGATCGTCCAGGTGCGCCGTGACGGCCGCGAGGAAAAGGGCGTGCGCCTGACCACCAGCGTGAAGGTGCCGGTTGACGTCGTCGCCCTGGCCAAGGGCAAGCAGCCGCCGGCGCAGTTGATCGCGCCGCCCACGGTATGGCATACAGCGCTCGAGGCGCTTGCGCCGGAACAGGTCGCCAGCATCATCTGCGACCGCCGCGTCGACGTGGCGCCGGTGGCGGACTGGTGCCGCAAGCATCGCCGCGGCATGGAGGACAAGGTTGCCTTCCTGCCCGACCGCGAATG
>NZ_CAMDRA010000116.1 GCF_945906275.1 Dongia mobilis
ACGTCGTCGGCCTCGCCTCGACGCCCTGGTTCATCCCGGATCAGACAAACCTCCTCGCTCAGCTGGAGGCCTTTCGCAGCCGGCGCGAACATTTCGCCATCGTGGTTGACGAGTATGGCGCGCTTATGGGCATCGTCACCCTGGAAGACATTCTTGAAGAGATCGTCGGCGACATCGCCGACGAACATGACGTCAAGGTCGAGGGTGTGGGTCTGCACCCTGACGGCAGTTTCGAAATGGATGGAACTGTCACCATCCGCGATCTCAATCGCGAATTCGGCTGGCGCCTGCCCGATGAAGAAGCCTCGACCGTCGCCGGCCTCGTGCTGCACGAAGCGCAGCAGATTCCATCTGCGGGTCAGGTGTTCGCATTCTTCGGCTTCCGCTTCCAGATTCTGGAACGGCATCGAAACCAATTGACTCGAATCAAAGTAACACCGCCAGCCGGCCACACCATCCTACCCAATGGCGCGAGCAAGGCTGGTGCGAAGGGTGGGCGCGCCACATGACCAGGCCCCTGAAAGAACTGCCCCATCCCGCGACACGCGAAGGGCTCCACACCAGGCGTTATGATTTTCGTGGTTATCGGCGCGCGGACGGGCTGTTTGATATCGAAGGACGCATGGTCGACACCAAGGATTATGCCTTTCCCAACGATTGGCGCGGTGAGGTCAGGCCCGGGGAACCGGTCCATGACATGGTGATCCGCCTTACCCTCGACGATCATTTCATGGTGCGGGATATAGCGGTGGTGACGGCGGCCTCGCCCTTTGCGATCTGCGATGCCATCACGCCCGCATTCGACATCCTCAAGGGGGCGACGATCGCCAAGGGCTGGTCACGAACCTTGCGCAACAGCTTTACCGGGGCGCATGGCTGCACGCATCATGTGGAGATGCTGCGAGCCATGGGCACGGTCGCCTTTCAAACCATTTATGGTTGGCGCGAAAAAGCCAAGCGCGACTCGGGCATCAGCAAGAGCGAAGGTCCACCGGCCGAAACCATTCCTGGCAAGCGTCCCGCTTTCCTCGACACCTGCCACGCTTTGGCCAGCAATAGCGAGGTTGTGAAAACCCACTGGCCGCAATTCTACGAAGGACCGACTGACAACAAGAAGCCGGGCTGACCTTTCGGCCCGCCCGGCTTTCCTGAAACGCTATGGCTTGGCTACTCCGCGGCCGAGCTTTGCCCGCCAATTGTCTCACCTTTGCCAGCTTGCGGCACCGGCTGTGCACCGCCCAGGAGCCTGTTCACCAGATCGCCGCCTTCAGTGAAGCCGGCCTCCTTCAACAGTTGGTCGATCACCGGTGCGTTGGCGCGATAAGACAGCAACTGCCCCATCAGGCCGTCCATCCGACCACCGCCATTGTCGCCAGCGACTTTGCTGCCGGGCAGGCCGCCACCCATGTCGATGATACGCACGTCGCTGATCTTCTCCAGCGGACGAACGGATTCAGCGATCGCCACCGGAATGATGCGCAGGCGTTCGCGCATGATTTCCAGTTCGACCATTGCCGCCGACAAGGCATTGCGCGCCTCATTGATCTTGCGCTGGCCTTCGGCTTCGACCTCGTAGGTCTTGGCCTGGGCCTCGGCACGGATCAGCGCCGCGTCGGAATCCGCCTTGGCCGAGGTACGGACCGCTTCGGCGCGGTCATCGGCAGCGTTGCGCTCAGCCTGCGCCTGGACAGTGACCTTTGTCGCCTCCTGTTCCGCTGCCTGGCGTGCCGCCAGCACTGCGATCTGCCGCTCGCGCTCTGCGATCGCCACCTGCTGCGCGGTTGCCACCGATTCTTCCGCGGCGATGGCAAGGGCTCGCGACTTCTCGGCTTCAGCTCGCGCGTCGGATTCAGCCCGGCTGCGGTCAGCAACGGCAATCGCCCGGTCCTGATCGGCCAGCTCAATGTCGCGCTTCTTGCCAATGGCCAGCGTTTCGGCGGTACGGTCCGCCTCGATCTTGCGCTGTTGAATGGCCAGTTCCGCGGCGATGCGCGCCTGCTCCTGCGCCTGCTTGGCTTCCGCCTCGCGCAGCGCCACGGCCTGCTGGGTGGTGATGCGCGCCTCGTTCTCCGCGCGCTGAGCCTCAGCCTCCTTCTGCGCCGCGGCCGCGCGGGTTTCAGCCGTCTTGTTGACGATGTCGCGCTCCTGCGAAAGCTCCGCTTCCTTCTTCTGGCGGTCGATCTCAAGCGTCTTCTGTCGCGCCTCCAAATCCTGCTGCGCGATGGCGACCTCAGCGTTGCGGACCGTCAAGTTCCGCTCCTGGCGCTTGGCTTCCGTGATCTTGGTGAGGGCAGCCAGGCCTTCAGCGTCGAACGCATTGTTCGGGTTGAAGTACTTGGTGTCGGTCTGGTCGAGCTTGGTGAGCGAAGCGCTTTCCAGTTCAAGGCCGTTGAGCTCAAGTTCGCTCGCCACGGTCTCCTGGACACGCTTGACGAAATCGGCGCGCTTTTCCTGCAGATCGGCCAGCACCATGGTGGCAGCGACCGAGCGCAAGGCATCGACGAACTTCGCTTCCACGAGTTCACGCAACTGATCGGCTTCGTTGGTGCGATAGCCCAAGGTTTGCGCGGCAAGCGCAATGGACTGCTGATCGGGCTTAACACGCACATAGAACTCGACACCGATATCGACGCGCATACGATCCTTGGTGATCATCGCTTCGGCATTCTCGCGCCGCACGTCGAGGCGCAGTGTCTGCAGATTGACCCAGCGGATCGATTGGAACACCGGCAGGACGATCGAACCGCCATCGAGCACCACCTTCTGCCCGCCGAGGCCAGTCCGAACGTAGGAGCGATCCTTTTCGGCTCTGGCATACAGACGCGCGATCACCAGACCGATCGCCAGGATAGCGACCAGACCGATCACCGCCGGCAAGGCAACAGCAGTCACCAGATCAAACATCTCAGTTCCCTCCCAATGTCGCGCGGCAGCTGACCATCAGCCTCTGCCACGACACAAAACAGATTGCAGATTTTGGATGTGCACTAGACGACCAGATCAGGGTCAGCAGCGATGACGAGGTACTCAGTGCCGCGCCGCTCGGTCAGCAACACGACGGTGCCGGTGGGCAGGTCGATTCCCGGTCCGGCCGCCCGTACCCAGGTCAGATGCCTGTTGCCGTGAGCGTCCTTTACCAGCACGCGGCCAATCTCCTGTTCCGTCACCGGCCCCAGCGAGACAGTACCGGTGAGGCCGATGAGGTCGTCGCGAGTCACCACATAGCTTTCATCGCGCGGCACGATTCGGCCGATCAGGCGGCTGACATTGCGCGTGGCAGGGATCGCCAGGACACCCGCAGGAACAGCGGCCATGAAGGCCGGCAGGAAGCCAATGACGAGATGCGCCAATGCCTGGATGATGTAGCCGAAGGCAGTGAATGCACCAAGAAGGCCCATCAGCCAGACCAGCAGCGGCACACGGCCGGCATTGAGCCAGTCCCAGGCCGTGCCAAACAGACTGCCTTCGCCGGCATGCACATCGAGACCGCTTGCAGCAATCCCGCCATGGTCGAGATCGGGCGCGTCCGGCGAGTCAACGTCGAACAGCGCATCAATCTTGGCCGACAGAGAGACGCCCATCAGCATGCTGACGATTTCAATCACCAGCAGACCAATCAGGATCAAGCCTGCAATCGCAAATGGCCGGGTACCAGATCCCGAAAGAAACTCCAGCACAGACCCGTCGTTCACGTGGTTACCCCTCGTCGCTCTAGGTTAGCCCTTTTTGTCGGCCTTAAGGCGCGCCAGGCGTTCCTTGATTGCATGATCGCGCGCCATGCGATTCAACTCGTCGATGGCGTTGGCCTGTTCCTGGCCTGGGCCGCTCGGCACGCCGCTGACGCGGGAGATTGCCGCTGTGGCCCGTTCAACCTTGGCCGCGGCGCCGTTTTTCGCCGTGCCTGCGGGGCCAGTAACATCAGCTTCGACATTGCGCTGCGCCTGGCGCATTTCGAGGAGGCGTTCTTCCGCCTCGCGGCGACTGGCCTTGACGGCATCCAGGGACTGGTTGAGCTGGGCAATGCGGTCGGCCACATCGGCGAGGAGCCGATCAAGAACGCCGGCCTGGGCCTCGATATCCATCTGGCGCGCGATGCCGCTTTCCGCGAGGTCATCACGACCCTCTCCGACGGCCAGCCGGATCTTCTCCTCCAGCGCATCACGTTCGCGCATCAACTCCTTGCGGCGGGCGTCGACGCGGTGCTGTTCCGCCATCGCCTTGCCAAGCTCGATGCGAACTTCGTCTGCTGCGCCATCAATGTCGCGGATCGCCTGCTCCATGACCGCCTGCGGATTGCTTTGCTCTGCCGCCGTGATGGCTGCGTGAGTCATGCCGGAAATGACGCGCCCGATCCTGTTCAAAGCACTTTCCGTCGCCATGTTCTTCTCCTTCAAGGCGGTTTCAACAAAAGCAAGTTCGGCCGAAATCAAGAACTCGAAGCGTGACCCAAGATCCACAAGGCGGGCCGGCGCGCTGCCGCGCCAGTTCTCGCCGTAATCGGCGACAGAGAAAGGTACGATCACCCTGCCGTCCAACGTCGCCAGCGACAGGGTCTGGATACCGCGCACCGAGAACAACTTCTCGTCATAGGGCATGCCCTCGATGATCTGGCCCCTGCGTCGCTGTGCCCAATCCCTCAGAGCCAACACCACGCTTTGCGCCGGCAGACGCGACCGTGCGCGGGCAGGTTCGTAATATTGCCGGTGCAGCGCCACCAGGTCCGCCGACTGGGATTCCGGCACCGTCGCATCTAGCCAGGCCAGCAGATCGGCATAGGCGGCCAGCATGCGCCGGAGCGTCATCGCCACCGCCGCATCCGGGTGCAGGGCTAATCGGCATTGTCCGTAAGTCTTGTTTCGCCGTTTCTCGATCATTCTAAAAATATAAAGGACTCATTTTGTCCTTTTCAAGACTAATCGAAGGCAGTTTGGAAAAATATTCGTGCAAGGGCTGCAAACAGAAGCGAAATTCGCGTTAATCTTTATTTGCTCAATAAGATAGTTATTGCGCTTAAAACAGGTAGGGAAAGTCGGAGGATCTTTCAATTACCCTCCAATCGGCCATGTCCGATTATCTTTCGCCCGGCGCCCTCACGACCAGGGCAAGGGCATGGACCGGTCCCGCCAGATCCTCGGCCAGCACGCCATAGACCAGGCGCTGCCGGTCAACGCGGCTCTTGCCGGCAAAGGCCGCGGCAGTGATTTCGACCTTGAAATGGGTCTCACCGCTTTCCTTCCAGCCGGCATGCCCGTGATGCTGGTTGGTTTCGTCGATGACATTGAGCTGCTCAGGGTCGAACGCAGCCCGAAGCTTTGCAGTCATTCCATCGGCAACCTGTCCCATGATCTGGCTCCTTAGGCGGCTGCGCCGCAGCACTTCTTGTATTTCTTGCCGGAGCCGCAGGGGCATGGATCATTGCGGCCCACCTGAACGACCCGGCGCGTGGGTGCCTTCGGGTTGATCTCGCCATCGACATAGACCCAGCGACCCTGCTCGCGACGGAAAGTGGCGCGCTCATGATGGATTCCGGTCTGACCCTGCCGCTTGAAACGCGCCGTAAACTCGACCTCACCGGTCTGGTCGTCCGCACCGCCACCGACCACCTTCATGATCTCAAGGCCGCGCCAATCGATTTCATCGACCATGACCTGGCCATGTTCGCGATCGAACGGTTCCGCCATGTCGCTGGCATGGGTGCTGTCGACATAGTCGAGATTGCCCAGCTTGAAGGCCGTGTAGCGCGACCGCATCAAGGCTTCGGCGGAAGGAGCCGCCGCTCCGTTGATCAATGGCAGGCAGCATGCCTCGAGTTCTTTACCTGAGCCACAGGGGCAAATCGTCATGGGTCTGGGTCCATCAAAAAAAATTACGTCGCGACACTGGGTTAGGCTGCGACATGTCATCCGGCCGTCGGCGCCGCCCTTGCAGGACAGCGCCCTGCCCCTCATACTTAACTTCATGTCGAAAGAACAGACCATCCGTCACCGGCGCCGGCGCCAGTTCGATCCAGACCCACCGCCGCGACCGACGACCTGCGACCATGCCGGCTGCCAGGAATCTGGTACGTTCCGGGCGCCGAAGGCGCGTGACCGCCTGAACGATTACTACTGGTTCTGCCTGGACCATGTGCGGGAATACAACCGGACGTGGGATTACTATTCCGGCATGGGACCCGAGGAAATCGAGAAGTCAGTGCGTTCCTCGATTGTGGGCGACCGCCCGACCTGGAAGCTTGGTCAGCGGACGGCCAGTGGAAGACAGTATAAGTTCGCCGCCGGCACACGTTTTGATCTGTTCCCCGAAGAGGTCCAGGCGGAGATAGAAGCGCGCATGGGCCAGGCCAAACGCCAAGCTGAAAAGGAAGCGCGGGCAAGGGCGCGGCGCAAACTGTCGACCGAAGAGCAGGCGCTGGCAGTGCTGGATCTGGCCCCGCCCGTTGAGTGGGACGCCATCAAGACGCGCTACAAGATACTGGCCAAGCAGTTGCACCCGGATTCCAACGGTGGCGATAAGGTGGCCGAGGAAAAGCTGAAAGTGATCAATCAGGCCTACAGCACGCTGAAACGCGCCGCGATTGAGTGATTCCCCCGCCCTTTTGGCCCCTTTCATGCTTATTTGTTGGGCACAGAAGCAAACCTGCCACAAAGCAGGGCTGCTTTGCAGGGAATGACCTAGTCATCATCCTGGAATTGCCCTAAAAAGAGCCACCTTTTGAAGACGTTAACGAGCTGACGAGCCCCACATCATGGTCACCCAGAACCTCGCCCAAGTCGACAAGGCCTCGACCCCCGACATCAACATCTCGGTCCGCCAGATGTTTGGCCTCGATTCCGATCTCCAGGTGCCGGCTTTCAGCCAGCGCACCGAGCTCGTTCCCGACGTCGATGACAGCTATCGCTTCGACCATGACACCACCATGGCCATCCTGGCGGGCTTCGCTTTCAACCGCCGCGTCATGATCCAGGGTTATCACGGCACCGGCAAATCGACCCATATCGAGCAGGTCGCGGCGCGCCTCAACTGGCCCTGCATCCGCGTCAATCTCGACAGCCATATCAGCCGTATCGACCTTATCGGCAAGGATGCGATCGTCCTCAAGGACGGCAAGCAGGTGACCGAGTATCGCGAAGGCCTGCTGCCCTGGGCGCTGCAGCACCCGACCGCGCTGGTGTTCGACGAATACGATGCCGGCCGTCCGGACGTGATGTTCGTCATCCAGCGCGTGCTCGAAGTCGAAGGCAAGCTGACGCTCCTCGACCAGAACAAGGTCATCCGCCCGCACCCGGCCTTCCGCCTGTTCGCCACTGCGAACACCGTGGGTCTTGGCGACACGACCGGCCTCTATCATGGCACGCAGCAGATCAACCAGGGTCAGATGGACCGCTGGAACATCGTCGCCACGTTGAACTATCTGCCGCATGATGACGAAGTGAATATCGTCATCGCCAAGTCGCCGACCTATGACAACGAGGCCGGCCGAAAGTCGGTCAACGCCATGGTCGCCTGCGCCGAGCTCACCCGCGCCGGATTTATCAATGGCGACATCTCGACCGTCATGAGCCCCCGTACTGTCATCACCTGGGCCGAGAATGCGCGCATCTTCGGCGATGTGGGCTTTGCTTTCCGCGTCTCATTCCTCAACAAATGCGATGAACTGGAACGGCCGGTGGTGGCCGAATATTACCAGCGCTGCTTTGGACAGGACCTCAAAGACGCCGCCACGCAAGCCCAGATCCGGGCGTAAACGAGCGGAATCAGAGGACAGCGATGTCGGGACCGAAGAATCCGGTCGAGGAATTCCGCCGCGTCACCAGTGCGACGATGCGCGCCATTTCCGGCAATCCGGAACTGCAGGTGAGCTTTGCCCCCAATCAGGGACCGAGTGGCATCAGTGGCAATGAAGCGCGTTTGCCTCTGCCCGGCCGGCACCTGCCGGCGGCGGACGTGGCGCTGACCCGCGGCGAGTCCGATGCCATCGCGTTGAAACTCAAGCACCACAACCCGAAGATCCACGCTCGCGAGGCACCCAAGAGCCAGCTCGCACGCGAGATTTTCCAGGCGCTGGAAACGGCGCGCGTCGAAGCAATCGGCGCCAGGCGCATGGATGGCGTAAAGCAGAATCTCAATGCGGCGCTCGACGAGCATTGCCGGCAGAAAGGCTTCGTGCGCGTGGCTTCCCGCCAGGAAGGCTCGCTGCCCGATGTGCTGCGCCTCCTTGCCCGCGAAACTCTGACCGGCCAGGCCGTGCCGGAGCTTGCCAAGAGCATGGTCGATCTGTGGCGCAGTGATCTGCCACAGAAAGTGCGCGAGGATATCGAGCGACTGGGCGAGACGCTCGGTAATCAAAAGGCCTATGCCAAGGCGACACGGCGCTTGCTGGCCGACATGGAGTTGGAGGCGTCCGAAGACGATTTCGACCCGGAAGACGAGGAGCAGGAAAACCAGGACGATTCCGACCAGGACAATCCTGACGACCAGCAACAGACCAAGGGCAAGGACCAGCAGAAGTCCGACAGCCAGATGGAACTGGAATCGGAAGCGGCCGAAAGCGCCGCGGCGGAAGCCAAGGACGTCGATTCCGACGAGACCGAGATGGAGATGGACGCCGAGACAGGCGATGAAAAGCCAGGCTCGCCCAAGCGCCGCAACGAACCCGATCTCAGCCGTCGCAACGAAACGCCCTACAAACCCTTCACCGCCCAGTTCGACGAAGTCGTCGACGCGGCTGATCTGTGTGACCCGGAAGAACTGGCGCGGTTACGTCAGTTGCTGGACCAGCAACTGACTGCCTTGCAGACCGTGGTGGCGAAACTTGCCAACCGCCTGCAGCGTCGCCTTCTCGCCAAGCAGAATCGCTCGTGGAATTTCGATCTGGAGGAAGGCATTCTCGACGCCGCCCGTCTGCCGCGCGTGGTCGTCAATCCCGACCTGCCGCTATCCTACAAGCAGGAAAGCGATACCGAGTTCCGCGATACGGTCGTTTCGCTGCTGATCGACAATTCCGGATCGATGCGCGGCCGCCCGATCACGGTCGCAGCCATGACCGGCGACATCCTGGCCCGCACGCTGGAACGCTGCGGCGTCAAGGTCGAGATCCTCGGCTTCACCACGCGCATGTGGAAGGGCGGCCAGTCACGCGAGAGTTGGATCGCGGCGGGCAAGCCGTCCAATCCGGGGCGCCTCAACGATCTGCGCCACATCATCTACAAATCGGCAGATGCTCCCTGGCGGCGCGCCCGCAAGAATCTGGGCCTGATGCTGCGCGAAGGTATCCTGAAGGAGAATATCGACGGCGAAGCCCTGCTCTGGGCCCACAACCGCATCGCCGTGCGGCCGGAACAGCGCAAGATCCTCATGGTGATCTCGGACGGTGCCCCGGTCGATGATTCGACGTTGTCGGTCAATCCCGGCAACTATCTTGAACATCATCTGCGCGACGTGATTGATTGGATCGAGACGCGCTCGTCGGTTGAACTGGTGGCCATCGGCATCGGCCATGACGTCACACGCTACTATCGCCGCGCGGTGACCTTGGTCGATGCGGAGCAACTGGGTGGCACGGTGCTTGAGCAGTTGGCCTCGCTGTTCGATGAGGACAGCCGGCGCAAGTCGGGTGGCTTTGCCGCCTAGAGCCTAGCGCCGTTTCCGCACGACTATGGGCACTCGCTGCAACTCCCACTGATCGACGGACTGCCTTGAGCCGGCAGGTTCGTCATCTTCCGGCTGCGGCTTCATCGACATGACGGCAATGCCCATCTGCAAACTGGCAAAGGTCAGGCCGGTGAAGAACGTCAGCAACGCAACGGCAAGAACGCCGATCTCGGACGTGCTTACCAAGGTTGCCAACCCACCGAGGTCAAGCACAAGGATCAGCGCCACAAAGACAATCGCCATGGCAAAGCCGGCGAGCGCATGGCGAAACATGAATTTGAGCAAGAGCGGCACTGAAACCTCGCTATGTCAGCAATTTAGCATATGAAATATCGCACGCTCCGTCGACCATTCTAAGGCGTCACATTGACGCGATCCGAATGCGTCACAGTTGTCCCTCAAGGGTCCTTATAGGGCGCGCTCGACACAGCAGGTTGGCGGCAGGAGCAACTGGCGTGGGGAATTGCCCAAAGAAGGTCTTACTTGAGGGAAATGCCAAATAAGGGGCGGGCTTGTCGCAAGCATAAGCGGCATCGACGCGACTCGAACCTACTGTCTATGATGTGAGCGATTTGTATCTACTTAGCATCCTTGGAGAACTTTCATGGTCGCGTCGGCACTATCACTGCCAGCGGGCAGCATCCGCCGCCAGTTCAAATTGGCGACCATGGCCCTTGCGTGCCTGCCCTTCCTGCTGATCCAGGCCATCCCGGCGCAGGCTGACCTTGCCGCCGCCGAAGCTGCCATCGCCGCCAAGGATTATGATGCAGCCGTTTCAGCGCTCCAGCCCCTCGTCGAAGCCGGTGACGGCTTTGCGACCTGGAAGTTGGCCTCGCTCTATCTCGGCGGTCACGCCGGTTCGATGGAAGAAGGTATCACATTGCTCAAGAAGGCGGCCCAGGCCGGTGAACCGGATGCCCAGGCCCGGCTCGGTGTGATGTATGCCAAGGGTGAAGGTGTCGAGCAGAGCGATACCGAGGCCTATAAGTGGCTGTCGCTTGCTGCTCGGGGCGCCTCGCCAGGCGTCTCGCGCGTCGTCGCCGAGACCAACCAGGTCGTGGTCGGCCAGCGCCTTTCGGCCGCCCAGCGCAACGAAGCCAAGACGGAATCCGAAGCGGCTGCAACGGAATATCAGGCGGCGCCTGTCGTGGAAGCTGCACCAGCGCCTGCAGCTGTAGAGACCGAGATTGCATCTCTCCCGGACCCAGCCGCCGCGCCGGCAATTGACGGTGGCTATCGCCTGCAGCTCGCCTCAGTGCCGAATGAAGGTGATGTCGAGGGCGAATGGAAGCGCCTCAAAAGGCGCATCGGTGCGCCGCTGGATAACCTGGATCTCCATGTCGAGAGAGCCGATCTCGGCACCAAGGGCATCTTCTATCGCCTGCAGGCCGGCCCCTTTGCCGACCGCAGCGCCGCTGCTGCCACCTGTGAGGATATCAAGGCAGCTGGCGGTGATTGCCTGATCGTTGGACCCTAGCAGCTAGGCCAGATCAGAACCCGCGGGCGACGCGAAAGCCGTCGAACAGATAGGCTTTCGACGTATCGACAGATGTGCGCACAGCAAGTCGCGCCTGTCCGATAACAGAATCCCAGCCGGTGCCCCGGACTACTTGAGAATTGCAATTGCCGGAACGCCGCGCTTTGCCGTTCGTGCCGATCCCTTCAAGGTCATCATTCCAGCAATCCCCTACCCATTCGCCGACATTGCCCAACACGTCGTATAGCCCGAAAGCATTGGGCCTGAAACTGCCGACCGGTGCGGTGAAAACATTCTGATCGTCGCAATCGATCGTCCGCCACCCGTCAAAATGCCGGCCGGCCGCTTCGTCGGCGATGTTGCCATTGCTGCAGAAATCGTCGGAATCATCGCCCCAGTAATAGAGACCGGCGGAACCGGCCCGTGCGGCATATTCCCATTCGGCTTCGCTGGGCAGACGATAGCGCAAACCTGAAACCTTGCTCAGCCATTTCACATAAGCGTCGGCATCGGCCGCACTGACGCAAACGACCGGCTCGTTATCTTGCTGGTCGAAACTTGGATTCTGCCAATCGTTGCCCTGGATAAAATCCCATTTGCCACCGGATGTTTGCCCCCAGCAGCTCTTGCTGGGCCGATAGCCGGCTGCCTTCACGAAGGCGGCAAATTCTCCCTTGGTCACTTCGTACCTGCCGATGGCAAAGGGCGCAATGGTGATCGTTGTCTGGGGATACTCAGCGTCGCTGGCGCC
>NZ_CAMDRA010000117.1 GCF_945906275.1 Dongia mobilis
CGGGCATACGTCGAAAGCGCCATGATCACGGTGACGCCGAACAGTGCCAGCACCGTCTGGTCGAGGATATGCGGATCGCCGAGGCCAAAGCCGCGATCGACCAGATAGCGCATGCCGCTGCCCAGGGCGAGGACCGTGCTGGCCGAGACCAGCAGGGCGATGGTGCCGCCGACGACGCGCAGGCGATAGGGGGCGACGAAGCGCAAGAGGTCGCTGAGGCGCCGGAACTCGCGCGAGATCGGCCGGTCTGGGAGAGGGGCACCGCGCGCCATGGCGTGTCAGGCCGCGCTGGTGAGGGCGGGGAGGCCCAGGGGCTGCCCCAGAACGGCGGCGAGTTCTGCCTCCAGCCTGTCATGGAGCGCCTCACCGCCCCGGGTCGGCAGCCAGGCGCCGCTGGCCGGGTCCGGCTTGAAATGGGCAGCACCGCTCTTCGGGCTGGACAGCCAGATTTCCTGATTGGCGCCATGCTTGTTGACGACATAGGTGCCGCCATCCTCAAGCTTGATGGTGAGGACCGGCCCCTGCAGCTCGATATCGTCCAGGACATCCTCCATCGCATCCTCGATCGCCCGGGTCAGGCGCTGGAGGGTTCGGGTGGCCAGGCGGTCGAATTCGGAATCGTCCATGGGGCGTACTTTCTGTGGTCGGCCCTGGAATAACCGGCCCGGGACGGGGCCGCAATGGCTATTGTCTATAGCTCGTTAACCATATTTCGGATCGGCCTGGCGGCTATATCCCTGCTTGCCATAAAGGGCCTGCTTGGTTATAAACCGGCCAAATTCGCCCAAGGGTCTACCCCAAGGGTTCATTCCCATGGGTATCGACTAGGAGTTTTCGCCATGAAGGCCAACATTCATCCGGAATATCACGAGATCAATGTCGTCATGACCGACGGCACCAAGTTCAAGACCCGCTCGACCTGGGGCAAAGAGGGCGACACGCTCAACCTCGACATCGATCCCAAGTCGCACCCGGCCTGGACCGGCGTTCATCGCCTGCTCGATTCGGGCGGCCAGCTCGCCAAGTTCAACAAGCGCTTCGCCGGCATCGGTCTCAAGAACAACAACGACTAAGACGGCAGTCACTTGCCGCAAGGTTCGCGAACGGCCGCCCCGAGGGGCGGCCGTTTTGCATTCGGGATGGCGTCTGCCCCGGATAACGGGGGGAGGGGCGGCCTTAGACCACCGCCTCGAATCCATCCACCGTGATCCGGGCGAGTGTCCCGGTATGGATGTCAAAGCGGAAGCCATGGAGGGCCAGCTGGCTCCCCGCCACCGCGGATTTGATCCAGGGGAAGGTCAGGAGATTGGCCAGCGACACGCGCACCACCTCGGCCTCGCACAGGTCGAGCCGAGAGTGCCTCTCCTCTTCATGACCATGACGATGCGCCGCCGCGTCGAGGGCGGATTTGGCAATGCTCATCCAGGGGACGACGAAATCCTGCGCTTCCGCAGGTGCCCCCTCGACGATGGCCTGTACCCCGCCGCAGCGCGCGTGGCCCAGCACGACGATGCGCGCCACCTTCAGGACGCGGACACCAAACTCAAGGGCGGCGCTGGTGCCATGATAGCCGGCATCGGGCTGGTAGGGCGGCACCAGTCCAGCCACGTTGCGCACGACGAACAGTTCGCCGGGGCCTGTGCCGAACACGGTCTGTGGATCGACCCGGGAATCGGAGCAGGCGATGACCAGCGTTTCCGGTCGCTGACCGCGCTTGGCCAGCGCCTGGTAACGATCGCGCTCGGCGGGCCAGGTTTCGGTGCGGAAGCGGCGGTAACCAGAGATCAGTCGGTCCATATCGATCCTCACGAAACGATGCCGGATTTGGTGGGTCGCGTCCGCCACAGCGAATAGAGGACACCCGAGGCCAAGATGGCGAAGGTGACGCCCAGCGACCAGGAGGCGGGGAACTTCTCCCAGCCGAGGAGGTCGGCCACGAAGATCTTCGACCCGATGAAGACCAGCAGAATGGCCAGCGCCTGCTTGAGATAGGCGAAGCGATGCAGGATCGCCGCCAGCGCGAAATAGAGCGCCCGCAAGCCCAGGATCGCAAAGATGTTCGAGGTGTAGACCAGATAGGGATCGGTGGTGATGGCGAAGATCGCCGGCACCGAATCCACCGCGAAGATCACGTCGGCGATCTCGATCAGCACCATGGCCAGGAACAAGGGCGTGACGTAGGTGACAAGACGCCCAGTCCTCTGGTCAGCCTGCCGCACAAAGAAGTTCTGGCCGTGGAGCTGCTCGGTCACCTTGAATTTCCGGCGCATGAATTTCACGACCGGATCATCGCCGAGATCAGATTCCTTGTCGCCCAGCCACAGCATCTTGATGCCCGTGGCGATGAGGAAGGCGGCGAAGATGTAGAGCACCCAATGAAATTCGGTTACGAGGGCGGCGCCGAAGCCGATCATGATCGCGCGCAGGATGATGGCGCCGAGGATACCCCAGAACAGGACGCGGTGTTGATACTGCCGCGGTATGGCGAAGTAGGTGAAGATGAGGGCGATGACGAAGACATTGTCGAGGGCGAGGCTTTTTTCGACAATGAAGCCAGTGACATATTCGATGCCTGCCTGGGATCCCAACTGTGCCCAGACGAAACCGCCGAAGCCCAGACCCATGGCAATGTAGACAGCCGACAAAGCGAGGCTCTCGCGCACGCCGATTTCGTGATTGTCCCGGTGCAGGATGCCGAGATCGAACGCCAGCAGGGCGACGACGATGCCGATGAAGCCGAACCACATCCAGAGCGGCTGACCCAGGAAAAGTGTACCGATTAGAAAATCCATGATGCTCCCCAAAATGAGTATGAGGGGCAGCTCTCGGCACAGCGATTATCTGGACGTCATCTGGGAAGACGTTCCGGACCCGGCATCGAGCTCACCCGATGCGGTCCGACATCACGACATCGCAAGCGACATCGTCAGAGGGGCCCGGCCCGCTGGGGAGAGGTGGTGGGCGCCCGGCGGCGTTGCAACCCATCCCCAGTACTTTTTTTCAGCCGGGTTGTCGTTGATAGAGTCTCAGGCGACGACGTCTTGCGGCTCAGGTGCGCGCTTGCGACCCGTCACCATGGCACGCACCAGATTCTCCCGGTGGCGAAGGCCGGCGATGATGACGCCCGCCACATGCAGCCCGACGAGGGCCAGTAGGGCATTGGCCAGGACCTCATGGGTTTCCTCGACCCATTCGACGCCCCAGAAGGCGTCGGTGGTATAGAGCCAGCCCGTGAGGCAGAGGGCTGCCATGCAGCCGATGAGCGCCAGGATCATCAGGCCGCCGGCCGGGTTGTGGCCGAGATAGCGGCGCTCCCGCCCGGTGAGGATATCCCGCAGATAGGCGGCGACGGTGCCGGGCGATCGCACGAACTGGGCAAAGCGGGCGTAACGCGTGCCCATCAATCCCCAGACAAGCCGGAAGGCGATCAGCGCTGCTGCCGCATATCCGGCCCATATGTGGAGATCGTCCCATTCGTCGGCGCTGAGCCAGGCAATCGCAAAGCTGGCTACCAGGCACCAATGGAACACCCGCACCAGCGGATCCCAAACCTTGACCGTCCCGGCTTTGACCGTCGCCGCCATGATCTGCGTCCTTACTTCGACTTGACGACGGCGAAGGTCTTCGGATCGAAATAGCTTTCCATCCGCGCGCCGCTGGCATCGGTGCCATAAACTTCGTAACAGCCTTCGTCGATCTTCACTTTCTTGATCTTCCAGCCTTCGGCCTCGAGCTTCTGCTGGAGCGCTTCCTTGGGCTGCCATTCGGCCTCGGGCACGCTGCACAGATCGGCCGCGGCGGCCGAGCCGGCGCCAAGGACCGTGGCGACCAGGCCGGCGAAGAGAACGTTGGTGAGAAGCTTGCGGTTCATGTGTAACCTCGTTGGGTGAGTTGCTGACGGGCGGCACCATGGCCCCTCTAACTGAAGCCAGACTGAAGGCCTGCGCGATTTTCCTTAAGCTTGGCGTAAGCTCGCCACTCGAAGATGCGGCTTTCCGATGGAGTGAGGTGAATGCGCGTCCTGTTGATCGAAGATGAGCCCAGACTGGGGCAGGCGGTCCAGGAACATGTCACCGATGGCGGCCACGCCGTCGATCGGGTGCTGCGACTGGATGACGCGGATGCTGCGCTGCGTGCCGTGGATTACGGACTGATCCTCCTCGATCTTCATCTGCCAGACGGTTCTGGCCTTGATTTCCTGCGCGCCCTGCGACGACGCGGCGATACAAGTCCGGTCATCATCCTCACCGCACGGGACCAGATCCGCGACCGTATCGATGGCTTGAATGCCGGTGCCGACGATTATCTGGTGAAGCCCTTCGATCTCGATGAATTGAGGGCCCGCGTCGCCGCAGTGGCCCGTCGCTATGCCGGCAATCCGAGCCCGATCCAGCGCTTTGGCGAAATCGAGATCGATCAGGCGTCGCGCCAACTGAGCCGTGACGGGAAGAGGATCGAGCTTACCGGCCGCGAATGGGCAATTCTCGACCAGTTGCTGCGCCGTCCGAATTCTCTCGTCAGCAAGGAGCAGATCGAAGAGGCGCTCTATCCCTTTGGCGCCGAGATCGAAAGCAACACGATCGAGGTGCATGTCAGCCGGCTCCGCAAGAAGCTGGGGCGTGATTTCGTCGTCACTGTGCGCGGCGTCGGCTATCGGCTGGGGCAGGCGTGACACAGCGCTGGAGCATTTCGCGCCGCCTGGTGCTGGTCCTCACGGCGGGGCTTGGCCTGCTTTGGCTGGGTGCCGCCGCCCTCTCGACCTTTGCCACCATGCACGAGATCAACGAGGTGCTGGACAGCGCCCTCCAGGAGACTGCGCAGCGCCTGTTGCCGCTGGCGACCTACGATATCACCGAGCATGAGGAAGAGGGCGGCCACCCGATCGGCGATGATGCGCCAGGCCATGAAGAATATCTGATCTATCAGATCAGGGATGCCGCCGGCCGGGTTGTGCTGCGCTCCCACGATGCGCCGCTGGAGCCGTTCCCGATTCCGCTGGTGGCCGGGTTCGCGGATCATGACGATCGCCGCTTCTATACCGAGATCAGTGGGGAGAGCGGCTATGCCATCCAGATCACGGAAGTGTCCGCGCACCGGACCGAGACCATGCTGGACAGCCTGTTCTTCCTTGCAGCACCCATGCTGCTCCTGCTGCCGCTCGCCGGCATCACCATTTTCTGGACCGTCGGCCGCAGCACAACCACCCCGATCCGCACCATGCGCGAGGCCATCCGCGCCCGCAGTGGCAGTAATCTCGACATGATCCCGGATGACGGCATGCCGGTCGAACTGGCGCCGATCGTCAAGGACGTCAACCGGCTGCTGGAACGCCTGGCGCTGGCTTTGGCAGGTGAGCGGGCTTTTGCTGCCAACAGTGCCCATGAACTGCGCACGCCGGTGGCCGTGGCCCTTGCTCAGTTGCAGCGACTGAGTGCCGAGCTTGGCAGTTCACCGCACCAGGGCCGCATCGACCAGATCATCGCTGCCCTGCGCAGGCTCGGCAATCTGGTCGAAAAGATGCTGCAACTCGCGCGCGCGGAAAGCGGCATCGCCATGACCGGGGAGCGAATCGACCTGTTGCCGGTCCTGCGCCTGCTGCTCGACGAGTTCGACCGCAACAAGGCGCGCAGCGGCCGCATTCAGCTCGACCCACCCCAGGTCTCAAGCTGGATGGGGCAGATCGATATCGATGCTTTTGCGATTGTCCTGCGGAACCTGCTCGACAACGCGCTCAATCATGGCGCCGCCGACAAGCCGGTGCGCGTGTTCCTGGATGGCTCGAATTGTCTTCATGTGGTCAACGCCGGCACGATTGTGCCAGCGCCGGCCATCCCGCGCCTGACCGATCGCTTTGCCCGTGGTGACACTGTGGCTGAGGGCTCCGGCCTGGGTCTGGCCATCGCTGACACGATTGTGCGACAGGCAGGTGGCAGGCTCGACCTGCATTCGCCGGCGAGGGGAGAAGCGGATGGATTCGAGGCGGTGATCTGTCTCACGGCGGGATAGCGAACGCGCCCGGGGTCGCTGCTCAGGCTTGCCCGCTGCCGCGTTCCGGCGGCCATGAGCCGTTCTCACCTGGTTGCCTCACGCGCTCGCTGACCTGGGCGTCGAGATGGGCGATGCGCTGGTAAAGCTCGAGGCTGCGCGCCATCAGTTTCTGGAAATCGGGCGGCATGGTGCGCATGTCATCGGTCGTGTCGCGACCGCACAGCAGATGGCCGCCCAGGCGCCGCTCCGGCAGCAGGGCTTCATCCAGCGTCAACTCGCCCGTGAGGACGGCGCGATGAGTGAGCAGCCATGCCAGCGCTTCGGTGAGGCGCGAAACAAGGCGCATGGTTTCGACCGAACTCGCCAATCCCTGGTCGATGCTGAGACCCCGCGTGTCGGATTCGGCACGGTCGCTGAGATAGCGGCGCGCATCGACGAGAAGCCCCATCGTCTCCGACATGGTGCGGTCATAAAACTCGATCGTGGCCATCGATCGGCAACTCCTTCAAAGCGTACCGGCTGGTCTGGTCCGGACTTTCTTCTGGGTAGTAAAAGGCCCGACCTGCTCTTCTATCTCAGCATGTACGGACCCACCCGTTAACAGACATTCCAACCAGTTAAGAAAAAGTGATGATCTGCCCTTGAAGCAGAAAAACGCACAACCCAAATGGTGGGGTGTCGGGACGCCGCGGTAAGCGGGTGCCGATTTTTACCGGGCCGATCCCAAGGATGGCCCAGACAATGTTCCATGTTGCTCATTGGAGGATATGGCTATGCGTACGTTTGACCTCACCCCCCTTTTCCGTTCCTCGGTTGGCTTTGACCGCCTGTCGCGCCTGATGGATTCAGCCGCGCGCGTCGACGAAGCCCAACTGGCTTACCCGCCCTACAATATCGAGCAGGCAAGCGAAGATTCCTATCGCATCACCATGGCAGTGGCCGGCTTCACCGAAGCCGAGCTGACCATTACGGCGCAGGAAAACCAGCTGCTTGTCTCAGGCAAGCCGGCCAAGGACGAACAGCCCAAGACCTATCTGCATCGCGGCATCGCCGGGCGCGCCTTCGAGCGCCGCTTTGAGCTTGCGGATCATATCCGCGTTGTCGGGGCGGATCTTGCCAACGGTCTGCTGCATATCGACCTGAAGCGCGAAGTGCCGGAAGCGATGAAGCCGCGCACGATTGCGATTGCCACGGTGGCGAAGAGCCAGCCCAAGGTGATCGACAGCCAGGCCGCCTGAGCGATCGCACAAGCCTGAAATAGCGGATGGCCGCTAACCGGTTTCCCGGTTGCGGCCCTCTCAATTTTGTAAAGCCTCAGACCTGTCTAACTTGTCGCAGTCGAAAGTTAGGAGCGGTCGCCTCACCCGTCAAGCCAGATTCGCGCAAGTGTAACATCGCGCGCGCATTCGTGATGCAATCCCTTAAACCTGATCGTATGCGTCGTGATTAAAAGGCGCGAAATTCATTTGTGCAGAAACAAATCCGCCGGCCTAGGGGGCCGGCGGCAAGTTAGACAGGGAGGCATGAAACTGGATCGGAGAGATCCAGGAGAGGAAGAACGAGGTCCTTCCTGACTGCAAAAGTAGGCCCGTCGCGTGAACAAACGGTTAACAAAGTCACGTTTAATTGCAGGTTTCACGGGGATATTTGCAAGTTTGCGAGGGATATTTGCCGATTTGCAGGGCTATTTTCCTGAACGGACATTCAGCTCTTGAAAAGGCTCGCCGCCGCCGAGAGATGCTGCTTCTTTTTGGCGATATCCGCCTCGACCCGGGCGATCTCCTCCTTGAGTTCCGCGATATAGGCCTGCAGCTCCTCGACACCCATCGGGTCGAGGTTGCGCAGCTTCGGCCGTTTGGTCTTGGGGTCGAGATCGTCGGTATCCATGGCTCGGTCTTTCGCTGTTCCTCGGGGCCAAGTCTAGACGCGGGCCTTGCCAATTGCCATGGCGGGCGGCTAGGGGAGGGGGACCCAGCACGAAGGATCCGCCATGACCTTGCCAACCGAGATGAATGCGATCGAGATCAGCAGCTTCGGCGGACCCGAGGTGCTGCGCCCTGCCAAGCGCCCATTGCCGCAGCTGGGGCCGGACGAGGTTTTGATCAAGGTGGCGGCGGCAGGGATCAACCGGCCGGACATCCTGCAGCGCACGGGCGGCTATGCACCGCCGCCCGGTGCCTCGGATCTCCCGGGCCTGGAAGTGGCGGGGGAGATCGTGGCCGTCGCGGCGGGCGTCAGCGCCTGGCATGTCGGCGACAAGGTGGCAGCACTTGTGGCGGGCGGCGGCTACGCCGAGTATTGCGCGGCACCCGCCCAGCAATGCTTGGCCGTGCCCAAAGGCTTCGACATGATCCACGCGGCGGCCCTGCCGGAGACGTTCTTCACGGTCTGGACCAATGTCTTCGAGCGCGGGGGCTTGAAGGCCGGCGAGACCTTCCTGGTCCATGGCGGGTCGAGCGGCATCGGCACCACGGCCATCCAGCTGGCGCACCAGTTCGGCGCCAAGGTGATCACGACGGTCGGCAGTGACGAGAAGGCGGCGTCCTGCAAGGACCTCGGCGCCGATATCGCGATCAATTACCGCAAGGCAGATTTTGTGGCCGAGGTGCTCGGCGCCACCGACAAAAAGGGCGTCGACCTCATCCTCGACATGGTGGGCGGCGATTACATCAACCGCAACCTCAGCTGCCTCGGCATGGATGGGCGGCTGGTGATGATCGCCTTCCTGCAGGGCGCCAAGGCCGAGGTCAATTTTGCGCAGGTCATGGTGAAGCGGCAGACCATCACCGGCTCCACCCTGCGACCCCGCTCGGTGGCGCAAAAGGCCGGCATCGCCCGGGCCTTGAAGACGGAGGTCTGGCCGCTGCTCGACGCCGGCAAGGTGAAGCCGCTCATCTACAAAACCTTCCCGCTCAAAGACGCGGCAGAGGCCCATCGCCTGATGGAATCGAGCGCTCATACGGGCAAGATCGTGCTCACGGTTTAGCGCGGTTTTTCAATCGGTTAATGGCAAACCGGGAGCCCAGTGCAAAGATTGCCCTTGGCAGGTCCGGGGGCGGGTGCTATTTGCCTGGGTCAAGAGCCGTGTTCGGCGCCGATCTGCGGCGCCCCGGCCGTTTTTCCAACATTGGTCAAGTCGTTGCTTGACCGCCCGACGGGGTTGCCGCCCCGTTGGCGAAGAGGAGTAGTCATGACCCAGATCCTGATGCCCAAAGCCACCGCCGTATGGCTCATCGAAAACACCGCCCTTTCCTTCGAGCAGATCGGCGCCTTCACCAACCTCCACCCGCTGGAAGTGCAGGGCATCGCCGATGGCGAGGTCGCGGTCGGCATCGTGGGGCAGGACCCGATCGGCAACGGCCAGCTGACGGCCGAGGAGATCAAGCGCTGCGAGGAAGACCCCAGTGCCAATTTGAAGATGGCGAAGTCCGACATCCCGCAGCCCCTCACCCGCACCAAGGGTCCGCGCTACACGCCGGTCTCGAAGCGCCAGGACAAGCCCGACGCCGTGGCCTGGCTCATCCGCCATCATCCGGAACTCTCGGACGCGCAGGTCTCGCGCCTCATCGGCACGACCAAGCAGACCATCGCCGCCATCCGCGACCGCAGCCATTGGAACGCCGCCAATCTCCGCCCGCGCGATCCGGTGCTGCTGGGTCTGTGCACCCAGACCGACCTCAACGCCTCGATCCTCAAAGCGCGCAAGGCCGCCGGCAAGCCCGCGACCCTCGACCCGCTGCCCGGCCACGAAGTGCATGAGGAACACACGGAGCATCACGGCGACGAGGGCAGCCAATCGCGCTGGGGCGATCTCTCGGCACTGTTCCCGACCAAGGGGTAAGCTGCCCGCGCTTCCCGAAAAGAGCCGCCGCCTGCGCAAGGGCCGCGGCTCTTTTTTTGTGCGTGGGGGCGCGAGACTCCGGCCCTGATTGCACGGACCGAGCTTATCTCCATCATCATCCCCGGGCTTGATAGTGTCGGATGAAGTAGAGGGCCAAAGGGCAACCGATTGGCAACCGTACTGGACCGGTATAGTTCGAATATCAGCCTGTGGGATTGAAGTCTGCAATCAATATTGTTAGGTGTTTGGTTGGTTCACCTAAGAATATTGTCGCACCTGCCGGTGCCGCCGCCGAATTTCGGTCGTAGGGCGCCAGGATTGGAGCAAATCGGGGGAAGCGTCCTTGCTGTTTAATTCTCTGCAGTTCATCGCTGTCTTTCTGCCGGTGACGTGGTGCTTGTATTTCGCTTGTGCGCGCTTCGTGGGGTCGAGCGCTGCGTTGGCCGCCCTCTCGCTTGCATCCATGTTCTTTTATGCCTGGTGGAATCCGGTCTATCTGCTGCTCATCCTGGCTGAAGTCGTGTTCTGTTTTGGGGTTGGCCGATTGTTGTTGAGCGCCACCCTGTCGCCGACGCTTCGCCGGCTGATCGTCACACTGGCGGTCGGCCTGATTCTGATGGTGCTGGGCTATTTCAAATACACCAACTTCCTCCTCTCCACTTTTGCGGCGATGAATGGTTCCGCCTTCTCGCCTCTGAACATCATCTTGCCCTTAGGAATTTCCTTTCATTCGTTTCAGCAGATCGCCTATCTCGTCGATGCCTATCGTGGAAGGGCTGGACGGTACGATTTCATACGCTATTGCCTTTTCGTCACTTTCTTTCCGCAGCTCATTGCAGGCCCGATCGTTCACCATCACGAACTGCTGCCTCAGTTGGGGCAAGCAATTCGAATGTCGCCGAAAGCGATCAATGTTGCTGTCGGTCTTGGCATCTTTGCCGTAGGGTTGTTCAAGAAGACGATCATCGCCGACGGGCTTGGCCAAGTCGCCACACCCATCTTCGATGCTGTCGCGGCCGGTCAACAGATTACCATGCTGGAAGCATGGTGCGGGGCGCTTGCCTACACCCTGCAGCTCTACTTCGACTTCTCGGCTTATTCCGATATGGCGATCGGCCTGGCGCGACTGTTCAACTTGCGCCTGCCGATCAATTTCTACTCACCATACAAAGCGACCAACATTGCCGATTTCTGGCGTCGCTGGCACATTACGCTGTCTCGATTCTTGCGTGACTATCTCTACATCCCGCTCGGCGGCAATCGCCATGGCATAGCCCGGAGATGCGCGAACCTTATGGTGACAATGCTGCTGGGAGGTTTGTGGCATGGTGCTGGCTGGACGTTCGTGATCTGGGGCGGTGCGCACGGCATCATGCTCCTAGTGCACAGCCTCTGGTCGACATATGTGAAGCTGCCATTCAAGCGCGGTCGGCTTTACGGTCTGGCTTGCTGGTTCGTGACCTTTATCTGCGTCACATTTGCCTGGGTCCTGTTTCGGTCCGTCGATATCAATGCTGCCTGGCAGATGATCGCGACCATGACCAGTTTGAACGACGCTCCCCTATCGTTGCAGATGGAGAATTTCAAGAATCTGCCATTCAAGGGCTGGCGGTTGATCGGCGTAGCCCTGCTGCTGGCGGTAGTGGCACCGAACACAGCGCAATTGTTCCGACGGTATCATCCTGCCCTCCGGAGTGATCAATTCGTCCGTCCTTCAGGTGCATCATCCAAGGGCAAGATCCTTAAATTCCTGGTATCCGGTCTTGAGTGGCGACCGATACTCTGGAAGAACCTGACGATCGGTCTCGTGTTTGGCATGGCGATTGTGGCCATCTTCGGCTGGCAGTCGGAGTTCCTCTATTTCCAGTTCTAGCGACAATCTTTGATAGGGCCATCCTTGCAGATGAATATGATTGTGCGACTGTTCGGCAAGTCACGCCCGGATGCCGGAATTACAGTGTTTCGCCGGCCTCCGGCAGCGCGCAGCGTCGCCGTCATTCTGGGCGCAGCGTTGCTGGTGG
>NZ_CAMDRA010000118.1 GCF_945906275.1 Dongia mobilis
ACTTCTTCCGTCAGCATGCCGGTGATTGGGAACAGATCCGCTCACTGCACGCCGATCAGGCCGCGGTCGATGCGGCCATTCTTGCCGCCCTCCCGCCATCGCCGATCGAGAGCCTGCTCGATATCGGCACGGGTGCCGGCCATGTCCTGCTGCTGGTCGGCAAGCATGCGCAATCGGCCATCGGCGTCGATCGTTCGCGCGAGATGCTCAATGTGGCGCGTTCCAACCTGTTTCGCGCCGGCCTGCGAAATTGCCAGGTGCGTCAGGCCGACATGATGGCGCTGCCGTTCGAAGATGCCTGTTTCTCGGCCGTGACCTTGAACATGGTTCTGCATTTTGCGGAACGGCCGGATGCCGCCATCCTGGAAGCGGCGCGCATGCTGCAGCCGGGCGGGCGCCTGGTGATCGTCGATTTCGTCACCCATCAGCTTGAGCAATTGCGCGAGGAACAGGCGCATCGCTGGCTCGGTTTCGACGATGCGCAGATTGCCGCCTGGTGCCGCGCCGCTGGCCTGTCGGCGCCAACGGTCAAGCATCTCCCCGGTGGTTCCTTGACGGTGGCCCTCTGGGTAGCTGAGCGCCCTCTCTAGCCTATTCAAAGCCGTAACGTGCCATGACCTCGGTGCGCAGGCGCGGAATGAGATCTGGATCGCTGGTGAGATGCGCTTCCTCGGAATCGAGGATGGCCAGGAACAGGCGACCGCGCAGCTTGTTCGTATCCAACAGGTTCTTTGCGCGCGGGCCGATGGCCGAGGCGATCACGTCGACGCAGCGCTCGGCGGCATTCAACCGGCCCCACAGGAAATCATGCTCGCGCCAGGCGCGATTGAAGAAGGCGCCGAAGCTCATCAGCGAGGTGCCCCGCAGGGTGACGCCGCCGGACAGGCCGCGCGCATCGTCCGGGCTGATGCGGTCGACCAGAACTTCGTTGATCTCGTCCATATCCGTCCATTGCAGGATCGGGAAGGTGATGAGGTCGAAGAAGGCGAAGCCGACATAGGCCTTGGCGACAGCGCGCCGCGCAATCGGCGGCAGGAATGCAAAGCCCATGACGGAGATGATTTCGTCGAGCGTGTGATCGATGGGAATGAGGCCGAGCGCCTCTTCCAACGAGCTGATATCTTCGCTGTCCAGTTCGCGAGCGCTCAGCGCCGCTTGCGCCAAACGCCGTGCCGCAGCCGCGATCTGCGGGCCATATTGTTTTGGATCCCACCGCGGCACGGCGCGCTCGATCGCTTCATAAAGGGCGCCCTTGAGATCGTCGATTGCCGCCGAGCCGACATCGACTCCCGATTCACCGGCTGTGCGATAGAGTTCATTGAGCCGGCGAATGACGAAGCGGATGCGGCGCAGGCGGAACTCGACATCGAAGCCGCGCAGGAAGCGGATCGTGCGGGCTGGCGGTTCCGAATCCGTGGCAAGCCAGCTGTCGAAGGCGGCGCTGATCCGGGCGCGGTCGGCGGTGAAGGTGGCATCGGTGGCGAGGACTGCGATCAGATCCGACAGGCGGTCGCAGACCGCGCGCAGCTTGAGCTTCTGGTAGCTGAGATAGGCGTACCCGGCACCGCGATGCGCCGCTTCATTCGCCTCTGAACGATAGCGACCGACCTCGGCGATCGTCGGCGGGTTGTTGGGGTCGGTGCGCACGATGTCATCGACCAGCCGCTCGACTTCGGGATCGGCGGCGGCAAGAATTTCCACCATGCGGCGGGCGCGACCGTTCCAGGCCTCGATGCCGAGCAGATCATCGGCGATGGGCTCGTTGCGCGGAATGACGGCGAGTGAGGCGAGAATGGTGCGGAAGAAGCCAGGCGCACCGCGACCACCGCGCTGCTGTCCGTCATGGCGCGGATTGGGATCGACATAGATGATGCGGCGCACGACTTCGCGGCTCGCTGGCCGGTCGCCCAGGGCCTGGATGACCGGCGAGAATGGCTTGTTCATGACGACGCTGCCGTCGATGAAATAGCGGTTGGCGGCCGCTTCGTCGAGATCGCCTTCGACGCCGAGCTTGCCGGCGAGCAGGGCCGTGCGCGCCGGCCAGTGGCGCCCGCGTTCGGCGAGTATGGTGTCCATCTCGGCGACCGTCGCCGGCATGAAGGCGCCGGGAAAGGACGCGGTCGCCCGCGATGCGAATACCAGCGATGGCACATGACCAGGTCCGAACTCGCTCTGCAGTTCGCCGGAGAGGGCGCGCCGGCAGCTGAAGGCGAGAATCCGGCGATGTTCAGTCTCTTCGACCACCGGTGGATCATGGAGCGTGATGCGGTGGCGGTGGCCGCGATAGTCGGTCACGGTCACGAAGAGATCGAGCCGGTGGCCGGGCGGCAGCAGACTTGCCCCGGGCTTGGCCGTCACGTCCATTTGGTCGCAGGCGTCCAGCATCCAGCCGGAAAAGCGCGGTCCGGAGAAGGGCGGGGTGAACCAGCGGGCCTGCACGAAGCGGCGCACCTTGGCGCGGGTTTCGGGGTCAGCCACCTGCGGTCCGAACTTGCGCACCAGCAGATTGTCGAGGATCGGCGCCAAGGGAGCCTTCAGGGCGCGACTCCACCAACTGGCCGGGGCCGAGAGTTGTGTCACATCGGCATTCTGCAGCCAAAGTTCACGATGCGATTCCAGGGGCAGATCATGGGCGAGGGAGCGGGCCAGCATGACGCCGTTGATGCCCCCGGCGGACGCCCCGGAAATGAGATCGATAACGATGCGCAGGTCGATTTCCGGCGCCAGGGATTTGAGCAGATCGAGATAGACCGCCGTGCTGTCGCCAACCTCCGCCTGGCTGGCATCCTCGGCATGGAGCAGCTTGGAGGCGCGGATCAGATTGAGGATTTCCCGGGTGACGCCATGGATATAGACGGCAAGGGAAACGCCGCCATAAAGCACCACGGCCAGCCTGACCTCGATCTGCTTCATGATTCCCCGGATTTCCTGATTCGGCGCTGTTCGACTCGGTCCATGTCCGTCCCCATGGCTGGCAGCATATCGCAAGCTCCCCGGCCCAACCATCCCTTGGTCCAGCATGGATTTGCCGCCGCGTGGGCCGCACTGGGGAGATTTCCAGACCCGGCGGCCTGCAATCTCGGCATGCGCCCCCGGCCAATTGACCGCGGATCCGCAGGCCGCTGAGTTGCTATTCTTCCCTATTAGCCTGAGCAGGAGCCTGCCGCCCATGATTCCCTTTTCGGTCCTTGATCTGTCACCGATCATCGAAGGCAAGAGTGCGGCGGATGCCTTCCGCAACACCCTGGATCTTGCCCGGCATGCCGAACGCTGGGGCTATCACCGCTATTGGATGGCGGAGCATCACAACATGCCGGGCATCGCCAGCGCGGCGACCGCCGTGGTGATCGCCCATGTGGCGGGCGGGACCGAGCGCATTCGCGTCGGATCCGGTGGCGTCATGCTGCCCAATCATGCGCCACTCGTCATTGCCGAGCAGTTCGGCACGTTGGAATCGCTCTTCCCGGGCCGCATTGATCTCGGCCTCGGCCGGGCGCCCGGCACGGACCAGCGCACGGCACGCGCACTTCGCCGCAGCATGACCGGCAGCGATGACAGCTTCCCGCAGGATGTCGCCGAGCTGCAGGCCTGGTTCGCGCCGGTGCAGCCAGGTCAGTCGGTGCGCGCAGTACCTGGCGCCGGGCTCAATGTGCCGATCTGGCTGCTGGGTTCCAGCCTGTTCAGCGCGCAACTAGCGGCACAGATGGGCCTGCCCTTTGCCTTCGCCTCGCATTTTGCACCGGACTATCTGATGCGGGCGCTCGATATCTACCGCTCGACCTTCCAGCCCTCGGCCGCCTTGGCCAAGCCCTATGCCATGGCGGGGCTAAACGTCTTCGCGGCCGAGACGGACGCGGCGGCGCGGCGGCTGTTCACCTCATTGCAGCAGCAGTTCATCAATCTGCGCCGCGGCACGCCCGGTCCGCTGCCGCCGCCGCGCGACAGCATGGATGGTTATTGGTCACCGGTGGAGCAGCAGATGGTCGATCATTCGCTGGCCTATGCCGTGGTCGGTGCCCCCGACACGGTGACGCGTGGGTTGGCCGAGTTCCTGGCGGCGACCAAGGTCGACGAAATCATGGTGACCGGACAGATATTCGATCACCAGGCGCGTCTGCGCTCGTTCGAGATCGTGGCGGAGGTCAGGGATCGCCTGGCGCAGGGTGGCCATCTCGCCAATGCCAGCTAGCCGGAGCGGCGCGATGTCACTATCCTGAGGCGATACCGCCAAAGGAAAGAAGCCATTCCGTGACCGATTATGTCCGCCGCATCCTCGATGCCCGCGTCTATGACGTGGCGATCCAGAGCGCCCTTGACCCGATGCCGCGCCTCAGCGCGCGCCTCAAAGGACAGATCCTGCTGAAACGCGAGGATCTGCAGCCGATCTTTTCCTTCAAGATCCGCGGCGCTTACAACCGCATCACGCGCCTCTCGCAGGCCGCGCGCGACCAGGGGGTCATCTGCGCCTCGGCCGGTAATCACGCGCAGGGTGTTGCACTCTCGGCACAGAAACTCGGCATCGCCGCCACCATCGTGATGCCGGTGACGACACCGCAGATCAAGATCGATGCCGTGCGGCATTGGGGTGGCAAGGTGGTGCTGCATGGCGATGCGTTCGACGAGGCCTACGCGCATGCGAAGCTCCTGGAAGCCGAGCGCGGGCTCACCTTCATTCATCCGTTTGACGATCCGGACGTCATCGCCGGGCAGGGCACGATTGGCGTCGAGATCCTGCAGCAGCATGCCGACCCGATCGAGGCGATCTTCGTGCCGATCGGCGGCGGTGGCCTGGCCTCCGGTGTAGCGTCCTATGTCAAGTTCCTGCGGCCGGAGATCAAGGTGATCGGCGTTGAACCCGTCGATGCCGCCTCGATGAAGGCGGCAATCGATGCCAAGGAACGGGTGGTGCTTGATCGCGTGGGGCTCTTTGCCGACGGCGTCGCGGTCCGCCAGGCGGGGGTCGAGACCTTCCGTCTCTGCTCGCAACTGCTCGATGACGTGTTGCTGGCCGATACCGATGAGATGTGCGCGGCGGTGAAGGACATCTTCGAGGATATGCGCGTCATTGCCGAACCGGCCGGCGCCTTGGCGCTCGCTGGTCTCAAATCTTATGCGACGGCGCACCCCAAGCGTAGCGGCGCGCTCATCGCCATCAACAGCGGCGCCAACATGAATTTCGATCGCCTACGCCACGTTGCGGAACGGGCAGAAATCGGCGAGGCACGCGAGATCCTCCTTGGGGTTACGATTCCGGAACAGCAGGGTAGTTACCGCCGCTTCGTCCAGGTGCTGGGCAACCGCAACATCACCGAGTTCAACTATCGCTATGCCCAGGGCAGCGAGGCCCATGTTTTTGTCGGCCTCAAGCTGCGGGGCGAGGGCCGCGAGAAGGCGGAACTGCTGGCACAGCTCAAGGCACTCGATTACGACGTGCTCGATATCAGCGCCAATGAAGCCGCGAAGATCCATGTCCGCTACATGGTGGGTGGCCGGGTTCCTAACCTCGCAGACGAGATCGTGCTGCGTTTCGAGTTCCCCGAACGCCCCGGCGCGCTCCTGAAATTCCTGGATGGTGTCGGTGCGCAATGGAACATCACCCTGTTCCACTATCGCAACCACGGTGCCGATTATGGCCGCGTGCTGGCCGGATTGCAGGTGCCGCAACAGGACCGCGCGCGATTCAGTGAACAGTTGGCAGCCTTGGGTTACCCGTATGAGGACGAGACCGCCAATCCAGCCTACCGCATGTTCCTCGGCAACCAGGCAAGTTCGTCAGGTACTCTGGGCTAGGTTTCAGAGGCAGGGTGGGCCACCATGATGACGACCTCGGCGCGTTCAAGCGCATCACGCAAAGCCTGAGGTGGCTCGGCATCGGTGATGAGGATGTCGAGTTCCTCCAGCGTGCCGACGCGGGCCATGGAGAGACGGCCGAACTTTGACGAATCGCACAATGCCACGATCTGGGCCGCACGTTCTATATAGACGCGCTTGATCTCGGTATCCTCGAGCGAATAGTCGAACAGGCCCTGGTCGGTGAGGCCTGAGAAGCCGATGAAGGCCTGGTCGAACCAATAATGCCGCAGCTGGGCGATGGCGATCGAGCCATAGACCGACAGTTCCTTGGGCCGCAATTGTCCGCCCGGCAGATAGACCGCGGCCGGACCCTCGGACAAGAGAGTGGCCGCCCGCACATTGTTGGTGAAGATCTTGATGTCGGCGCGGGTTGCGAGATGCCGGGCCATTTCCAGTGTGGTGGTGCCGACATCGATGCCGATGGTAGCGCCTGTCCGCACCAGGCCGGCGGCTGCTTCGCCGATCCTTGTCTTGGCGTCGGCATTGCGGCGGCGACGCGCCTCGAAGGTGGGTTCGTCGCTGTCAAAGGTCTCGGCCGTGCCGAGTTTGCTGGCCACGGCCCCGCCATGGGTGCGCACCAGCAGGCCCTGGCTTTCGAGCCGGGTGAGGTCGCGGCGAACGGTGATTTCGGAGACGCCCAACTCGGTCGCGATCTCGCCTACGGCGGCAAAGCCGCGCCGTTCAACGAAATCGCGCAGGATTCCGTCCCTGATGGTCGGTGGCTTTCTATCGGCCCGGCGCTCGGGGCTTTTATCGGCGCGATCGTTCATGAACTGTCTACAACCAGAATGATCAATTTCGATCATACTAGACGGGTCACACGAAAAATCCAGCATAATGGACCTTGATATGAGTCTGTAACTCAGCAATACTGATCGAAATCGATCTATAGTGATCGAAAACGAAAGGCATTGCAGGGATGCTGACGGAACTGGCAGGCAAGCGCGCCATCGTCACGGGTGGTGCGACGGGCATTGGCTTGGCAATCGCGCGGACCTTTCATGCGGCCGGCATGCGCGTGGCCATCGCCGATCTAAATGAGGCAGGCGCCGTCGCCGCGGCAAAGCAGTTGGGCGCGCAGCATCTTGGTGTCGCCATCGATGTGCGTGACCGAGCCAGCGTGACGGCGGCATTCGACAAGATAGATGCCGCCTTTAACGGCTATGACATCCTGGCGGCCAATGCCGGCGTCTCGTCGATGAAGCTGGTGGTCGATCTCGAAGATGCCGATTGGGATTTCAACTTCGACGTCAACGCCAAGGGCATTTTCCTCACCAACCAGGCGGCGGTGCGCCATTTCCTCAAAGCCAAGCGCAAGGGTGTCATCGTCAACACGGCGTCGCTGGCGGGGAAGTGGGGCGCCCCCTGGCTCGCCCATTATTCCGCCAGCAAGTTCGCCGTGGTCGGCTTCACCCAGGCGCTGGCCCGCGAGATGGCCGAACATGGCATCCGCGTCAATTGTGTCTGCCCCGGCTTTGTGAAGACCGGCATGCAATCGCGTGAAGTCGAATGGGAAGGCAGTATCCGCAACATGACGCCAGAGGCCGTCATTCAGGACTATATCAACCAGACGCCGCTCGGCCGCCTGGAAGAACCGGAGGATGTCGCCAAATCGGTCCTGTTCCTTGCCAGCGATCTTGCGGGCTTCATCACCGGTGAGGCGTTGAACGTCACCGGCGGCGTCAGGATGGATTGAGGCATCCCGATGAAACTGAGGTGGAGCAACATCGTCCCGCATGTGATCCTCTCGGTCTTCTCGCTCTGTATTCTGCTGCCTCTCATCTGGGTGCTGCGCGTCAGCCTCACCGACAAGCTCACCGCCTACAAGATCCCGCCGGAAATCGGCCATCTGGGTCTTGAGAATTATGTCGAGATATTCTCGACCTATCCTTTCGAACGCTGGTTCATGAACAGTCTCATTGTGGCGCTGGCCTCGACCGCGATCTAGCTGCCGCTCGCGACCGCCATGGCCTATGCCTTTGCGCGGTTCAACACGGGTGGCGCCTTCCTGCGCCTCGGCGTGCTGGCGAGCCAGATGCTGCCGCCGATCATCCTGGTGCTGCCTCTGTTCACGCTGTTCTTCAGCACCGGCCTCATGCAGACGCATATGGGCCTCATCCTCTCGCACCTCACGATCAGTCTGCCGTTCCTGTCCTGGATGCTGGTCTCGTTCTTCGAGGGCGATTCGGCGAACCTGGAGGAAGCGGCGCGCATCGACGGCGCCACGCGCTGGCAAGCCTTCATCAAGATCGCGGTGCCGGTGGCTGCACCCGGCATTCTGGCCGCTGGCCTGCTCGGCTTCATCCTCAGTTGGAACGAGTTCCTCTTCGCCCTCGTGCTGAGTGGCGCCAGTTCGCAGACTTTGCCCATCGGTCTTGCCAGCATGGAAACCCATGCCGGCGTCGAGATCGCGCCATTGGCCGCGGCGACCGTCGTGTCGCTGTTGCCGATCTTTGCCTTGCTGCCGTTCCTTCGCAAATACCTGATCAAGGGCTTGTCATTGGGCGCCCTGAAATGACAAGACCGCGCGCTTTTGTGGGGCCGAAAAAAGGGAGGTTGGACAATGCTTAAGCAACTGCTTCTGGGCTCCGTCATGGCCATGGGCTTCATCGGCTCCGCTGCCGCGGAACCCGTGAACATTCTGATGGAAGGCGTGCCGGATACCGAATACGTCAAGGCACTGGTGCCGGAATTCACCAAGGAAACCGGCATCGAGGTCAATCTCGAAGTCGTCAACTATGCCGAGATGCACACCAAGCTGGTGCCGCAGCTGGTCTCGCCCAAGGGCAGCTATTCCGCCATCGTGGTCGATTTCTACTGGGTCGGCGAGTTCGCCAAAGCGGGCTGGATGCAGCCGCTCGACGACCGGATCAAGGCCGACAATTTCGACACCTCAGCCTATATCCCGGCCATGATGGACCTGGTCGGCAAGGTCGACGGCACCACCTACATGCTGCCATTCTATAACTACGCGATGGGCCTCACCTACCGCACCGACCTGCTGGCGGACCCGAAGAACCAGGCCGGTTTCAAGACGAAATACGGCATGGACCTCAAGGTGCCGGAGACCTGGGACGAATACCAGAAGCAAGTCGAGTTCTTCACCAAGGACGGCTTCTATGGTGCGGTCAATCAGGGCCTGCGCCAGGATCCCATTGCCATGGAATGGTCGAATTATCTGTTTGCCAATGGCGGCGAGTATCATGACGCTGATTGGAAGCCGACGCTCAACACACCGGCCGGTGTGAAGGCGCTGGAGCAGTACACCAACAGCATCAACAAATACGGTCCGGTCGGTTCGGCGAGCTTCGGCTTCGACGAAGCCTTCAATGTGATGGCGCAGGGCAAGGCCTACAGCTACATCACCTACAACTTCTTCCGCACCGCCTATGACGATCCCAGCAAGTCTGCCGTGGTCGGCAAGGTCGAGATCATGCCGGTGCCTGGCGTTTCGCCGGACAAGGGCGGCAGTCTCAATGGCGCCTGGGGTTGGGCCATTCCGAAATCGAGCCCCAATCCCGACGATGCCTGGACCTTCCTGAAATGGGTTGAGTCGAAGGAGATCACCAAGAAGCGCGCCCTGGCCGGCGGTTCGCCGACCCGTACCGACGTGTTCGACGATCCCGATGTATTGGCGAAATATCCGTACTACCCGGCTCTGAAGAAGCTGCTGCTCACCAGCCACAATTTTGCGGTGTTCACCTACACCCCGCAATTGGTGGAAGTCCTGGGTCGTGAGCTCAGCCTAGCGGTTGCCGGGGAAAAGACTCCGGCCGATGCCCTGGCAGCGGTCGAGGTCGAATTTGCCGAGCTTGCCAAAAAAGACGGCAAGCTGAAGTAACGCTGGAAAGGACGGGGATACGGGATGATCGGCATTTCAGGAACAGGGGCCAATGCGGCCGACCGGCGCGATCGCCGGTTCGGCTATGCCATGGCGACGCCCAGCCTGCTGGTGCTGTTTCTCATCATCCTGTTCCCCGTCATCTCGGCGCTTTTCACCAGTCTTCATGACTACACGCTGATCGCGCCGAACTTCGACACGTTCACCGGCCTTACGAATTTCAAACTCGCCTTGGGCGACGCAGAATTCCGGCATTCGGCCTGGCTGACCCTGCGCTTCGTGATCGGCGTGGTGCTGCTGGAGTTCGTGATCGGCTTTGCCGTTGCCCTGATGCTCAACAAGGTCGAGCGGTTCAAGCCGGTCTACTATGCGATCCTGCTCTGCCCGCTGCTGATGAACCCGGTCATCGTCGGTCTCATCTGGCGCATGTTCCTGCATCCAAATCTCGGCATCGTCAATTATCTGCTGGGGACCATCGGCATCGACCCGGTCAACTGGCTGGGCGATACCAAGATCGCCATCTGGACCGTGATCCTGGTTGATATCTGGCATCAGGTCTCGTTCATGATCGTGCTGCTGCTGGCGGGCCTCTCATCCTTGCCCAAGGAACCCTATGAGGCGGCGAGGGTGGACGGGGCGAACGCGTTGCAATGCTTCATCCACATCACGCTGCCGATGATGCGTACGGTGATCGTGGTCACCCTGCTCATCCGCCTCATCTTCGCGGTCAAGACCTATGACCTCATCTACATCATGACGCGCGGCGGACCGGGCACGGCCACTGATTTCGTCAGCTATTTCATCTACCGGACGGCGTTCGTCAGCCTCAACATCGGCGAGGCATCGGCCATGTCGATCATTCTGTTGACGGCGATCCTCGGCCTCACGGTCTATCTCTACCGCTACATGCGGTCGATCAATTGAAGGTGGCGCGGCATGGCCGGCATTGAGCTCAAGAATATCAGCAAGATCTACGGCGGCTCCGTCGTTGCCGTCGACGATATCAGCCTGGAGATCAAGGACGGCGAGTTCATGATCTTCCTGGGGCCATCGGGCTGCGGCAAATCGACGACGCTGCGCATGATCGGCGGCCTGGAATCGATCTCCAAAGGCGACCTCTTCATTGGCGGCAAGCGGATGAACGATGTCGATCCGGCCGACCGGGACATCGCCATCGTGTTCCAGAACTACGCTCTCTATCCCCACATGACCGTGGCGGGCAATCTCGGCTTCGGATTGAAGCTGCGCGGTGTCGCGCGGCATGAGATCGAGCAGCGCGTGAAATCAATTTCCGCCATGATGGGGATCGAGCCGCTGCTTGACCGGAAGCCCGCGCAATTGTCCGGCGGCCAGCGCCAGCGCGTGGCGCTGGGCCGCGCGCTCGTGCGCAACCCGCAGGCCTTCCTGCTCGACGAACCGCTCTCCAATCTCGATGCCAAGCTGCGCGCCGCAATGCGGACGGAACTCATCAAGCTCCATCACAAGGTAGGCACCACGATCATCCATGTGACCCATGACCAGATCGAAGCCATGACCATGGGCCAGCGCATCTGCATCATGAAGGACGGCCATATCATCCAGGTCGGTGCGCCGCTCGAGGTCTACCGCAACCCGGCCAACACGTTTGTCGCCGGCTTCCTCGCCAGCCCGCCGATGAATCTGGTGGCTGGCCGGCTGGAAGGCGCGGGGCAGGGTGATCTTCATGCCGTCGTTGGTACGGCGCGCCTGCCGATCCCGACGGCGTTCAAGGCAGGTTATGCAAGTCACGCTGGTCAGCCTGTGACCGTCGGCCTGCGTCCGGAAGATTTTCACCAGGCGCCTGTTGGCGGCTCCTCTGTTGCGGTCACAGTTGTGACGGTGGCCGTCGAACTGCTCGGTCCAGAAGTGATCTTGGTGGCGGAGCTGGGTGGCGCCGGTGGGCCAGAGATCATGGCGCGCATGCCACGCGATTTCATGGCGCGGCCCGGCAGCGAACTCCATATTCACTACGACCTCACCCAGATGCATGTCTTCGATGCGGCCTCGGGCAATGTGCTTGCCCGTCCCCAG
>NZ_CAMDRA010000119.1 GCF_945906275.1 Dongia mobilis
CCTGGGTGTCGCCCTTTGCCCTGGCGCTCAAGGATGCCAAGGTCGGCGATGTCGTGATCTGGAAACGCCCGGTGGGCGACCTCGAACTCGAGGTGACGCGGATTACCTATCCCAAGGGATGAGGCTGCTCCGAAGGGGTAGGGCGAAGGGGTAAGGCTGGGCATCTTGTTGCCGTCGCCAAAACCAGACACAAAAAAGCCCACCGTGCAGGGTGGGCAAGCTTGGAACGGCGACCTTTGCTCCGAGGTCGCCGCTGTTCCGCGGAAGCAAACGCCGGCTGGACCCTAATCGTCGTGGTGCTGACGCGGGCCACGGCCATAGCCGCCACCCCGGTCGCCGCCGCCACGATCGCCACCACCGCCATAGCCGCCCCGGTCACCGCCGCCATAGCCGCCGCGATCACCGCCGCCGAAATCGCGCCGGGCGCCACCGCCATTGCCACCGCCGCCGAAGGGACGACGCGGTGCTGCGGGGCGTGCTGGTGCTGCTGTCGACGTGTCCAGGTTGATCACGCGGAGCACCTGGATCCCCTTGCGCCCCTGGCCGACCTCGCAAGTGATGGTCGAGCCTTCGGGGGCATCCTGCAGCCCGGCATCCTTCAACGCCGAGATATGCAGGAACACATCAGAAGAGCCGTCAGCCGGCGTAACGAAGCCGAAGCCCTTCTCCGGATTGAACCACTTAATCTTCCCCCTGAGCTCGCTACCGCCGGAGGACTGGTATTGGTCAGTCATGAGTGCGCTCTTGAAAATCAGGACCAGTGATTAGGCAACTCGTCACGACCGCCAATCGAGGATGAGCGGGTCATGCCGAAAAGCCACGTTCAGAATGGGCTGGCGAAAACGGAATTGCAAGACTGGTAATACGCTTTCCGCCAGTTCTTGTTGCAGGATGTTAAGACACGCGCGGCGCGCGCCCGGCCATCGCCTGCGGCCTGCTCGGCGGCGCGATCGGCAGCGGCCCATTGAGCTGGCGGAGTGCGCCCGCGATGAGCGCACCGTCGTAATGCTCCTGGTCAGCCGTGAAATAGCGCGGCAGCTGCCACCAGGGCAGTTGCATCCTGCGGTGGTGCAGGCGGTGCATGTTCATGTTGAGGAACAGGCGCTGCAACGGCCGGGGCAGAGAGAGGTTGTAGGCATAGTCGACCCGGTCGAGGGGCGTGCCGAAATGATAGACATTGTCGAGCAGCGAAACGAGCAGGCCGCGGCCCAGCAGGAAGCCGAGGAAGGCCGGCCAATAGGGACCCCAGGCGATGCCGCCGGCCACCATCAGCGACCAGGCGATGAGCGCATCCTGGCGGATCTCGGCCATGCCCTTCACCCCGGCCAGGGCCTGTTCGGCCAAGGCGCGCAGACGCGGCATCGGCGCCTCGTCACCGGCATAGAGGGTGGTCACCAGGCGGCCGACCCAGCGTGCCGGCAGCAGATAGAGAAGCGGGGTCAGCAGCTCGACCACATAGAGGCCACCCAGCATCTCGGCATAAAAGCGCAGGCGCGCCTTGCCCCGGCTGGTCATTGCCGGGTCATAGCTGTCCGGCCGGTCAAGCCGGTGCCGGTTGAAGCGGTGATGCATAAGATGGCCGAAGCGCAACAGGCGGTAGGACGAGCCCCACAGGATGGCGAGCAGCCGACCGGCGCGGCGGTTGCTGTCGGCACGGACCAGGAGCTGGCCGTGGATTGCCTCATGGAGGGTTGCCCAATAGCCATTGGCGATGAGGGCGAGGGGGAGCAATCCCCAGGCCCAGGCGCTCGAAACCTGATGGGTGAGCAGGGGCAGGACGAAGTAGGCCAAGAGGCTCGACCCGGCATAGCCGAGCAGCAGGCCCCGGTTGAGGCGCTGGTAGCGGACGGCGTCGGTCGGATTTGATGCTATTTCCGTCATGACCTGTTGATGACGCAAGAGACGGGAACTGGCAACGTTCTTGTGACAGGGTGGAGGGGACCGGCTGATGGCGGCGATATGGCGGTGGCAGGTCTTGGCGCTGATGGGCGTCCTGGTGCCGGGCGGGGCCAACGCGGACGAGGTGCATCCGCATCCTGAGCTGGTGCGTACCTATTACGATTACGGGGTGGTGGAATATTGCGGGCTGGTCGACATGCCGGTCCATAACGGCTTTGCCCTGCTGCGCAACGACCAGATGGCCCGCGGCAATATCCGGCGCGAGGATGACCGGCTGGCCAGGATCGCGGCGATCGCGGCGGTCGATTACGCGTACCAGGATCACGGCCTATCCGGGAACAAGAGCTGGTGCCGGACCGAGGGGGCGGCGGCGGTCGAGCGGTTCACGGTCTATTTCCGGACCCGGCACCTGCCATGAGTAAGGGAGATCGACCAGTCACCGTTACTTTGCTTGAACTTCAAGCCGTTGCAGCGTAACGCTGCGAAGTGAGTTTGCCGTGTCGCGTCTGCTGCTGGGGGTTGCCAAGATGGTTTGGGGTATCGTGATCGGTCTGGCCATTGCCTATGTGGCCGTGCTCATCCTGCTGTTCACCGTCCAGCGCAAGATCATCTTCAACCCGGGCCAGGACCTGGCCGACCTCATTGTGGCAGAGGCCCCGGCCGGGATGCATGCGGTCGACCTCATCGCGGCTGACGGCGTCACCGTCACCTCCTGGTATTTGCCGCCGGCCCGCGCGGATGGACGGGTCATCGCCTATTTCCATGGCAATGCCGGCCATCGCGGCGACCGGGTCGCGCGCATCCTGCCCTATGCGGCGGAAGGCTATGGCGCGCTGCTGGTGGGCTATCGCGGCTATGGCGGCAATCCCGGCCTGCCCACCGAAGCAGGCCTCTATGCGGATGGTCGAGCGGCGCTCGATTTTCTTCAGAAACAAGGTGTTGAATTTCTTCAGAAACAAGGTGTTGAAGATCATCAGCTGATCTTGTTCGGGGAATCGCTGGGGGCTGCCGTGGCGACCCAGATGGCGACCGAGCGGCCGGCCCTGGCGCTCATCCTGGAAGCGCCCTTTGCCTCGATCCTGCATTCGTCCCGGCAGCGCTACAAGTTCTTCATCTTCGACTGGCTGGTGCGGGACAAGTTCGACAATCTTGGCAAGATCGCTGAGATCGAAAAGCCGTTGCTGCTCATCCATGGCGATCTCGACCGCACCACGCCGGCGCATTTCGGCCGCCGCCTGTTCGCGGCCGCCAGGGAACCCAAGCAGGGATTCTTCCCGAATGCCGCCGGCCATAACGACCTCATGCATCACGGCATGCCGGAGCGGGTGCTGGCGTTCCTCACCGCGCTCAAATAGGTCCGTCTTTATCTGTCACCCCCGAGCTTGGCCCGGGGGTCCACGAGTTTCTTGCCAACGTAATGAATTATGATGCGTGAATTGAACTCGTGGATGCCCGGGCCAAGCCCGGGCATGACGGTCGAGTTTGGATGAATTGAGGATACAAGGTGGATAACTTTATCCACAGCCTGTATTGTCTGTGTGTTCTTTGATTTTATTTTTGATAATCAGATGCTTGTACGCCTATGCTTGTGGGTAAGTTAGGGAGAATAAAGACAGAACAAGCGTTGACTGAACGGCGCCGGAAGTGGTTAACTCATCCCTCGATTTTGCGCATGAGGATGGACGAAAAATGGCCCAGGTTGCCGCGATTTCCCAGCAGATCTGGGACATGAAATACCGGCTGAAGGCGCTGGACGGCGCCCCTGTGGACAAGACCATCGAGGATAGCTGGCGCCGGGTGGCAGATGCCCTGGCCGAGGCCGAGGCGCCGGACGCGCGCGCCAAATGGTCCGACCAATTCTTCGAGGCCCTCTCGGATTTCAAGTTCCTGCCCGCGGGCCGCATCCTGGCGGGGGCGGGGGCCAAGCGCAGCGTCACCTTGTTCAACTGCTTCGTCATGGGGACCGTCCCGGACGATATGGGCGGCATCTTCACCCATCTCCGGGAAGCGGCCCTCACCATGCAGCAGGGCGGCGGCATCGGGTATGATTTCTCGACGCTCCGCCCCAAGGGTGCCCCGGTGAAGGGTGTGGGCGCCGACGCCTCCGGCCCGCTCTCCTTCATGGATGTCTGGGATGCGATGTGCCGGACAATCATGTCGGCCGGTCACCGGCGCGGTGCCATGATGGCGACCTTGCGCTGCGATCATCCTGATATTGAAGCATTTATCGACGCGAAACAGGTCGCCGGCCGGCTTCGCATGTTCAACCTCTCGGTGCTGGTCAGCGACGCCTTCATGGCGGCGGTGAAGAACTACGAGCCGTGGGAGTTGAAGTTCAAGGACACGACCTACCGGGTCGTCCAGGCGCGCGAGCTGTGGGAGCGCATCATGCGCGCGACCTATGCCTATGCGGAGCCGGGCGTCATCTTCATCGACCGCATCAACAGGAAGAACAATCTCCATTACTGCGAGACGATCTCGGCGACCAATCCCTGCATCACGGGCGATAGCTGGGTCCAGACGAGCGATGGGCCGCGCCAAGTGAACTCATTGGTCGGCAAAGAATTTACGGCGATTGTCAGCGGCGTTCCCTATCAAAGCGGCGATGTCGGCTTCTTCGCCACCGGCATCAAGCCGGTTTTCCGGCTTGTCACCCAGGAGGGCCATGCGCTGCGCTTGACGGCCGATCACCTGGTGCAGCGCATCGGTGCGTCGACCCGCTATCGGCAGGAAAAGGAATGGGTCAAGGCGGGCGAATTGAGCCCCGGTGACGAAATCGTCTTGAGCGATCACCGCCAGTACGCTGCCTGGGCCGGGGCCAATGTGGCCAATGGGGCCGATGAGGGGTATCTGGTCGGCCTGCTGATGGGTGATGGCACCTTGAAAGCAGACAAGGCCGTCCTGTCGGTCTGGCCCGGGGAGCTTGCCGTCAACGGTGGGTATGGTCGGCCCGGTGTCGCCGGCATCATGAAGCTTGCCCTGACCGCCGCGCAAAAGCTGGCGCGGCGACGTGATTTTACGGGCTGGATGGATATTCCTGGGCGCGGCGAGCAGCGCCTCAGCATCGCCGCTTTGGGTGAGATTGCCGCCAAGCTCGGGATGTCCCCGGGGGCCAAGAACGTAACTCCTCAGATCGAGCAGTGTTCGAGCGAATTCTACCGCGGTTTCCTGCGCGGCTTCTTCGATGCGGACGGCTCGGTCCAGGGGAGTCAGGAAAAGGGCGTCAGCGTTCGCCTGTCCCAATCGGACTTGTCCCGCTTGACGGCAGTACAGCGCATGCTGCAGCGGCTTGGTATCGTCTCGCAGATCTATGCCGAGCGGCGGCCCGCCGGACCTCGGCTGCTGCCGGACGGCAAGGGGCAGAGTTCCGCCTTTGAATGCAAAGCCAATCATGAGCTGGTCATCAGTGGTGAAAATCTCCAGCGTTTCCAGGAGTTGATAGGGTTTGCAGATACCGACAAGTCGACCAAGCTGGCGAGGTCGATGAAGGGCTATAAGCGGGCGCTTAACCGAGAGCGCTTTGTGGCCCAAGTGGCCGCGCTGGAGCTGGTCGGTGAAGAGGAAGTCTTCGATGTCCAGATCCCGGGCATCAATGCTTTCGATGCCAATGGCCTCGTCGTCCACAATTGCGGCGAACAGCCCTTGCCGCCTTATGGCGCCTGCCTGCTGGGGTCGATCAACCTCACGACACTGGTCTCCGACCCGTTCACGCCGGATGCCAAGCTCGACATGGCGGCGCTTGATCGGCTGGTCCGCATGTCGGTGCGGATGATGGACAACACGATCGACGTCTCCAATTTCCCGCTCGAGGCGCAGGCCGCCGAGGCGAAGGCCAAGCGCCGCATCGGCCTGGGTGTCACCGGCCTCGCCGACGCCCTCATCATGTGCGAGGCGCGCTATGGGGCGCCCAAGGCGATCAAGCTGACCGAGACCTGGATGGCGGCTATCGCCCGCTCCGCCTATCTCGCCTCGACCGAGTTGGCCCAAGAGAAGGGGGCGTTCCCGCTCTTCGACCGGGAGAAGTTCCTGGCCAGTGAGACGGTGAAGACTCTGGATTCCGACGTGCAGGACGCCATCGCCAAGCATGGCATCCGCAACGCGCTCCTCACCTCGATCGCGCCCACGGGCACGATCTCGCTCTTTGCCGACAATGTCTCCTCGGGGCTGGAGCCGGTCTTCAGCTTCAAATACACGCGCCACGTCCTGATGCCGGACGGGACCCGCCAGGCGGAAGAGGTGACGGATTATGCGTACCGGCTGTTCCACCGCCTGCGCGGTGAGGACGCCCATCTGCCGGATTATTTCGTCGATGCCCAGAGCTTGAGCCCCCACGACCATGTCGTGATGCAGGCGACGGTCCAGAAGTATATCGACAGTTCGATCTCCAAGACCATCAACTGCCCGGTCGATTTGAACTTCGAGGAGTTCAAGAGCGTCTATCTTGAGGCCTATGAACTGGGCTGCAAGGGCTGCACCACCTATCGGCCGAACGACGTCACCGGCTCGGTCCTCGAGGTGAAGCCCAAGGAAGCGCCGAAGTCCCAGGCGGAGCTGCCGCTGGTCTCGCCGCGTTCCAGCCAGCAATCGGATTCCGTGCGCCTCGATGCGCCCAAGCCCCAGGACGTCTATGAGGCGGGCGGCGTCGTCTACATGACCCAGCCGCTGGACCGGCCGGAAGCGCTGCCCGGTGCCACCTACAAGGTGCGCTGGCCGGAAAGCGACCATGCCATCTACATCACCATCAACGACGTGATCCAGGATGGCAGGCGGCGCCCGTTCGAGGTGTTCATCAATTCGAAGAACATGGAGCATTACGCCTGGACGGTCGGCCTCACGCGCATGATCTCGGCCGTGTTCCGCCGCGGCGGCGACATCTCCTTCGTGGTCGAGGAATTGAAGGCCGTGTTCGATCCAAGGGGCGGGTCCTGGGTCGGTGGCCGCTATGTGCCGTCTTTGCTGGCAGCGATCGGCGAAGTCATCGAGCGGCATCTCATCGCCATCGGCTTCCTGCCGGACCCGGCGCAGGAACGGGCGGAGCTTGAACACATGGTGGCCAGGAAGGTCGCCAACCTCGCCGACGGGCTCGGCAACGGCGATGCGGGCGGCCGCAAGCTCGCCCATTGCCCCAAATGCAACTCCCCCTCCCTCATCCGCCAGGAAGGCTGCGACATGTGCACCTCCTGCGGCTACAGCAAGTGCGGGTGAGGTAGAGCCACGTACACCGCACTCAGTCGTCATCCTCCGCGAAGGCGGAGGACCCACGAGTTGCTTTCTATGTGTGGGATAGAAACTCGTGGGTGGTCCGCCTGCGCGGACCATGACGATAAAAGAGTTTCGTCGTCGGGCTCCTATCACGACGAGACCGCAGTTGCTCGCACTCTAACCCTGCTTGTTTTTGGAGGGAACCATCATGAAATCAGGCCCATTTGAGATCTTGATCGCTAGTCCACCTGATCGAGAAAAGCTCGTAGCTGAGGTTCATTTCCGCAATGAGCAGGTCGTCGAAATTTCGCAGGACAAAGAGTCACTGCAAATTGAGATCGCCGCATATCGAACCGGCGTGGCGTGGCGATTCGATTTCGAAGATTTCCTAGAAGCACTTCAGACAGCAAAGAAGCATCTACTCGGGCAATGAAGAGTTGCTAAGAGACAGGGATCAGATTCTTGCTTGTCCCTCTACTTAGAATTCAAGCTGCGCGCCCCATTTCCCCCCGCGAAGACGATCCATGGCTCGCATTGTTCATGCTGCCCGCAAACTCGTGGGTGGTCCGCCTTCGCGTACCATGACGAGGAGATGATCTCCTCCCACCTTCAGGTGGGGGGAAGGTCGGGAGGCGGGCGGTGTCGTCACGGTGTTGCAAGAGCCATCACTTGCGGCCCCCACCCAACCCTCCCCCTGAAGGGGGAGGGCTTGTGCGTCATCACCTCTGCATCTGGGTGTCGGCGAGTTTGAGGCCGGACGCCGTTATGCCAGAGGGCGGCGCCCGCCATCTGATCGATCAGCGCAAGGTCCGGATAGCGGGCGGCGATCTCGCGCGTCATGTTGCGTGCGAAACATGATCGGGAGATTGACCATGACCGCAAGCATCAAATTCGTGTCCATGCCGACCGAGTCCGTGCGCGCCCTGCAGGCCGGCGGGGTCGACGCCAACGGGCAGGCGCCGGAACGGCATGTTTCGGATGGTGACGGCATCCCGTGCCGGCATTGCCAGCAGGATGTGGCGGCGGGCGAGCCCTATCTCATCCTCAACTACCGCCCGTTCCCGGCGCCGCAGCCCTATGCCGAGACCGGGCCGATCTTCCTCCATGCTGATGCCTGTCCGCGCTATCCGGAAGTGGCCGAACTGCCGCCGGTCATTGCGGTCCGCAAGCTGTTCCTGCTGAAGGGCTACAACAGCGACGATCGCATCGTCTACGGCACCGGGACATTGGTTTCGCCGGCCGAGATGCAGGAAGCGGCGGCCAGGATCCTCGCCCGCGACGACGTCGCCTATGTGCATGCGCGCTCCGGCACCAACAATTGCTATCAGTGCCGCATCGAACGCGCGTGAGGCGTCACGGCATGCCGAGTCAGGGCATGTCGAGACCCGCGACATCGGCGCCGAAGAAGGCCTGCGGTTCGGAGGGTTTTGCCTGGAGTTCGGTCTCGCGTTCGGTGACACAGGCCTTGGTGCGGTCGTAAAGCTCGGCCCAGCTATAGGCCCAGGTCCAGGAATCAAGCAGGCATTTGTCGAAATGCGTGTAGACCCCGCCGGCGGCATGGTCGAAGGATGGCAGGCCGGCTTTTGCCGCGGTGAGGATGATGCGGTTGGGCTGCGCCATGCCCTGTTCCAGGAACAGGCCGCTGTAGCTGGACGAGACGATGACGACGGTCGGCCGAACCCCGCAATGATTGTCGAGCCATTGGTCGAGCACGCTGGGCGGCAGCACGCCGCCGCTGCCGCCGGCCTGGGCGAGGTAGAAGCCGTCCTCGCGCCCGTGGGACGTCATGAACACCAGGCATTTTTCCTGCTGCGACGGGGTGATGTAGCCGAGGGCGGCATCGATCGGCCCGACATCGGCGACGTCCTCCGGTGACGGGGCAGTGGCAGGATCGGAGGTCAGGCGGCGCACATTCACATCATCCTTGCGCTCGAGGATGCTGAAGAAGCGGCGCGTCGCATTGTCGAACACCTTGATGGAATTATCGCCGGCGATGAACAAGGCACCCCAGGCAGCGGGCTTCTTGGGTGCTGCCGGTTGCGCGGGGAGGGCTGCCGCTTGCTGCGCCGGGGCGGGGGCTGCTGCGACAGGCGCAAGCGGCGCGCTGGGGGCGGCGGCGATTTCGGGGGCGGATTGCGCCTCCACCTCATCCTCTTCCGGCAGCGCCGTCGCGGTGCCGGGCAACGATCCAGCACAGGCGGTGAGCGAGAGGGTGAGCAGAAGGGCGGCGGCGATCCTGGTCGGGGTCGAACTGTTCATCATTTCCTTCGTCACAAATGCAGTGCCGCGGCGATGGCCTTGACGCCGGGGAGGATCCTGGCATCGGGCACCGCGGCGTAACCGAACATGAGGCCCTGGGGCGAGGCACCGGAACCTTTGCGGTCGTCGGCCACATCATAGGCGGAGAGCGGTGACACCGTCACGCCCACGGCGGCGATTTTTTCGGCGATCTTCGCATCGCCCTGGCGGCGCAAGGCGGAGTCGGCCAGCTGGCCCACCAGATGGAGGCCGGCGGCATCGGGGCGCAGCACGATCTGGTCGCCGAAATGAAGGGCGGCGGCGCGCAGCAGCAATTGCTGGCGGCGTGCATAGCGCTTGCGCATGCGGCGGACATGGGCGGCGAGATGGCCGCTTTTGAAGAATTCGGCGAGCACCGGCTGGGTCGCCATGGCGGGCTGGTCATCCACCACGGCGCGGGCGCTGCGGAAGGCCTGGGACAAGGCGCGCGGCGCCACCAGATAGCCGACGCGCAAGGATGGGAAGAGCAGCTTCGAGAGCGTGCCCACATAGATGACGCGACCATCCTCGTCGAGGCTGCGGAGGGCTGCGAGCGGCCGCCCGGCATAGCGGAACTCGCTGTCGTAATCATCCTCCAGTACCCAGGCCCTGGCCTCCCGCGCCCAGGCGAGGAGGGCGAGGCGGCGCTGCAGCGACATCACCACGCCCAGCGGATATTGGTGCGAGGGGGCGACGCAGGCGATGCGCGCATCGCGCGCCTGGCGGAGGCCCGCCGCGACGTCGAGCCCCTCCGCATCGACCGGGACATGGACCAGCCTGCCGCCGGCTGCACCGATGGCGGCGCCGATGCCGGGAAAGCCTGGCCGCTCGACCCAGACCTTGTCGCCGGGATCGAGCAGCAGGCGGCAGGTGAGGTCGACCGCCTGGCGGATGCCGCTGACGATGAGCACATCCTCGGCCGCGCAATCGATGCCGCGCGCCTGGCGCAGGTAATCGGCGATGGCCGCACGCAGCGGCGGATAGCCGCCGGGATCGCCGCCCTCGATGATGGCGCGCGGCGGCTGGCGCCAGGTCTTGGCGAGGAGTCGCGACCAGAGGGCGAAGGGGAAGTCGCTGCTGTCGACCCAGCCAGGGGCGAAGCACGGATAGTGGGGGGATGCCTGGGGCCGTGTGCTGCCGCGCGGCGCATGGAGCAGGATCGCACTGCGCCGGGCGAGTTGCGGCGGTGCCGCGCGGTCCTGGCGCGCTGGCCGAGACGTTTCCGGCGTGAGGTCGGGGAGATCGCCTGCCACATAAGTGCCGGAGCCGCCGCGCATCACCAGATAGCCCTCGCTCAGCAATTGCTCGAAGGCGCCCAGCACCGTGTTGCGGGAAATGCCGAGCTCGTCGGCCAAAGCCCGGCTGGCCGGCAGCCGGTCGCCGGGCCGAAGGCGCCCGCCCAGGATCGCCTGGCGCAGCTCCGCATAAAGCTGGCGGAACAGGGGTTCAGGAGCCTGGGCGTCGAGGGCGATGTCGAGCAGCGAGCCTAATCCGGCCGGGCGCGGCATGGGGGTCACTCCAAAGTGGACCCATAGTTTAGCTGATTTCGGATCTTTTGATAGATCCGCCTTGGGGCGATAGTCGGTGCCAGCAGCAATCAAACGATGCAGAGCGAGATCAGCCATGCCAGATGATTCCAAGCCTGGTGACAGCCAGCCAGCAAGCTTCACGCCCACCAGCCGCAGCAAGGTGAAGCGCCTCCACGAGCGCGGCAAGTATGACGAGGCGACGATCTTTTCGATCCTCGATGCGGCGTTCATCGCCCATATCGCCTATGTGATCGACGGCCAGCCCTTCGTGACGCCGACCGCCTTCTGGCGCCAGGGCCGGACGCTCTATTGGCATGGGTCGGCGGCGAGCCGCATGCTGCGCTTCCAGGAAGCGGGCGTGCCGGCCTGCGTGGCGGTGACCCATCTCGATGGTCTGGTGCTGGCGCGCTCCGGCTTTCATCATTCGATCAACTACCGCTCGGTCATGGCGTTCGGCACGGCCAAGCTCGTCGACGATCCGAAAGAGGAATCCGACCAGCTCGATCTCTTCGTCGACCGGCTCTATCCGGGCCGCCGCGGCGAGATCCGCCCCAATGAGAAGCAGGAGCTGAAGGGCACCACTGTGATCGCGATGGAAATCGAGGAAGCCTCGGCCAAGACCCGTTCCGGCCCGCCCAAGGACGATGAACCCGATTACGCGCTGGATTGCTGGGCGGGTGTCATTCCGATCCATCAGGTGGTGGGGGAAGCGATCGCCGATCCGCTGTTGAAAGCGGGTGTCGGATTCCCGAAGGGTCTCAGCGGTTATGCGCCGGGAGCGCGG
>NZ_CAMDRA010000120.1 GCF_945906275.1 Dongia mobilis
GAGCGCCCAAAAAGACGATAAGCGCCCGCTCAATCTGGAGGATGCCCAGGAATTGCTGCCCTGGTATCTGACCGGCAAATTGTCCCGCGCCGAGAGTGATGCAGTCGACGGCATGCTGAAAGGGTCGGCCGACCTGCGCGAACAATTGGATTCCGCCCGCGATCAGCGCCGCGCCGTGGTCGACAGTGGCGATGCCGTCGGCAGCCCCTCTGCCGGCAACCTCACCAAGCTGCTGCAGCAGATCGAGACCACCAAGCAGCGGCGCTATGTGGCGGCCAAGGAACCGGGCTTCTTTGAACGGGTCCTGGGTCCGTGGTTCGCGCCGCGCCCGGTGCTGCAATTTGCCCTGGTGGCCGCTTGCGCCCTGGTCGTGGCGCAAGGTGCTTTCCTCTACCAACTCGGCGCTCTGCCGTTCCAGTCTTCAGGCAAGCCGGGCGGCAGCGAAACCTACGCCACCGCCAGCGACGGTGCCACCTTGCCGGTGCCGACTGCGAGCCTGATCGTGTCGTTCCGACCGGACGTCACCACGGCGCAACTGACCCAGATGCTGTCCGAGATCAACGCCACGGTGGTGGATGGGCCAAAGCCGGGCCAGACTTTCATCCTGGCCCTGACGGATGCCGCCAGCGCCGACACCGCCATCGCCAAGCTGCAATCGCGGCCGGATCTGGTCGCGAGCGCACAGCGGCGCTAGATGATGGGCACAAGGTCATGAACGCGCGCTGGGCCATCCTTGCCGCGATCTTCCCGCTGCTGATCGGCACCGAGCCGTGCTGGGCGCAGGCGCTGACGCCGCCCGGTCCGCGCGGCAACATCCCAGGCATCAACCTGCCGGGCCAGGGCCAGGACGCCTCCGTGCCAGACCTCTTCGATACGCCCCCAGGCGCCGAAAGCGACCGCCCGAAGGCGGGGCAGGAGGAAGAGGCCATGCCCAACGAGCTATGCGTGATCTTCCCGCCCTCAGTCGAACCTGATGCGCCAGCACGATTCGCCGCCGAGCTTGACCTTGAGATGACGCGCGACTTCACCATGAGCGGCCTTGGCTTGCGGGTCTATCTGATGCGCATCGCCGAGGGCGCTGAACTCGACAAGGTCTATGATGCGGCCAGCGCCGACCAGCGCCCGCTCTGGGTGCAGAAGAATTTCGTCTATCGCACCAGCGTCGGCGATGGGCAGCAATATGCGTTAACGCAGATTCATGCCGAGACCGCCACGGCCAGGGCATCGGGCGGCGCTGGCATCACCATCGGGCTGATCGACAGCGGCGTCGACGTCACCCATGAATCGCTGCGCGATGCGCGCATCACCGCGATCGACGTCGCGGATGGCGATGCGACGGTCGATCCGGAAACCCACGGCACCGTCATCGCCAGCATCCTGGTCGGCCAGGGGCCGCTGCTGGGCGTGGCGCCCAAGGCCAATCTGGTCGCCATCCGCGCTTTCCGAGAGGTTGATGCCAAGGTTGGCGCTGCGGAAAGCTCCTCCTTCCTGCTCTCCCTCGGCATCGAGACAGCGGTCAAGAACGGCGCTCAGCTCGTCAATCTCAGCCTCACCGGCCCGCAGGATCGCCTGGTCTCGCAGATGGTCAACACCGCCCTGATGCACAAAGTGGTCGTCATCGCCGCCGCCGGCAATGAAGGCCCGAAGGCCGGACCGGCTTATCCAGCGGCACAGGATGGCGTCATCGCGGTAACCGCCACCGACCACAAGGACCAGCTCTACAAGCGTGCCAACCAGGGCGACTATATTTCGGTAGCAGCGCCCGGTGTCGACATCCTCGGAGCCAGGCCCGGCGGCACCTACGATTTCTTCAGCGGAACCTCGATGGCGACCGGCTATGTGACCGGCCTTGCCGCCTTGTTGATGGCTTCCGACAACGGTCTCAGCGTCACGCAGTTGCGCAAGATCGTCGAAGGCACCGCGGTCGATCTTGGCGCCCCGGCCCGCGATCACGTGTTCGGCGCCGGCCGCATCGATGCGGCCTCGGCCATCGACCAGCTACCCTGACTGAACCCACCTATTCAACGATGCTGGCCTAGGCGGGCCCATGGTCGGTCGGCTACAGTGATGGTCGCATGATCGATACGCTCCTCGCCTATACCCTGGCCCATTGGCAAATGCTTGCCATCAGCAGTGCCGCCATCTTCCTGGCAGCGATCGTGCGCGGCTTCTCGGGTTTCGGCTTCTCGCTGCTCAGCATCACCGCCATATCACTGCTGTTGCCGCCCAGGGAGATCGTGCCCACGATCTTCCTGCTGGAGGTCGCCGCCTCGATCAACATGATCCCCGGCATCTGGCGCGAGATCGACTGGCGCTCGATCCGCTGGCTGTTGCTTGGCTATGTGATTGCCCTGCCCTTCGGCATCTTCGCCCTGTCGCGCTTTCCCGAGCCACCGATGCAATTGGCGATGTCGGTATTTGTCTTCCTCACCGCCGCCATGATGCTGCGCGGCTTCCGACTTGAACGGACACCCAGCGCCACGGCAACGACGATGACCGGCGCCGCTTCCGGCATCTTCAATGGCGCCTTCGGAATCGGCGGCCCGCCGGTGGTGCTGTTCTATTTCTCGACCCCGGCTGTCGCTGCTGTGAGCCGGGCCTCGGTCATCGCCTTCTTCCTTTCGACCGATGTGCTCGGCCTGGGCGGCCACTACTATGAGGGGCTCATCACTGAACAGAGCTTCGCCCAGTTCCTGGCCTGGCTGCCGGCCCTGCTGATCGGCATCTGGGTCGGGGCGCACTTCTTCAGGCGCGTGAACCAGGCCCTGTTTCGCCGCATTGTGCTCGTGATCCTGATGGGCCTTGCCGTTCTCACTTTGGTCAAGGCGCTTTACGACTGGTCAGCCACATAGAAAGGGCGGGTTCGAAGACCCGCCCTTTTCTCAGTCACACGCCTTTGGCGCTCACGCCCCCTTCTGGGGTCGCATGTCCTTGGCATCGATACCGGCTATCGTGACGGGCTTCTTCATCGCGTCGCGGCGGAAGGGCTCGCCAAGCTCCTGGTTGAGAATGACTTCGATAAAGGTCGTGACACCTTTCTTCTGCGCCTCGCAGGATTCCTTCAGGGCCTCCGTCAATTCGGCCTGGGTGCGCGCCTGGACGCCCTTCAGCCCGCAAGCTTCGGCGATCCTGGCATAGGAGAGCTCGGGATCCAGTTCGGTGCCGACGAAATTGTTGTCGTACCACAGCGTCGTGTTGCGCTTTTCAGCACCCCATTGGTAGTTGCGGAACACGACCATGGTGATCCCCGGCCATTCCTTGCGGCCGATCGAGGTCATCTCGTTCATGCTGATGCCGAAAGCGCCGTCGCCGGCAAAGCCCACCACGGGCACGTCGGGGCAGCCGATCTTCGCACCGATGATCGCCGGGAAGCCGTAGCCGCAGGGGCCGAACAGGCCCGGCGCCAGATATTTGCGGCCCTTCTCAAAGGTCGGATAGGCGTTGCCGATGGCGCAGTTGTTGCCGATGTCGCTGGAGATGATGGCATCCTTCGGCAAGCCGGCCTGAACCGCCCGCCAGGCCTTGCGCGGCGACAGGCGTTCTGGTTGGCGCGAGCGCGCATTGGCATTCCAGCTGGTGCCGGGATCATCATCCTCATGGTCCATGCTGGAAAGCGTCTGCAGCCAGGCGGACTTGGTCTGGTGAATGAGCGCCTTCCGCTCGGCGCGACCGGCATTGCCGGCGGATGCGTCAAGCTGTGCGAGGATCGACTGCGCCACCTGCCTTGCGTCGCCGGCAATCCCCACCGTCACCTTCTTGGTAAGACCGATGCGGTCCGGGTTGATGTCGACCTGGATGATGCTGGCATTCTTGGGCCAATAGTCGATGCCATAGCCCGGCAGAGTGGAGAACGGATTGAGGCGCGTGCCCAGCGCCAGCACGACGTCGGCCTTGGCGATGAGTTCCATCGCTGCCTTCGAGCCGTTATAGCCCAAGGGACCCGCCGCCAGCGGGTGCGAGCCGGGGAAGCTGTCATTGTGCTGGTAAGAGCTGCAGACCGGTGCATCAAGACGTTCGGCCAGTGCCTGGCAATCCGGGATGGCGCCGCCGATGACGACGCCGGCGCCAGAGAGAATGACCGGGAACTTGGCGCCGGAGAGCAGCTTGGCCGCGCGCGAGATGGCATCAGCACCGCCCGCAGGGCGTTCGACCTCAACGATCTGCGGCAGGTCGATGTCGATGACCTGGGTGTACATGTCGCGCGGCACGTTGATCTGGGCCGGGGCAGAGTTCCGCAGAGACTTCAGGATGACGCGGTTAAGGACCTCGGCAATGCGGCTGGGATCGCGCACTTCTTCCTGATAGCAGACCATGTCCCTGAAGAGGGCCATCTGCTCGACTTCCTGGAAGCCGCCCTGGCCGATGGTCTTGTTGGCGGCCTGAGGGGTCACCAGCAGCATCGGCGAATGGTTCCAATAGGCGGTCTTCACCGCAGTCACGAAATTGGTGATGCCGGGACCGTTCTGGGCGATGCACATGGCGATCTTGCCAGTCGTGCGGGTGTAGCCGTCGCAGATATAGCCGCCATTGCATTCATGGGCGACGTCCCAGAATTTGATCCCCGCCTTGGGGAAGAGATCCGAGATCGGCATGAATGCCGACCCGATAATGCCAAATGCATGCTCGATCCCATGCATCTGCAGGACCTTCACGAAGGCCTCTTCCGTCGTCATCTTCATGGTCGTCCGTCCATTCCGCTAAAAGGCTGAAAACTCGATGCTGCTACGATAGGGAGAGCTCTGGCACCTTCATAGGTCCAGCCATGGGCACAGCGTTGGGCCAGCGCTCAGCCAGCCGCTTCCCGGACCGCTTCGGCCAGCAGCTTGATCCCTGGCTCGATCCGCTCCGTGGGGATCGAAGAGACGCCGAGGCGACAGAAATTGGCCGGTCCCGGCTGGTTGAGGAAATGCACGGCGCCCGGCTCGATCACGACCCCGCGCTTCTGCGCGGCGCTGGCGATGGCGGCCATGTCGCACTCCTTGGGTCCCTTGATCCACAGCGCGGTACCGCCGGCGGTGAGATTGACCGTGAATTCCGGGAGATATTTGGCAAGCGCCGTCACCGCCGCAGCCAGCCGCTCGCGATACACCCCGCACAGGCGCCGCAGGAGCGTGTCGTGATGGCCATCCGCCAGGAAGAGCGCGATGGTGCGCTGGTTGTTGGCGGCGGGGTGGCGGATCATCAGGCGCCGGAGCGCCCGCAGTTCGGCTATAAGCGGCTTGGGCGCCACCAGGAACCCGATGCGCAGGCCCGGCGCCAGCGTCTTTGACAAGCTTGAGACAAAGATCACCCTGCCATGCCGATCGAGCGACTTCAGCGCCGGCTGCGGCGAGCCGTGATGGGTGAGCTCGCTCTCGTAATCATCCTCGATGAGCAGGAAGTCCTGCGCAGCCGCCTGTTCCAACAATGCGTGCCGGCGCTCCAGCGACATGGTGACCGTGGTCGGAAACTGGTGGCTCGGCGTCACATAGACATAGTCACAGCTGCCCAGTTCTGGCCCAAGGACCAGCCCCTGCTCGTCAACCGGCAATGACACCAGGCGGCTGGTGCGCAGGGCCGCGATATTGCGTGCATCGGTGTAGCCGGGGTCCTCGATGCCAAAGACAGTACCCTGATCGAACAGCAGGGCCGAAAGCAGGTAGAGCGCCTGCTGGGCACCGACCGTGACCAGAATCTCCTCGGCGCTGACCCGCACGCCGCGGCGCGGCAGCAGCCGGGTGCGAATCTGCTCGACCAGCAGCGGATCGTCCTCGGCAAACCGGTCATTGGCCCATTCCCGGACCGAATTGACGCTCAGCGCCTGGCGCGAGCATTCCCGCCAGGCTGCCAGCGGAAACAGGCTCTGATCGATCTGCCCGTAGATGAAGGGATAGGGATAGTCCTGCCAATTGGCGGGCTTCACCACATTGCGCTGCAGAGTCGGACGGCATTTGAACCGGCTCAGCCAATCGGGCGCATCATCAGCAACGACATAGTCAGCCTTCGCCGCCACCGTGCCATTGGACTCCTTCGGTTTCGCCGCCACCATCTCCGGATTGACAAAGAAGCCACTGCGCTCCTTGGCAATGAGGAAGCCTTCCTCAGCCAGGTCCTGATAGGCCAGCACGACGGTATTGCGGGCTATTTTCAGCGATTGGGCCAAGGCGCGGCATGAGGGCAGCGGGCTGCCGGCCGGAATCTGCCCGTCGAGAATGGCCGATACGAGCATGCGGCGCAGCTGCGCCTGCAGGGTCGTGGTCCTGTCGGTTTCGAGATGAAACAGGATGGCGCGGCTGTCGTGGCCCAAGCGGGTATCCCCCAAACGGGTGTCGGTCGGCACAAGGCAGCCAGCATCAACGCCGCTGGCCCCGGCATCAACAGGTTTCTTCAACCCGCCCAGGGCCGGGATAACCACCCTGAGCCCGCCCCTGGGGCGCGGGATGGGCTAGGCGATCGCCTCGACTTCGTTGCGCTCCGCGATCTGGGCCTGCCGCTGGGCGCGGTCGGCACGGATCTGCTCCCGACGCTTGGCCACCTCATAGCAGATGGCACCCAGCAGCGAGAAGCCGATGATGATGACCGCGAGCGCGGACAGGGCTGGCGTTGTGCCTTGCCGCACCTCGCCCGCCAGCACGGTCACCAGCGTCTTGTCAGCGAGGATCGCGAAGGTCGTCGTGTTGTAGTTCTCGAATGAACTGAGAAAGCCGATGACCACCGCCGACACAACCGCCGGTTTCAGATAGGGCAGCAGAATGTGCCAGAAGACCTGCGGATAGGATGCGCCGAGGTCAAGGGCGGCCTCCTCCTGGGCACGGTCGAAGCGTGTCAGGCGCGCCATGAAGATCAGCAGGCAATAGGCCGACACGAAACTCGCCTGCCCCAGGATGGTGAGGATGATGCCCTTGTAGAACAAACCCTTGGTGACGTCGGTGATACTCATCACGTCTTTCCAGAAGATCACCGTCGAAATGCCGATGATGACCCCCGGCGTCAGCAAGGGCGAGATCGTCACCAGGTAATAGAGGCCGCGCGCGCGGTGATAGATCTGGTTCATGATGATCGACGCCGCGAGGCCGACCGGTACCGAGATCGCCACCACGCCAAGCCCAATAATCACGGAGTTTCGCAAGCCCTCCATCATCGCGCGATGATTCCAGAGCTTTACGAACCAATCGAGCGTGAAGGCTTCGAAGGGGTAGGCTTGAGGGTAGTTCGGCGTGTTGAACGCAGTGATGCCCATCACCAGCAGCGGTCCGAACAGATAGAAGAAGAACAGGAAGATGTAGAAACCCACCATCCCCTTCATGATCAATTTTGAGGTCATTTTATTGTCTCCCCAAGCGACACTTTGAAGAGACGCAGCATGGCCATGACCAGGATGATACAGCCCGTCAGGAGAATGAACGCATAGGCAGCGCCACGGGGCCAATTGAAGTTCTGGAAGAAGAAGTCATAGACGATTGCCGTAAACCAGAGTGTACGCGGTCCGCCCAGGAACTGAGGTGCTGCCAACGACCCAGCCGACAGCATGAACACCATGGTACAGCCGGACGCGATTCCGGGCTTGGCATAGGGAATGACCACGTCCTTGTGAATCCGCCACCAGGGGGCCCCCAGATCGCGCGCCGCTTCGATCTGGTTCCTATCAAGGCTCTCTATCGCGTTGTAGAGCGGGAACATCATCACCAGGAGGTAAGCATAAGAAAGGCCCACATAGAGGCCAGTATTGTTACCGAGGAAATCGATCGGCACGTCGGTGATGCCCGTGCCCATCAGAATCTGATTGATGAGACCCTTGGACGCCAGAAGCAGCCGCAGCGAGAAGGCTCTGAGAATCTCGTTCACCCAATAGGGAACAATCAGGCACAGCATCAGTGTACGCACCTTCTGCGGCGTACCCGCCTGGGCCATGTAGTAGGCGAGCGGATAGCAGATCGCGAAGTTAAGGGCAGTCACTGCAATCGACGCAATAATCGAGAAACCGAACGCACCCATATGCGTCCAGTTCACGGTACCGCTGTTCGGTGTCACGAAAAACGATTTGTACTGCGTCAAGGTCACGAAATCGTCTGGGCCGCCCCGCCGGATAGGCGGCAGATTCGGGTGAAAACTCTCAACCACCATGTATAGATAGGGCAGCGCGACGAGGAACAGGGTCCAGAAGGCGACCAGCGCAATAAAGATGATGCCGAGCAACATGCCGTTGCGCTCGAAAAAGCTCTTATGTGTTGGATCGGTTCCACGCCGAGAATCCCGTTTCGCCATCGCCCAGAAGATAGCGATGACGACGATCGGAACGAGGAAGACGAATGCGCGGCTACTCACGGGCCATCTTCCCTTCCGGCAGAACGAGGCCGAGATCGACATCGTAGGTCACGGAAGCAATCTCGTCCTGAGCCGGAATGTCAGCGCTGCTGTGACGACCAACGGTGATAGTGACGTCCTTTTTTCCCACGCCCTCCAAGAATACATGGGTCATGTTGCCCTCGAAGGCAACGCTCTTCACTTTGGAGGAGAAGGTCGTGTCGGCGGCGCCGGTGCCGAGTTTGGCCGATTCCGGCCTGACGAACAGGATCGCCTTATCGCCCACCTTCAATCCCTTGGGATTGCGGCCTCGCAAGGTGCCGAAGAGGGTGTCGACTACAGCATAAGAACTGTCGGCCCTGGTGATAATGCCGACAAAGGGATTGTTCTCGCCGACGAATGACGCAACGAAAGACGTGGCGGGGTCGTCATAGACCGCCTTGCCGTCTGCTACCTGCTGGATCACGCCGTCACTCATCACCGCGATACGGTCGGACATCGTGAGCGCTTCGCCCTGGTCGTGGGTGATATAAATGAAGGTGATCCCGACCATTCGTTGAATGCTGCGCAGCTCGCTGCGCATATGCTGCCGGAGCTTTAAATCAAGGGCCGAGAGCGGCTCGTCGAGCAGCAGCACCTTGGGCTGCACGGCAAGCGCGCGCGCAATGGCCACGCGCTGCTTCTGCCCGCCCGACAATTCACTCATCAATTTGTCGCCCTGCCCAGGGAGGGCGATAAGATCGAGCAACTCATTGGCTTTCTTTGTGCGGGCCGTCTTGTCGACACCGCGAACGCGCAACCCGTAGGTGATGTTCTCGGCCACCGTCATCAGCGGGAACAGCGCCAAATTCTGGAAAATGAGGGCGGTCGGGCGCTTGTTCGGCCCGATACCGGTCATGTTCTGGCCGCCGATCTTCACCATACCTTCGGATGGATCAAGAAAGCCCGACACGGTGCGCAGGATTGTCGTCTTGCCGCATCCCGATGGCCCGAGGAAGGAGAAGAACTCCCCACCCTTGATATCGAGTGTCGCATTATCGACAGCCGTAAATTCACCGAAGCGGACCGTTACATGGTCTAGCTCGACGCCCGCACTCATATGCTTGCCCTGTCTGCTCTTTGGTTTTTTTCTGGTTGGGATGAGTTTCCGCTCAAGCTTGGGAGAGATCAAGCAGGAATGGTTCCTGGTCAAAACGAATCAGCCCCGGCGAACCGGGGCTGATCGCAACCTGCCCTAAAGTTAATCAGGCAGCCTTGAACTGATCCACATACTGGCTGCGAATTTCCGAGTACCAGGTCGGCTCGGCCGGCCAATGCCAGACGTTTTTCAGGGCATCACCGGGATAGGCTTCCTGGAAATTCTTCTTGAAGGCATCCGAGGTGAGAGCGTCGGCACCGGTAACCACCGGATTGTAGCCGGAGCCTTCGGCGACCTGGGCCGAGACTTCTGGAGTCATCAGATAGTTGATGAACTCGTAGGCCTGGTCCTGGTTCTTGGAGGCCTTCATCAGCGACAGGCCGTCCAGCCAGACGATCGCGCCTTCCTTGGGCGAGGTGTAATTAACTGGCTTGCCGTCCTTCTTGAGCGACAGCGGTGGGCCGTCCCAGGTCTGGCCGATCCAGACGTCGTTCTCCATAAGGCCCGATTTGGTGTTATCGGCCGAATCCCAGAACTGCTTGACCCAGGACTTGTGCTCGATAGCGAACGCCAGGATGGGATCCCAGACTTTCTTGAAGGCCGCTTCATCCTTGTAGCCATCGAGCATGCGGTTGGTCGGCATCTTGCCGGAGCCATCCCACCACAGACCAATTCCAAGAAGGAAGGAGTGGCCACGACCCTGTGTGTGGCCCTTCACATCGTCCTGCCACAGCGAGCCGTAGCTGAGGTTAGCGAGATCGCCCTTATAGAGGTCGGTCCGGTAGGAGATCGCTTCGGAGCCCCAGCAATGCGGCAGATGATAGAGCCCGTCTTCCCAGGTCCAGAGGCTGGTCGAGCTTTCCAGCATCGATGGAACAAGCGCCGAGAGATTCTTCACCTTATTCATGTCGAAAGGCGCCAGAGCCTGCACGTCCTTGTACTGCGGCGCGCGGTTGCGGGTCGGCTGGCACAGGTCAAAGCCTTCCCCGCCGGTTGCCTGCAGCTTGTTGATCTGCTCTTCGTTCTGCGAGAACGGGGTCTGGTTCACCTTGATGCCGGTGGCTTTTTCGAAGTTCGGGATCACGGGATCCGGAAATTCGTCCGACCACATCAGCAGGTTCAACTCACCCGATGAGGAAAAGGCATTCCTGGAAAACAGCGGCGCGCTGAGGCCAATGGCGCCGGTAGCGACCGCAGAACGAAGCATCGTTCGGCGAGAGAGCATGGCAGCGCGCATGGTCGCTTGCGCGGACGTCAACGTCTTCTTAGTCATTCGAACCTCCCTGATGGCGGTGGGCGGAATGCCCGCCGCGACAATCATTCTCTGTAGATTTGCTCAGTGACCCTTACGTTTCGTGTCTTGACTGTTTAGGACCGTAATTATGCATTTCGGACTGGAAAAGTGAATTCACGTTTCGGGGACGGCTCTGCAACCCGCTTGAGGTCGCAGCGACCTAGCTTCACCACCAGTCCGAGAATTGATGGAAGCCGCGTGAATAGGGATGAACACCCAAGCGCGATGCCCAAACGGAACGATCATGTTGGGCTATGACAAGGACTGGCCCCCGCTTCGTCATGCAACGGTAACATGCAATCTCCCGTCATCGATCTGCCCCCAAAGCGACATTGAGATTTTGACAGAGAACTTTTACCGCAGACAAGAATGGCCTGCAAGCAGGGGCCAGATTGAGAGCGTTCTTGGGTCCAGAAGCGCCCTGAAACTCTATGATCCCGATACCCACCACCCCGAATGAAGGCCATCCAATGCCTGGCTCCAAGGGCTGCCGACAAAAATCTGGGTGGCATTGCAGGCTGAGGCCCGATTAGGTTGCAACGGACGGCTCGCGCGGCCGCTTCAGGATAGTCATTTCTAGTGAGTGAGGGGGTCGTTTATGAACGTTCGAAAGGTTGGCCGGGTCGCCGGAAAGGTAGCTCTTGTAACCGGGGCAGCCTCTGGGATCGGCAGGCAGATTGCCGTCAGGCTATCTGAACAAGGTGCCGCCCTAGTCCTGGCCGACATCAACCCGGCAGGCCTTGTTGAAACAGCCGCTCTTCTGGCTGGTGAGCGAGATATGGTCAATCTAGACGTTGGCAGTGAACCAGCTTGGCAAGACGCTGTCTCGCACGTCTCCAAACGGTTTGGCGGTTTGGATGTCCTGGTCAATTGCGCCGGAATCGCGTTGAACGACGACAACATTGCCAACTGTACCCTGGCCATGTGGGAAAAAGTCATGTCGGTCAATGTCACCGGCGCCTTT
>NZ_CAMDRA010000121.1 GCF_945906275.1 Dongia mobilis
ACCCAGACAGCCAACGCTGCGGCAAGTTCGGCCAGCGGCGGCAGTGTGCCGGATATCAACAGCGTCCCGAACGCGGCGCCGGTTCCGGCCGATCTTGAAAGCGGCGTCCAACCCGGCCTGTCCGCCGACCGTGCCAATGCGCAGTACACAGACGAAACTCTGATGGCACCGGGTGGCACGGCCGCCCGACCCGCAGCGCCCGCCCCGGTTGCGTCGACGGTCCCAGCGTCGCCGGCGCCGGCAGCAACGCCTCCGGCAGCTACCGCGCCGGCCGGCACCCCGGCCCCGCAGGTTGCGGGCGTCAGCCAGCAGCCTTTGCCCGCCACGACCCCGGCCGTGGTTGGCCAGTATCCAGCCCCGCAGATGACCCCCTTGGGCAGTGTCAGCCAGGGGTATATCGGCACGCCGCAACCCGGCTCGAAGCCCTTGGGCGGAAGCGGGCAGAATGCGTATATCGTCCAGCCCGGCGCCATGCCGCTGGCCAGTGCTCCCACCGTGGTGGCGACCCCCGTCATGGTTGACTATTCCTCGGTCGCCGCCGGCGGCACCTACGGCTATGCCAGCTACAGCCCCTATCAACGCAACAACCCGGCCCAGGCCTACTACCGCTCGCCCTATGGCGTGACGCAGCCGGTGGCCTACGGTGGCGCGGCCTTCGGCCAGCCGGTCTATGCGGCGCCGGGCTTCCAGTCATATGCCCCGGCCGCGGCCGTTCCGCCGCTGCCGGCCGCCGGCCAGCCGGTCGGCGTGGTGTTCTTCAACAACGGCTCGGCCAAACTCGGCCGCGACGATGCGCGGGTGGTGAAGCAGATCGCGGAAATGCATCGCTATTACGGCGGTGTCATCCGTCTCGTGGGCCATGCCAGCCAGCGCACCAGCAACATGAACCCCTATACCCAGGACCAGGTGAACTACAACGTGTCGCTGAAGCGGGCCAATGCCATCGCCCGTGCACTGACCCGTGCCGGTGTCCCGGCGGCTCTGGTTCAAGTTGCGGCGGCCGGATCGACCACCCCGGTCGCGCCGGAAACCATGCCGGCTGGCGAGGCGAACAATCGCCGCGTTGAGATCTATCTCTCGGCCTATTGAGTCCAGGGATCATGAACATTCTGCTGGGCTCGGCGTGGCCGAGGGAGCTTTGCCGTGGCTGTTGATCGAAAACCTGAATCTCCATTGACGGTCGGCATTGCCGGCCTTGGCACCGTCGGTGCCGGCGTCATCGAATTGCTGCAGACGAATGCCGACATCCTTGCCAAGCATTGCCCGCGGCCGATCGTGGTCACGGCCGTCTCCGCGCGCGACAAAGGCAAGGATCGCGGCCTGAACCTTGCCGGCATCGACTGGGTCGACGACGCTGTTGATCTCGCCGACCACCCCAAGGTCGATGTCGTGGTCGAGGTGATCGGCGGCTCCGAGGGCAAGGCCAAGGATCTCATTGAAAAGGCCATTGCCAACAAGCGCCATGTGGTGACCGCCAACAAGGCGCTCCTCGCCCATCACGGTACTGCCTTGGCGCTCGCTGCCGAACGCGCTGGCGTGGCGCTGGCTTATGAAGCCGCGGTCGCCGGCGGCATCCCGGTCATCAAGGCGATGCGCGAGGGCCTTGCTGCCAACCGCATCGATCGCGTCTATGGCATCCTCAACGGCACCTGCAACTATATCCTGACGCAGATGCGCGAAACGGGCCGCGAGTTCGCCGATGTGCTGGGCGAAGCTCAGAAGCTCGGCTATGCCGAGGCCGATCCCAGTTTTGATGTCGACGGCGTCGATGCCGCCCACAAGCTGTCGATCCTGACCTCGGTCGCCTTCGGTTGCGCGGTCGATTTCGCGGGCGTGCGCATCAGCGGCATCCGCAACGTCTCGGCTATGGACATCGCCTATGCCGACGAGCTCGGCTACCGGATCAAACTGCTCGGCATCGCAAGGCAGACCGAAAACGGCATCGAGCAGCGCGTCCATGCCTGCATGGTGCCGGTCGCCAGCACCATCGCGAAGGTGGACGGTGTTTATAACGCGGTTGTCACCAACGGCAATTTCGTCGGCGAGAACATGGCCATCGGCCGTGGCGCCGGGCGAGGCCCGACCGCCTCGGCCATCGTCGCCGATCTCATGGACATCGCCCGCGACCGGATTCTGCCGGCCTTTTCGGCACCGGCGGAGACTTTGGAACTGGCGCGCCAGGCGCCTGTTGGGCTGCATGCCGGTTCCTATTATCTGCGCCTGATGGTGGTCGACAAGCCCGGCGTCATCGCCGATATCGCCGGTGTCATGCGCGACGAGAGCGTGTCGATGGAAGCCATGATCCAGCGCGCACGTTCCCCGGGGGAAGCGGTACCGATTGTTCTGACCACACATGAGACGACCGAGGCTGCCATCGGCCGCGTCGTTGCGCGTCTCGCCCAGGTGAACTCGATCCTTGAGCCCGCGCATGTGCTCCCGATCGAGACACTGAGTTGAAGGAGATCTGAGAGATGGACCGCAATCTGGCGCTGGAAGCCGTTCGCGTCACCGAAGCTGCCGCCCTTGCCGCCTCGCGCCTGATGGGACGCGGCGATGAAAAGGCGGCCGACCAGGCCGCCGTCGACGCCATGCGCACCGCGCTCAACGACCTCCCCATCGACGGCACGGTGGTGATCGGCGAAGGCGAACGGGACGAAGCGCCGATGCTCTATATCGGCGAGAAGGTCGGTGCCGGTGGGCAGAAGATCGACATCGCCCTTGATCCCTTGGAAGGCACCACCATCACGGCGAAGGGCGGCACCAATGCCTTGGCCGTCATCGCCATGGCCGAAGCGGGCGGTTTTCTCAACGCGCCCGATACCTATATGGACAAGATCAGCGTCGGTCCGGGCTTGCCCAAGGGCGTCGTCGATCTCGACGCCTCGCCGGCCGAGAATCTGAAGAATCTCGCCAAGGCCAAGGGCATGGATATCAGCGACCTCGTCGCCTGCATCCTGGACCGCCCGCGCCACGCCGATCTCATCGCCAAGGTGCGGGCCACGGGTGCGCGCATCATGCTGATCTCCGACGGCGACGTGGCTGGCGTGATCGCGACCGCCAAGCCCGGCACCGGCGTCGACATCTATATGGGCCAGGGCGGGGCACCTGAAGGCGTGCTGGCGGCAGCTGCCTTGCGCTGCATCGGCGGCCAGATGCAGGGCCGCCTCGTCTTCCGCAACGAGGATGAGAAGGGCCGCGCCCGCAAGATCGGCATCACCGATTTCGGCCGCAAATATGATCTCCTCGACCTCGCCAAGGGCGACGTCATGTTCGCAGCGACCGGTGTGACAGATGGCCCGATGCTGACCGGCGTGCGCCGCTCGACCACCAGCGCCTCGACCCATTCCATGGTCATGCGCTCGAAGACCGGTACCGTGCGCATCATCGAGGCGCAGCACAATTGGACCATCAAGAAGCCGCAAGGCGTCTGATGAATACCCATCGCCCATGACGGAAAGCGGCGCCTTCTTGGGCGTCGCCCAATCCGCCAGCGGCCGCCTGTGGCGGCAGCGGGCGGTTGATGAAAGGCTGGGCCGCGCCATCGCCCAGCGCGAAGGCCTCCCCGACCTCATCGGCCAGCTGCTGGCGGCCCGCGGCCAGGATCTCGACAGGGCCGCGGCCTATCTGGAGCCGCGCCTCCGCGACCAGATGCCGGACCCCTCAATGTTCCGCGACATGGACCAGGCAGCCTCCCGCCTCGCCGACGCCATCCAATCCGGCGAGCAGATCGCCATCTTCGGCGATTACGATGTCGACGGTGCGACCTCCTCGGCGCTGCTGATGCGCTTCCTCCATGCGGCCGGTGCCAAGGCGCCGATCCTCTACGTCCCCGACCGCATGAAGGAAGGCTACGGCCCCAACGCGCCCGCCATGCTGGCGCTGAAGGAACAGGGTGCCCGCCTCGTCATCACGGTCGATTGCGGCATCACCGCCTTTGCCCCGCTGGAAGCAGCCAAGGATGCCGGCCTCGACGTGCTGGTGGTCGACCATCACGTCGCTGAACCGCGCCTCCCCGTGGCGGCCGCCGTGGTCAACCCCAACCGCCTTGATGAATCCGGCCAGCATGGCCAACTAGCTGCCGTTGGTGTGGCCTTCCTGCTCGTGGTCGCCACCAATCGCACGCTCCGTGCGCGCGGCGCCTATACGGCGGACCGGCCCGAACCCGACCTCATGCAATGGCTCGACATCGTGGCGCTGGGCACGGTGGCCGACGTGGTGCCCTTGACCGGCATCAACCGCGCGCTGGTGGCGCAGGGCTTGAAGGTGATGGCGGGGCGGAAGAACCTCGGCCTCAATGCGCTCTCCGACGTGACCCGCATCAACGAACGCCCCAGCGCCTATCATGCGGGCTTCCTGCTGGGCCCGCGCGTCAATGCGGGGGGCAGGGTGGGGCGCTCCGATCTCGGCGCCAGGCTGCTCTCGACTGATGACGCGGAAATCGCCAAATCCATCGCCGCCGAGCTCGACCTCCTCAACACCGAACGCCGCGATATCGAGGCCCGGGTCCTCGACCAGGCGATCGCCGCCGCCGAAGCCCAGGCCGGTGACAGCCCCTATCTCATCTTTGTCGCCGGCCATGACTGGCATGCCGGTGTCATCGGTATCGTGGCGGGCCGTCTCAAGGAACGCTATCAGCGCCCGGCCTGCGTCGTCAGCCTTGAAGGTGGCATCGGCAAGGGTTCCGGCCGCTCGGTGGGCAGCCTTCATCTCGGCAACGCCATCATCGCCGCGCGCGAGGCGGGCATCCTCCAAAAGGGCGGTGGCCACGCCATGGCGGCCGGCTTCGAAGTGCCGGAAGACCGGCTCGACGATCTGCGCAAATTCCTCAGCACCAGCTTCACCGGCGACATGAACGGCGAACGCCTCGTCCCCGTGCTCGACCTCGATGCCGCCCTGCAACCCCGCGCCGCCACGACCGAGCTCATCACGATGCTGGAACGCATGGGCCCCTTCGGCGCCGGCAACGCCGAACCGCGCTTCGCGCTCCCCAACGTGCGCCTGGCGTTTGCCGATGTCGTCGGCGGCGCACATCTACGTCTCAGTTTGGAAGGCGCCGATGGCACCAGGATCAAGGCCATCGCCTTCCGCGCCGCCGAAAACGAATTGGGCCGCCTTTTCACCACGGCACGCGGTCAACGCTTCCACGTCGCCGGCCACCTCCGCCGCGACAATTGGCAAGGCCGCGACAGCGTCCAGATGGTCGTCGAGGACGCCGCGCTGGCGGGGTGAGGATTTACAAAATCCACAATTTAAATGAGAACAAATTGACAACTTCGCCATTTTATGTTACGTTATAAGAGTAATTTACGCAGAAGAGCGTTTATGGCTCGTGATCGCAACGATAGGACATTCAATCCCATTCACGACATTGCGGATGCCAAGCGACCGGCTTACGAAGCTCTGGGCGTCTGGAACGGCGACACCTTCTCATTCCATTCGCCCCAGCATGAACGGGATTGGCGACGCCAAGCTTACAGGCAAACTGTACGTGATGATCGCTGGCACAAGCAGCCACCTGTCGATCATCGGACGCAGACTTTGCTCGATGACAAGCCGGAGATCGGGGAAGGTCAATTCTATCGCGGTCCGGATGGCAAGCACCGGCGCATAACGATGGACCAGCGCGAAGACGCGGATGTGCAGGCCATTCGCCGCGCGGCGTTCGATGACTTTGCGAAGACAGGCGTCACCTGGACTGACCTTGCCGCCTATGACGACGACAAGCCCCACCCCGGCGAGGAAGAGGCGATAGCGCTCAGTCAGGCGAATAAGAATCGCACATCAGAAGCGACTAGATCTGTGAACATGAAGCGGGGCATGGATGTCTTGCCGGAGATCGACAACAGCTTGACACGTTTCACTGGTGATCTGGATCTGGGATTGGAGCAGCTGGCTGATCCCTGGAGCAGCAGTTCCGTGCGCTCAACACCACCCGCAATTCTGGTTGCCAACAATGCAAAGGCAGTGAGCGTACCGGCATGGCTCAAAGGCTTTTCTGAGCCGACATTCGGTGGCACAAAGGGCCGCACGACCACACCGAAGCAACGGCAAGAATTCTTGGAGAGCCTGATCGGGAAGCCGGCAAATGACAACACTCGATCGACGAAAATTGGCACGTCCGTGGCTCCTGCACCCGCCATCTCGGCCGCGCAAGGTTCGAACGCCAAGCAGCCCATCTACCACAAATCGAACGTCGGCGCGGGTGACGCGAACGATCCGACCTCAGGCATTCTCGATCCAACCGACATCTACTATCGGGCGCGACACGACAAGGCCAACCCACCAACGGCCAAGGAATTTGCCATCTATACAATCAGCGACGAAGGTCGATTCAGTTATCTCGAGGATATGAAGGACGAGTGGTCGCGCCTCGTTGAAGCACAGCCGATTGCTGTTCTTGAATCCATGAAAGGTGAAGTGGATAAGTTAAGCCACTATTCAAATATGAACTTCTTCTCCGCATTTCATCGGCCGCCAACAATCACGGAGTTGGCAGAGATCAACGATGTTGTCGAGAAAGCCGTCTTTGCGCCGGCGGAGCATTGGACGGATGCAGCGAGGAGTCCAAACCATCGGGGTGGAGAGGTCGCGCCGAAACCTTACGTAGCACTGCTTCGACCACAGATTCTGACTGGCAACGAGTTGGCTGGGCTACTTGAGCAAGCTGGAACGATAATTGTGCAATCCTCTGTGGAGAAGGAAGGCGGGAGACTTGGCAGTCGTGTAAGCCGGGAGGATGTCGAGTTAATCACCAAAAAGCTGGCCGCTGCAATAAAGGCATGTGGAGGAAACGTAACGGCCGAACTGTATGCTTCTAAGGAACCACAAGTTCAGTACATTAGGGGGCAAGTTAGGCAAAGCCGCTACCCCGATAGCGGGGTTCCATTTGAAATCAATGGGAGATCAGTGGCGCCTTTCGTAACGCATTACACGCCAAAGGCCGATGGTATATCGATGATAACTCGTGAAGCCGAGCAACTTCGTGGCTTGGTAGTGAATCTTGCTCGTGCCATCTATCACGGTGAACTTGGTATCGATGCTGCAGGCATAGGATCCATTCCGAAGCGGGCAAAGGGCCAAACCAACGAAGAGTACGAGAAACTCATAGATGGCCTGATCAAAGACATGATCGATTGCAGGCGTCCGTTTCTTATAAAGCTTGACATCGACCCTCTCGATATCGAAACAAGTTTGGACTAAGAGGCTGATTTAGAGACGGGGAAGAAGCATGACGGATTCCAAACGAGAGGAGATTAGTAAGCTGCTCAGCCAGCGCAGCGAAAGCGGCGCGAGAGATATCGACAGCATTTCGAACGCTCTCAAAGATGAGCCTGAGGCGCGCGTCCGGCGGCTACGGAGCGATGCGATCATCTGCATCGATGATGTAGAGGCCTTTTCAGATTCGCTCCAGGCGGAGTTTCCTGGCCTCGTCAACTTCTTTGCAAACTATAAAACTGGTACGCCGACACCGTCGAAGTTCTCCGATGAAGTGCCGATTGTGCTCTTTCCATCCTTGCACGCCGCCGTGTTGGCCTCGCTAGATATCGAGAAGAGAAGGCCAGCATTCAATGGCCCCGACTTCAATAGACCTGGCATCTTTTGCCGATTGCCTTGGCCCGATGAGAGCGCGTCCGCTGACCCGGAGCAACTTATTGGCGGTCGCGAATTTCCGGACGATACTTTCAGGCTTGCGTGTCAGTATCGCGATCTTGGCCGCTGGTTCACGCTCCACTATCGGACAAAAGGTTATCTCCATCCATGTACAATTGCAGATCGAAAGGGGAGATGGACTCTCGATCGGGAAAAGTCATCCGACAAACAATATCTGCCGTTTCAGGTTCTTGACTTCGCCCTGAGCGAGTTCTTCACGCTCTATGATTTGAATGACGGCGAGACAATGTCATTTGCTAAGAGAGCGCATGCTCTGTGGCGACGCATATATACGGATAGAATAGCTCACTATGATCCGGCGACAGGCAAAGTCGTGCAGCTGGAAGGTTGGGATGGAAAGTTCTCGTGGAACATTGGCAAGCATGCTCTCGCCAATGCTTTGTCGGACCCGCCGCGATATGCGGGTTTTGCGCCGCTTTCGGCGTCGGATGGGAGTCCGTTGATGCTAGGGCCGATTAGCAAACTTCGCTAGACGACAACGTTTCCACTTCGCCGGCCATCTCCGCCGCGGCAATTGGCAAGGCCGCGACAGCGTCCAGATGCTCGTCAAGGACGCCGCGCTGGCGGGGTAGGAGGTTGTCGAAACTTCACACAACAGCCCGAGCCAATACTAGCAAAAGTTACCCATCCATATCGCTCTTTCCAATATTGCATACGGCACAAAGCGTCCTGAGGTTTTCGAGAACGGTTTCGCCACCCTTGGACCAAGGCGTTACATGATCGGCATGGAGATTTGTGGTTGGGTCCTTTGCAGGACTTGCGCCACACATCTGGCAAACACAGTTGTCGCGAATTAGGACTTGAGCCCGAAGTCGCCAATTGATCTTACTACCAGTTCGCTTCTTAGATTTTGCAATAGTTTCAAAACGGCTGTTCCTATCAGATAGCTGCCCGGATTTGATGAATGCTTCGAAAGCAAGCAATGCATCGTTCCATGTACCGAAACGTTTTTCGTAAGTGCCGAGCGAAAACTCAGAAGCGCCCTGCGCTTTCTCGACATCGCGTCCATATGGTTGGCGGCCAAGACCAATCCAAAGATTCGCTAGGTTTTCAAAGAGTTCGGCGTCGGAAATATGCTGTCGGTGCGGAGCGACCAATCCGGCTTCTGAAAGCGCCCGATTCCACTGCCCAAACCTCCGCAAGAAAGTAGTTACCCCAAACTTGCCGTGACTCGTGTACTCGAGGACGGTCACAGTATCCTTCGACATCTTAGCCGCGCATCGACTTAAATCCGCAAGAAACTCTTCCTTGGGGATGTTCCTCCTACGAAGACTCACCTTGAAGTTGTTCATATGATTTCTGTCAGATGTTCCTGCATTTCTGAACTTGGCGCTTGCCATTGCTTTTGCGTAAATCCGCAGCTAGCCATTGGCGCCATTGCAAAAGTACGCTCTGGGGTTGAGGAAAATCAATGCCCCCTCACTCCAACGTAAACCACTGCACTTCGACCCGGCGGTTGAGGTCGCTGTCGGGGCCGGCTGGTTCTTCCCAGCCGCGGCCTACGATCTCGATGCGCTTGGGGTCGATCGTGGGATGCTTCTTGAGAAGGGCGGTGCGCACGCCGTTGGCGCGTTCCTTGGATAGCTCCATGGCCTTCAAGGCCATCGTCTTCACCAGCTCCTCGCCGCCCTGCTTGCGGAACTCCTCGACCCGCGCATTGTCGACATGGCCGCGCAGCAGGACGAGCGAGCCGGGGCTCACCTGCAGGAACGATTTGATCGTGTCGAGATAGTCCTGGTTCTCCTTGGCGGCACTGTCGAGCAGGGACGAGTTCGGCTCGAAGAAGAAGCGGATATCCTTGCTGAGCAGCGGATCGCCTTCCAGCTGTTGGCTGGCGCTGGTCTTGATGGGTGCTATGGCGATCTTCTGATCGGCGAACTTGCCCTCGGCCTTGAGCGCCTTCAGATGGGCGAGATCGAGGAAACGCTCGCCATCGACCGGGTTGCGGATGCGGCTGCCATAGGCCAGCACCGAGGATTGATAGATCCCCGAATAGGAGCCGGCGGCATCGATCGTGCCGTCGAAGAAGGCGAGGTTCTCCGGCAGGTTGGAAAGATGGACGCGGCTGAGTTCGTCGCGCGTGTCGGCCTCCGACCAGCCGAAGGCCTTGGCGACGATGCCGACATGCTGGTCGGGCTGGTCGCGGAGGCGCCGATTGCCTTCAAGGATGCCGTGCACCAGGCCTTTCACCATCTTCGGGTTGGCCTCGGCGAAGCCCTTGTTGACGGTGAGAATGTCGGCGACCACCAGGAGGTTGCGGTTGGAAACCAGCATCTTCGCCTTGCCGCCCGAAGCCTCGATCACCTCGTCGGTGCGCGGCGTCCACCCCACGCAGCCATTGAGGCGCGGGCTGTTGCCTTGGAGCTCATAGGCATAGGCGTCGCAGGCGACGAACGCGTCCTCATAGAGCACGAGGCCCACTTCATTGGCGGCGGTCTTCGCGTCGAGGTCGCGCAGCAGCTTCACCTGCAATCCCGCTTCCTGGGCGAGATAGCGCAGGAAGAATTCGCTTTCGTTGAACTCGGACCCGGCCAGAATCTTGCCGGCTAGCTGGTTGACCGAGACAACACCCTGATCGACCACGATCATGTCGGCGCCGCGCGAAAAGCCGATCTGCACCGGCACGGTGACGTCGAACTGGCGGCCGAGCACCGCCAGCACATCGGTCGTGGTGGCCGCCGCCGCGAACTTGCCGTTGTTGAGCTTGCCCCAGGTTTCTTCCTCGGACATCGTGATCTTGACCTGGAAGCCATACTCCTTGGCGAAGAACGAGTCCGGGTTGGGCGCGAAGCCGCCATTGGCGACGATGAGGCCGCCATAGCCGGCATATTCGCTGATATCGACCTCAAGGACGTTGTTCTTGGGCAGATAGGCGGCGGGCAGTTCCAGCGACGGGCTGCCGGCCGTGGGCTCGATCGGCGTGGGCGCCTAGCCGATTTGCGCGACGGCCGGTGCCGCCTCGTCCTGCGGTGTCGATTGCAGCTGCGGGGAGGTGGTTGCCGCGGCCGGGGCGGCAGGCGCATCCGGCGTCTCGGCACTCTTGAGATAGAGCCAGGCGCCGACGCCGATCACGGCGATGCTGAACAACAGCGTGAGGATGATGCCGAGCGGCGAGCCGCCGGACGGTTTGCCGACACCACGATCTGTCATTGCGATTCTCCCATGCGACTGCCGTTGCGCTTCCGTTGTTGTAAGTCAGGCGATGTCGGACCAAAGGGGTCCGTGCCCAGCGGATCCAGCCCACCAAAAATCTCTTCCTGGTCCTGCAGCCAGCGGCCTGATTCATTGAGGAACGCCGCTAGCGAATCGACCGACCGGCGGATACCGCCGGGGTCAGAGGTCAGCAGCGCCTCCTCCCGGATGAGGGCGATCTGCTCGCGGATGCGGTCGAGCTCGGCATCCACCAACTGCACGCGCCGGCGCGCCTCGCCTTGCACGGCGAGGCGCTTCTCCAGGAGCTTGCTCTGATCATCGAGGGCTTCGCGCAGTTCCTGGTCGATATCCGGCTGCGCCATCCGCTTGGTCAGAACCGCGGCCTGTACAGCGAGCTGCTTGCCGGCTTCACCGTCGCGGCCGCTGACCACGGCGTCCGCCGCCGACCGCGCCGCCAGGAGGCGCAGATGCAACTGCGCCAATTGCCAGACACCCTGGATATGCTCATGCCCGGCATTGGCGCCCTCAAGCACGCGCTGCAGCTCCTTGCATTGCTGCTCAAGCCTTACCTGGCGCGCGCGGCTCTCCTCGTCGAGGCGCTTGAGCAGCGCAATCTGCGGATCTTCACCCGGTTCCAAATCGGCCGCGTCGACGCTGTTCTGGAAACGCCGGTTGCTGGCAATGAGGCCCATGCACAGCGCCGTGACGCCGCCACCGATGAGGTAAAAGGCGGGATTGAGGAAATGGCCCAATAACGCAAAGGCCGCGATTCCGAACCAGAGCGGCGGGATCAGCATGCCGAAGGGCCGCGCATTGAGCGCGC
>NZ_CAMDRA010000122.1 GCF_945906275.1 Dongia mobilis
CAACGCCCCCGCCGACAATCAGCCGGCCGACGCCGCCCAAGCCTGATCGCGAAGTGCAGGAAGGCCCCCCGCGGGGGGCCTTCCTGCCAGCCTCACTGATGCAATTTTACTCCGGCGTACCGATGCATTTTGTCTCCGGCGTTGACAAACCAGGAGGCTCTCGATGAATATGCTTCTTAAGGCCGGCGTCGCCGGTCTTGCTCTGGTCATGGCCAGCGGCTTTGCCGCCGATGCCAAGACCACCAAGGACACGCTGGTCATGGCCTGGGTGTTCGACGACATCATCTCGCTGGACCCGGCCGAGATTTACGAGTTCTCCAGCTCGGAATATATGGCGAACACTTACGACCGCCTGGTCGTGCAGGATCTCGACAACCCCGGCGCCGTGAAGCTGCAGGCTGCCGAGAGCTGGTCAGCCTCCGACGATGGCAAGGTCATTACCTTCAAGATCCGCCCGGGTATCAAGTTTGCCTCGGGCAATGAAATGACCGCCGAGGACGCCGAGTTCTCGATCGAGCGCTATGTGCTGCTCGACAAGAGCCCGGCCTTCATCATGAACCAGTTAGGCCTCAAGAAAGAGACCGTCAAGGACATGGTCCGCGTCAAGGACGCCTCGACACTCGAAGTCGAGCTCGACGCGCCCTATGCGCCGAGCTTCTTCCTCAACTGCCTGTCCTTTACCTCGGCCGTCGTCGACAAGAAGGAAGTGATGTCGCACGAGGCCAATGGCGATCTTGGCTATGACTGGCTGCGCACCAACTATGCCGGCTCTGGCCCGTTCGTGCTGAAGGGCTGGAAGCCCAATGAATCGCTGATCATGGAAGCCAATGAAGGCTATTGGGGCGGCGCACCGAAGATCAAGCGCGTACTGGCGAAGAACGTCACCGAAAGCGCCACCCAGCAGCTGTTGCTGCAAAAGGGCGATGTCGATATGGCGCGCAACCTCACCAATGATCAGTTGACCGCCATCGCCGACGACAAAAACATCACCGTTGCGGCGACGCCGAAAGCGACCCTTTGGTATATGGGCCTCAACACCACCAACCCGAACCTTTCCAAGCCCGAAGTTCGCCAGGCGATGAAGTATCTGGTTGATTATGACGGCCTCGCCAATACCTCGTTCAAGAGCATCGGCATCAAGCACCAGACATTCCTGCCGCAAGGCCAGCTCGGCGCCGACAATGAGACACCGTTCACCCTGAATGTCGAAAAGGCCAAGGAATTGCTTGCCAAGGCCGGCGTGCCGGATGGCTTCAACATCACCATGGACACGACCAACAAGACCGAGACGCGCCTGCTCTCCGCCTCGATCCAGAACACCATGGCGAAGGCCGGCATCAACATCATCATCAAGCTGGCCGACAATAAGACCACGCTGACCAAATATCGTGCCAGCCAGCACGATATCTATATCGGCCAGTGGGGTTCGGATTATCAGGATCCGCATTCCAATGCTGAAGGCTATCTGATGGCACCGCTCGCCAAGCGCAACGTCTGGCAGCTGCCGGAGAATGAAAAGGCCGTGCTCGCCGCCCGCGACGAGAAGGACAATACCAAGCGAGCCGCGATGTACATGGATCTGCAGAAGCAGGCGCTGGAGACCAGCCCCTACATCATCATGTTCCAGCAGATCGAAACGGCTGCCATTCTCAACAATGTGAAGGGCTTCGTCATCGGCCCAACCTTCGATCTCAATCTCTATGCCAATGTGACGAAGGAATAAGACGAGTTTGCCGGCTCCGCCCTTCCCGCGACGGGAAGGGCGGAACTGGTATGTCGAAATGCGAAAGACCGATCTACACCGCTTCCCTATCCGCGGCTTTTCCTTGGAAGGAAAAGCCTGCCTTGTCCTGCGCTGCGTCCCGTTTCTGCGCGCCAATCGAAACATCACATGCTGATCAAATCACGCCGTCTGCGCGGCCTGCTGAACTCTCTTGGCTCCGTTGCCGTGACGTTGTTTGGCCTGCTGCTGGTTACTTTCATCATCAGCCGGATGCTGCCGGCCGACCCTGTGCTGGACATCGTTGGCGATCATGCAACCGATGAATATGTCGAGCGCGTGCGTGAGGAACTGGGCCTCAACAAGCCGATCCTGGTTCAGTTCTGGATATACTTCACCAATGTGATCCAGGGTGATCTCGGCCAGTCGATCCGCACCAGCCAGCCGATCGCCGAAGAGCTGATGAACGTCTTCCCGGCGACACTCGAGCTGGCGACGCTCGGCACGTTGATCGGCATTGTCTTCGGCATACCGCTGGGTGTTCTCGCCGCCGTGCGCAAGGATACGTTGATCGACCATGTGGTGCGATTCGTCGGCCTGGTCGGCTATTCCGTCCCCATCTTCTGGCTGGGCCTGATGGGACTCCTCGTCTTCTATGCCGAGCTCGACTGGCTGCCCGGTCCTGGGCGTCTTGATTTCGGCTATGAAGAGATGGTCACACCCGTGACCGGCCTGATGACGGTGGACACGCTGATTTCCGGCGACATGGATCTCTTCAAGAATGCGCTCGGTCATCTCATTCTGCCGGCGAGCCTGCTCGGCTATTTCAGCCTCGCCTATATCAGCCGTATGACACGCTCATTGATGCTGGGGCAGCTCAGCCAGGAATACATCCTGACCGCGCGAGTCAAGGGTGTGTCCGAGACGCGCATCATCTGGAAACACGCCATGCGCAATATCCTGGTGCCGTTGATCACGGTCATTGCGCTTTCCTATGGCAATCTCCTGGAAGGATCGGTGCTGACTGAAACCGTTTTCGCCTGGCGCGGTCTTGGCCTCTACATCACTGATTCCATTTTCGGCCAGGACATGCCGGCCGTGATGGGTGGCACGATCGTGGTGGGTGCCGTCTTCATCATCATCAACATGCTGACGGATCTTGCCTATCGGCTGCTTGATCCGCGTGCGAAATAAGGGAGGGACGAGAACGTGATTTCCGCTTCCTTCCGCAACTGGCTGCTGAGCGACGTGCCGGATTCCCGATTCCAGGCGCGCATGGGCCGCTTCTACCTGGGCTGGCTCACCTTCGCCCGGAATCCGCTGGCAATGCTGGGGCTCTTCATTCTCATCCTGCTCATCGTGATGGCCATCTTCGCGCCTTGGATTGCGCCGCACAATCCACTGTGGGGTGATTTGCCGGACCGCCTGCTGCCGCCCAGCGGCAAGTTCCTGCTCGGCACCGATGATCAGGGTCGTGATATCTTCAGCCGCATCGTGTTCGGTGCACGCACCACACTCTACATTATCGGCCTGGTGGCGGTGACGGCGGCGCCGATCGGCCTGCTGATCGGGACGACAGCCGGATATCTCGGCGGCTGGGTCGAAACGGCGCTGATGCGCTTGACCGACGCCTTCCTGGCCTACCCGAAACTGATCCTGGCATTGGCATTTGCAGCGGCTCTGGGTGCCGGGCTGGAAAACGCTGTACTCGCCATCGCAATTACATCCTGGCCGCCTTATGCGCGCATCGCCCGCGCCGAGACGCTGACGGTCCGCAACAGCGACTATGTGGCGGCCGCACGCATGACCGGCGCCGGTCCCTTGCGCATTCTCTTCGGACACATCATGCCAATGTGCATCCCCTCGCTGATCGTCCGCGTCTCGCTCGACATGGCCGGCATCATCCTCATTGCGGCGGGCCTTGGCTTCCTGGGATTGGGTGTCGCCCCGCCGCAGCCGGAATGGGGTTCGATGGTGTCGGAAGGCCGCTCGCAGATCCTGGAACAATGGTGGGTGTGCACCTATCCCGGCATCGCAATCTGCATCGTCAGTCTCGGTTTCAATCTGATCGGGGACGGTTTGCGCGACGTTCTCGATCCGCGTGGTAAGTGAGATGACGGAAACTTCGATCCTCGACGTCCAGAACCTCAACGTCCGCTTCGACACGCCGAAGGGCGAGTTCCATGCGGTCAAGGATGTCAGCTTCACCATGGGCCGCGAGAAGCTCGCCATCGTCGGCGAGTCCGGTTCCGGCAAGACTCAGACGGGCCGCGCCATATTGGGATTGACCCAAGGGCGCATCACCGCCGACCGCATGACCTTCCACAACAGCAATCTGCTGGGCCTCAGTCCCAAGGCCTGGCGTGAGATTCGTGGCCGGCGCATCGCCATGGTGATGCAGGACCCGAAATATTCGCTCAATCCGGTGATGACCATCGGCGACCAGTTGATCGAAGCGGGCCAGCGTCATGTGGGCACCGTCAGCCCACGCCAGCGTGGGCTCGAAATGCTGGAAGCGGTCAAGATTCGTGATCCTCTGCGCGTGTTCCGCGCCTGGCCGCATGAACTGTCCGGCGGCATGGGGCAGCGCGCCATGATCGCCATGATGCTGATGGCGGAACCGGAACTGCTGATTGCCGACGAGCCCACCTCGGCGCTCGACGTCACCGTGCGGCTGCAGGTGCTGGCGATCCTCGACGATCTGGTGAAGACGCGGAACATGGGCCTCATCTTCATCAGCCATGACCTCAATCTGGTCCGGACCTTTGCCGACCGCGTGCTGATCATGTATGGCGGCCGCGTGGTGGAGGAACTGCCGGCGCGCGATCTCTATTCGGCGACACATCCCTACACCCGTGGCCTGCTTGCCTGTGCGCCAGAGGTCGACAATCCGAAGAAGCGCCTCGCCATCCTTGCCCGTGATCCTGCCTGGGCGGATGCGCCACCGGCCCGACAGCCAGCGGGAGGTCGGCCATGATCGATATCGACAAGCTGTCCGTCGTGTTTGGCGAGGGTGAGGACCGGGTCCTGGCCGTCGACCAATTCAGCCTGCGGGTCGAGGCCGGCGAGAGTTTTGGCCTGGTCGGCGAATCCGGGTCCGGAAAATCGACCGTGCTCCGGGCGGTGGCGGGCTTGGTCGACACCTGGACGGGCGATATGGGGGTCGATGGCGCAAAGCTTGGCCGCAAACGCAGTCGCGACTTCTATGCCAAGGTGCAGATGGTATTCCAGGACCCGTTCGGGTCGCTCCACCCCAAGCACACGATCGATCGAATCCTCTCGGAGACCCTGATCGTCCACGGCCTGGACAATCGCGAGGCGCGGGTTCGCGCCGTGCTTGAACAGGTCCAGCTCGGGCCGAGTTTCCGCTTCCGCTATCCGCATCAATTGTCGGGTGGCCAGCGCCAGCGCATCGCCATCGCCCGCGCCCTCGTCCTCAATCCCCGCATCATCCTGCTCGATGAACCAACCTCGGCCCTCGACGTCTCGATCCAGGCGGAAATCCTCAACCTGCTCGATGACATCCGCACCCAATTGGGGGTCACCTATCTGCTGGTCAGTCATGATCTCGGCGTCGTCGCCCACATGTGCAACCGCTTCGCCGTGATGCGGCAGGGCCGGCTGGTCGAGGTGGCGGAAAGCGGCCATCTCGGCACCGGCGTCCTCAGCCACGCCTATTCGCGACAGTTGCTGCTGGCCAGCAAGGGCTATGATCGCGCCTTGGTCGATACCTTCTCGGATCTATGATTTTCTAGATAATACATATTTTTCAAATAGTTAGATGAAATTCCTGAAAATCGCGGTTCGCCCGCGGCCGGATTGAGCTTGAATGGTCCCATGACCTGCTTTATTTCATGGCGCCATCTGCAATCATCCCAGCATGATTCCGGTGCGAGAGCCATGTGTGGTGCGCCTGGATGTCGTGCGGATTGCCTCACGGATATCGTTTGAAAGAGAACCATGTCGAAAGAAGACGTCATCACCTTTGACGGGACCGTCACGGAGATGTTGCCGGATCTGCGCTACGTCGTGCAGCTCGATAACGGGCACCAGACCCTGGCCTATACCTCGGGCAAGATGCGCAAGAACCGCATCCGCATCCTGGAAGGCGACCGGGTTACCGTCGAAATGACCCCGTACGATCTCACCAAGGGCCGCATCACCTTCCGCTTCAAGGACGAACGCCCGAACACCGGCTCGGCCCCCCGCCCCGCGCCTTTCAAGCGGCGCCACTAAGCCCGTTCAGCCTGGCCGGCGGCCCATTTTTCCAGATCGGGCGCTGGCCGGCTTCAGACCACGTCTTTTGAGCGCCGCCCAGGCCTCGGGCCCTGTATCGACGATATCGAAGATACCCATGTCAGCCGCCTCAATGAGGCCGCTGTCGATCATGGCGTCGAAATTGATGACGCTGTTCCAGTAATCCTTCCCCACCAGCACCACGGGCGTCACCGTGACCTTGCGTGTCTGCTGCAGGGTCAGGATCTCGAACAACTCGTCCATCGTCCCGAAGCCACCGGGAAATACCGCCAGGGCCCGCGCCCGCATGGCGAGGTGCATCTTGCGCATCGCAAAATAGTGAAAACGGAAGGTTAGGTCCGGCGTCGAAAAGGCGTTGGGCTCCTGCTCGCCCGGCAGCGTGATGTTGAAACCGATCGACGGGGCACCCGCGTCATGGGCGCCGCGATTGGCTGCTTCCATGATGCCCGGACCGCCACCTGTGGCGATGACATTGTCGCGCTGGCCATCGACTGGTTTCAGCGCCCCACCTTCTTCCGACACCAGACGCGCAAAGGCCCGCGCCTCCTCATAATAGCGCATCCAGGCACCAAGCTTCTCGGCCCTGGCCCTGGCCGCACCATCCGCCGCAGCGGCAATCCGTGCTGCCGCCAGTTCCGGCGAAGGAATGCGCGCAGAGCCGAACACGATCACGGTCGAGCGCACGCCCCAATCCTGCAGCACCAGGTCCGCCTTCGAGTATTCAAGGGCAAAACGCAGGCCGCGCAATTCCTCCCGGTTGGTGAGGAAGTCGGTATCTTCGACCGGCAGGCGATAGGATGGCGCGGTGCGTTGCTGGGCGTTATCGTGCTTTGGGGTATCGGTCATCTGCGGTGCTCTCGTCACAGTCATGCGGAATGGTAGAAGGAAGCGGCCCATTCCCGTTCAGGAAGAATTTGCCATGGACGCCGCCAGACCGGAACAGCTGATCGCACAAATGCTGGCGCGCGTCACGGCCTGATTGCCGACCCATGAGCATGTCCCGCATCTCCAGCGTTGGCTTGATTTCAACAACCATCGCTTCGGCCCGGTTGTGCGAGTGCCGCTCGACCGGGCGCACGTCGCCATCATGGATGCAGCGGTCGCGCCGGACAGGCTCACACACCCCAGCCGCAATGGCGGCGAGAACCTCACCAATTGGTGGCTGCAGCGTCAGCGCGAGATCGCACCGCGCACCGGCATCGGCCGCTATGGCGAGGATCGCGGGACCTATGATCACCCGGAGGAACCGCGCGAGGAGAATCCACGCAAGATTCACCATGCGATCGACATTTTCGAGCCGGCCGGCACGGAGATCTTCGCGCCCTATCCGGCCTTTGTCGAAGCTCAAGGCGTTGACGCAAGCCGCCACGGCTTCGGCGGCATTGTGGTGCTGCGCCATGAGACCGACGCCGGGGTACCGTTCTGGACCCTTTACGGGCATCTGGCGCCCGCCAGCATCGCCGCGCTGACGCCAGGACAGCGTGTCGCCAAGGGAGACAGGCTGGCTGTACTCGCATCGCCGGCCGAGAATGGCGATTGGCCGCCGCATCTTCATTTCCAGCTGATGACACACCTCATGGGCTGGCAATTGCTGGACATCATCGGCATCTCCTGGGCCAGCCAATGGGAGCTGTGGCGCGAGATCTGCCCCGATCCCAACATCATCCTCGGCATTGGCGCGACCAGCGCGGCGCCAGTCCTGCGCAGCAAGAAGCAGCTGCTGGCGGAGCGGCGGCGGCATCTCGCCCCCTCGTTCAGCCTGGCCTATGAAGAGCCGCTCAAGATCGTGCGCGGTGCCGGCTGCCATCTCTATGATGAGACCGGTCGCGCCTATCTCGACATGGTCAACAACGTCGCTCATGTCGGCCATTGTCACCCTCGCATTCTCGAGGCGACGGATCGGCAGATGGCGCTGCTCAATACCAACAGTCGCTATCTTCATGACAACCTCACCACCTATATCCGGCGTCTCGCCGAGATCCTGCCGCCGGAACTGTCGGTGATCTATCTGGTCAATTCCGGCAGTGAGGCCAACGACCTCGCCTTGCGCCTCGCCCACGCCCACACCAAGGCCCGCGATGTGGTGGTGGTCGATCACGGCTATCACGGGCACCTCTCCAGCCTCATAGATATCAGCCCCTACAAGTTCGATGGGAAGGGCGGCGAAGGACGCCCAGCGCACACTTGGGTCGCGGAGATGCCCGACCCCTATCGCGGCCGGCTGCGCAAAGGCGACAAGGATGTGGGGCCGGCCTATGCCGACAGTGTCGCCACCCTGGTCATGGACATGGTGGCGCTCGGCCGCAAGCCCATGGCCTTCATCGCCGAGGGGATCCAGGGCTGCGGCGGGCAGATCCCCTTCCCGCACGATTACCTTGCCAGCGCCTATCAACATGTCAGGCGCGAAGGCGGCCTCTGCATCGCCGACGAGGTCCAGGTCGGCTTCGGGCGCGTCGGTACCCATTGGTGGGCGTTCGAGACCCAGGGCATCACGCCTGATATCGTCACCATGGGCAAGCCGATCGGCGCCGGCCATCCGATGGCAGCGGTGGCAACCCGGCCGGAGATCGCCGCCTCATTCGCCAGCGGCATGGAGTATTTCAATACCTTCGGCGGCAACCCGGTCTCGGCGGCCGTCGGCCTTGCCGTGCTGGATGTCATCCGCGACGAGCGCCTGCTGCACAATGCGCGGGCCCGCGGCGAGCAACTGATGAATGGGTTGCGGCAGTTGGCGACGCGCCACCTCGGGATCGGTGACGTACGGGGCCTCGGCCTCTTCATCGGCGTCGAATTCATCAAGAGCCGCGACACGCTGCAGCCCGACCCGGCGAGCCTCAAATCCGTCATCGAAGCCATGAAAGGCGCCGGCGTGTTGCTATCCTCCGAGGGGCCACATAACAATGTGCTCAAGATCAAGCCGCCGCTGGTCATCAACGAAGCCGAGTGCGCGCTCTTCCTCTCACTGCTGGATCGCACCTTGCGCGATCTCGGCCCTTAAGGAGCCCAGATGACCTTCCCGATCGAAAGCTACTCCTCCTTCGGCGAGGACCGACTGATCCTCAAATTCCTCGCCAAGCAACCGGCTGGGTTCTATGTCGATGTCGGCGCCCATGCTCCGATCGACTACTCCAACACCTACGCGCTCTACCAGCGCGGCTGGCGTGGGCTAGCCATTGATCAGGATCCCGATGAAATTGCTGCCTTCAAGCGGACGCGCCCCGAAGACACCGCCCTGCAGCTCGCCATCGGCAGCAAGCCTGGCAAGGTCACGCTCCATCTCTTCAACGATCGCTCAATGAACACGGTCGATGAGATGGTTTATGCTAAGACCCTTGCCAATCCGCGCAAGCACCATCAGGGCGACATCCTCGTCGAGCGCAACACGCTGGCAGCCGTGCTGGCCGAACACGTCCCTGCCGGCCGCACGGTCGATTTCATGAATGTCGATTGCGAAGGTGTCGATCTAGATGTGTTGCGCTCCAACGATTGGGCACGCTTTCACCCGAAGTTACTGGCGGTCGAAGACCTCGACCTTGATCTGGAACGCGTGGTGGAGAGCAAGATTTTTCGGTACCTGCGCCCGCTCGGCTACCGCCTCGTCTCACATCTCCATTACACGTCGCTCTACCGGCTGAGCTAGGGTCTAGGGATTAGCCGAATGATAGCGCGCCCAGCGAAAGCGGGCGATACGATAGGCGTCCATGATTGAGACAGCATAGACCAGGAGGCCACCCGACAGGCGACCGAGCAGGCTGAGCTCGGCCGGCGTTATCTTCCAGGTGATGAAGCCCAGGATGAACATGAACCAGGCGAACATCATGCCGCGCTGGATGTGGCCTGCCGCCCAATGGCCGCTGCCGGGCGCGACGATCGCGATCAGCATCACCAGATAGGGGTGAAGGGGTGGCTTCATCACGCATGCTCCGCAGCTGGAATATTACGCAGAGTATCGGCCAAGGCCAGCGCGCGGTCGAGTAGATCTATCACCATCTCGCGCGGGATAACCACCGGGCCGAACAGGGATTGCCGCAGGACAAGATATTCGGCGCGCGATGCCTGCGCCCCCTGCCTGACCAGACGGACGCCCTTGGGCGTCACCAGAAGTTCCTTGACCCGTTCATCATTGAACACCCCAATATGCTGCGCCAGAAGCGTCTGCGGCGGCACGGCATCCGGATTGTCGCATTTGATGGTGAGGTGCTGCGGCCAGCTGGCCGGCAGTGGCAAGACGTGATCGAAGCTGTTGGACGGCGCATAGAATTCAACATTGTGGGCACGCGCCAGGATATCGCAGCTGCCGGCATAGGGGATGTCGGTCAGCACGGTTACCCGCAGCCAGAGCGACGGCACTTTGCGCACGGCCAGATTGTCGAGCACGGCATCAACGGCGACCTTGTGGCCACGATAGACGCCCCGCAGCTTAGGATAATCGAGAGGAGCCCGCGTGAGCTCGGATTCGCTGAACAAGCCCCGGAGATCGTTGAACAGCATGGCGCGCTCGGCCTCGAATCGCCTGCGGTCGCGGCGATAGATCCAGATCAGGGCGCCGACCGCAACCAGGATCGCGGCCAGAATTTCATAACGCATGGCGGATCCCAAGAACCTTCCGACAAAAAAGACCGGGCGAGGGGAATCGCCCGGTCTTCAATACATCCTGACAGTAGGTCAGTAACCCTTCGGCCTCGGCCAGTTCATGGTGAACTGATCGGCCCGGCGGACGAATTGGTACCGTCGCAGGCTGAACCAGATCGAGATGATGATATAGAACGCCATCATCGCCAGCAGATGCCGTCCGTAGCCGAGATAAACCGCAAAGAAGGTGGTGAGGCACAGGATCATCAGCACGATGGCCGGGATCGGGTGGAACGGATGCTCATACCCGCGCCGGATCGAGCCCAGGGGCCACATTTTGCGGAACTTCCACACATTGATCGGCATGAAGGTGTAGTTGAGCAGCCCGGACAGGATCGAGAAGGTGATGATCTGTGCCAGCGGCACCTTCAGCGCGAAGATGGCAACGACGGGGATAAGGAAGATGATCGAGCGGAACGGCGTCCGGTATCTCGGATGCACCGCGCTGAACCAGGCCGGCAGGTACCGATCGCGGCCCATCGAGAACCAGGCTCGCGCCGCGTCGTTGATGCAGCCATTGGCCGAGGCGATCGCCGAGAACAGCGTACCGACGAACAACACGGTCTCCAGGAACGGCGACCCGGTGATCTTGGCGGCGTCATAGAGCGGCGCCAGTTCCAGTTCCCAGCCGACATATTCCCAGGGCAGCATACCGCAGGCGATGTACCAGGTGAGGGCCGCGGCGATCAGCAACGTGATGATGCCGGTCATGGTACCCAAGGGCAGCGCCCGACCCGGCGAGCGAACTTCTTCCGTGTAAGCGCCGGAGCAATAATCCCTCACTGAAGCGGCCGGATAATCTGGTTGCGCCGGAGTAAAAGTCCGGCAGCAGATAGCCTTTTGCCTGATTGGCGGAAGGCGGAGGGATGAAGGGCGTGGAGTTATATGGACGGGTTCGCCA
>NZ_CAMDRA010000123.1 GCF_945906275.1 Dongia mobilis
CGGTCTTGTTGTAGGTTTTGATGAAGGCATCGATGTGTGCCTTGAGCTGTTCGACCGAGGTAAACGAGGCTCCGGTCAGCGATTGTCCCTGCAGGATGGAGAACCATGCCTCGACCTGATTGAGCCACGACGCACGTGTCGGCGTGTAATGGAAGGTGACGTTGGGATGGCGTTTCATCCATTCGTCGTTTTTTTTGTGCGTGTTGAGGTTATCAAGGATGACCTCGAGTTTCCGGTTCGGGTAGTGTGCGACGACATCGTCCATGAAGTCGAGAAACTCTTTTCGGCGCCGGCGCTTCTTGTGCGCGGCCTTGACCTTGCCGGTCGCCACTTCGAACGCGGCAAACAGCGTGGTCGTGCCGTTGCGTTTGGGGTCACGGTTGGACGCGATTTTACACAACTTGCGCCCTATGGGCTGGACCGCGCGCGTGGGAATTTTCTTGGCGGCCTTGTTATTGGGATTGTATCCGAGAACGCTATCGGTGATGCGATTTAGGGCATCAAATTCAATGCTCATGGCTTCCCCCTACGCCGTCAATTCGCGGAAGGTAAGGCGCTTCCGTCATAGGGTCAAGCGTAGCTCGATACCCCCACTGGCCTGCAACATTTTACTGATTTTGCAGGCGAACAAACCGCGCAATACAGTGAACAAATCGAAAAAGAAGTCGTAAATTAACGGTCGTAAATGGCAGGATGCATGACCATCTAAGTCATTGGAAAGATGGTGCCGCCTCGCGGAATTGAACCGCGGACCTACTGATTACGAATCAGTTGCTCTACCGCTGAGCTAAGGCGGCGCCGACAAGAGGTTGGGGCCGGATTTGCCCCAGTTCTTATTGCGCGGGCCGGAAGCTAGTTTATCAGCCGGGCCGCGTCAACTGATGCGGCCGAGGAAATTGGCGGCGCGTCGTTCCCGTCCCGGCTGCCGTCCTGGGCGCCGGATGGGGCTGGCAAAATCTCGAATTCTGCTGGCTGATCAACAGGCTTAGCCACCGGGCCGGAGATCGCCGCCAGGGCCACGGCAGAGCCGACGCTGCGGCCGCCGGCAGGGTGTTTCCAGTCCAGGCTGTCGATCGCGTCGCAATGCGGGCAGATCAGCTGCCAGTGGCCGCTTTCCGGCCCGGCCTCGCCCCGCGTACCGCATTGGCGGCAGATCCACGCGGCATCTGGCCGGGCCGAACTCGCGGCATCGAGCCAGCGCCGCGCCGCGGCCTGGTCTTGGCGGTCCCGGTCCTCGATCTGGGCCATGGCGCGGCAGGTGGCGCGGCTGGGTCCGCCCAGGGCTTCGGTCTCAAGCTCGACCAGCCGGTCGATATGGCGGCGCGCCTCGCCCCACAATTCGGCGGCGAGGTCGGCTTCGGCCAGGATGCGGTGGCTTTCGGCGTGATCGGGATTCTGCTTCTGCAGCCGTTCGAGCCGCTGGGTGCGTTCGAGTGGCCGCTCATTGTCGCCGGCGGCGAGATAGGCTTCGCCCAGGATTTCGTGGGGATGGCTGTCCCAGATCTGCTCGATGAGACGAACCGCTTCCTTGCGCTTGCCCTGGCGGACCAGGAGGCGCACCAGCACAAAGCGGGCGGGGGCAAAATCGCCGGCCATCTTCACGGCTTCGCGCGCCGCACTCAACGCGACATCGGTCGAGACATCGGTGCCGTCTACGATCAGCGCCTGGCGCGCCTTTTCGGTGAGGAGAGCCGCACGTCGGCGCTGGCCGGTCTTGGCATTGAGGGCACCGGCGCGCACCAGCGCTTTGAGGCTTTCATCGGCGGCATCGAAGTGTCCGGCCTTGGCCTGCAGGCGCAAGGCGGTTTCACCCGCCCATTGCGCATTGGGATTGGCCGCGAGCGCGCGTTCCGCCAAGCGGCGCGCTTCCACCTCATTGCCTTCCTTGAGCGCGCCCAGCGCCAGGCCGCGCAGCCCGAGGATCGCGGTTTCCGGCGTTTCGGCAAGCGCCTTGAAATGCGCCTGTGCCGCTGCGTCATCACCTTCCAATTGCTCCGCCTGGGCTGCCAGCAGCCGCGTGATCGGCGGTTCCTTGTCGCCATGGGTGAGGAGCTTGCGCGCGGCGAGGGACAGGCGCTTGGCCTCGCGCGCATCGCCGGCCGCCGCTGCCGCAAGGCCGCGCGTCAGCGCCAGATAGCCCTTGGCCTCACGGGCATGGCCGCGCATGGCGCCGATCTCGCCAGGCACGGCGACAATGCGGGCGATCACCCGACCGATGGCAAACAGCACCGCCAGGCACAGCAGCACGCCGAGGAGCGAGAGGGCGATCGGGTGGAGGTCGAGGCGATAGCCGAACCAGACCAGCGACAGATTGCCCGGCCGGTTGGCCAGATAGACGGCCACGGTGATGAGCAGAGCCAGCTTGATGACAAACCAGAGGGCGCGGGAGAAGGTCATTGTCCGCCCCTCGTCAATTCGATTGTTCGGGCAAAGCGGCCCCGGCATCGTTGACCGCCGGGACCAAGGCCTCGGCCGACAAGCTGGCAAGGCGGCTGGCGGTCTCGTCGATGGTGAGGCGCGCTTCGGCCCGGACCAGCCAGCCTTCGGCAGCCGTCGCTGCCTGGCCGGTGAGGCCTTTCAGTTCGTCGACAGCGGCGGCAAGGTCGCCAGCCGAGAGCCGCGTTTCGGCGCGGGCGAGATGGGCGAGCGCACTGTCGCCCTCGACCTCGCCCACCGGGCGCACGGTGGCCAGTTCGGAGAGTCGGTTGAGCGTCTGCTGCAGCCAGCTGCTCTCGACGCCGAGCGCCTCGCCGGCAGCGTCCGCCGCGGCTGCCTGGGCGATGGCAGCCACGGGGAGGTCGGCCTGCAATTGCGAGAGCGTCGGCGCGCCTTCCTTGGCGAAGGGCCGAAGCACATCCAGCGTCGGTGAGAGCTGTGCGGCAAGGTCCGCATCGGCGCGGCCGAGATCCTCGACCGAGGCCAGTTCGGCGGCGAAAGGCTGGTTGCCCGACAAGGTCGCCCGCAATTGCCCGAGGGTGAGGATGAGGGCCGCGGCGCGCTGGCGCTTCAAGGAGAGGTCGGCTTTCTCGGCGCTCATTTCACTCAAATCGGCGCCGAGTGTCTTGGCTTCGCTTTCGAGCGCGCCAAGGCGTTCGGTGAGCGACGTCACGGTCTCCAGTTTCGCCTTGGCTGTCTCGATCTCGGCCTTCTGCGTTGCCGTCTCGCTGCTGAGGAAATCGAGCCTGGTCGTGGTGTCGCCAATTGCAGCGAGCCGCCCCTCAAGCTGGGCGAGGCGGGTGTTGAGGTCGGCCAGAACAGTGGGATCGATCGTCGGCGCAGCGATCGACTCATTGCTGGTGGGCGCGGGCGTCGTGGTTGCGTCAGCCGTGTTGGCTGGCGCCTCGGCGAGTTCCTGGAGCCTGGCCTCGAGTGCCGCCAGGCGCATTTCGATCGGGCCGAGGTCGACCGGCGTCATGTTGTTGGTGGCGAGGCCGCTGGCCTGCGCCAACTGGTCTTTCCAGTTGGTGATCTCGGCCTGCAGCGCCTCGATATTCTGGCGCGCTTCCGCATCTACATTCTGCTTGCCGGCCACTTGTTCTTTGAGCGCGGCGATTTCGTCGGCGAGGTCGGCCAGCTTTGGTGCGCTGATCTCGGTCGCGGGGAAGGGCAGATAGGGCCGCCAATAGGGTTCGGCCACCACCATGCCGGCGCCGGCGACCGCCCCGGCGATGAGGCCCAGGAAGAGGCTGCCGCCGCGACCACTGCTGGCGGGCTTGGGCATGGCGGCGACAATGGCGGCGCCTGCGGCGGCATCGCTGGCAGCGGCGGCGCGCATCTCGGCGTCGATGGTGGTCGAGGCCCTGGCGTTTTCCTGGGCCGGACGACCGTTGGGGCCACCGTTGGATCCCTGGGTGGAGCCCTCAGTTGGATTTGCCATCTCCGCATCTCTCCTTTGCTGTTCGCTCTCGACCAGGGCGAGCAGTGATTCCAAATCCGGCCGCGCCGCGATTTCGCTGCGGCGCCAATCCAGGTCCTTGATCTCCCGGGCGACGGCGGCGCTGAGGCAAAGCGCCGTTACCTTCTGCAACCCCGGCGCCGACATCCCCGGCAGCTGCGCCTTGCGCCAGAGCCAGGCGAAGGTGCGGGCCGAGCGCGGCGAAAAAAGTGCGATCGCATCGATCCCGCCGAGACGCAGATTCATCAATGTGCTGGGCGACAGTTCCTGCGCCGGCACGGCATCGTAGAGCACTGTGCGCCTGACCACAAAGCCAGCGGCTTCCAACTGCCCCTTGAGGTCGCCGGCAAGGCTGGCGCCGGCGGCGTGCAGCAGGGCGCCATCGCGGGGCTGCAAGCGGTCGGTGACCAGGGTGGCAAGGCTGGCGACGTCACCGCCGGCGCTCTCGACCGCGGCAAAGCCGGCATCGCGCGCTGCCACGGCCGACGCATCGCCGACCGCGAAGACCTTGAGGTCGCGGCGCCGTTCGGCAGCCGCGAAGCAGCGCACGCCATTGGCGCTGGTGAACAGGATCGCCTGCACGCCGTCGAGGTCGATGGCAGGTGCCGCCACCGGCTGAATGGTCAGCAGCGGCTCGACGGTGACGTCGATGCCGCGCGCAGCCAGGGTGGCAGCGAAGCTGTCGGCATCCTGCCGGGGTCGCGTGATGAGAATGCGCATGGGGTGAAAACTAAGCCAGGAAGTCCGGCCCGGCTAGTGACTTCAGGTGCCGCCCCGAGTCGCGGCCCAGCCGTTCCGCTTCTTGCGCCGGGCCCTGGCGCGTGTCGCGATAGACCCGGCTGCCGTCCGGCTTGGCAATCAAGGCACTGAGGTGAAGCTGGCCATCGGCGGTGAGATGGGCATAGGCCGCGATCGGCGTGCGGCAGGAGCCTTCCAGCTCCGCAAGGCAGGCGCGCTCGGCGGTGACGGCGATTTCGGTTGCCGCATGATGCAGCGGCAGCAGCAGGTCGCGCATGCGGCGATCGGTCGCGCGGATTTCGATGCCGATGGCGCCCTGGGCCACGGCCGGCAACATTTCCGTCATATCGAGGATGGCGGTGGCGACATCGGCCTTGCCGAGACGCTTCAATCCAGCGAGCGCCAGCAACGTGGCATCGGCGTCGCCGTTGGCGAGCTTGGCAAGGCGCGTGCCGACATTGCCGCGCAGGTTGACCACCTTGAGGTCGGGGCGGAGCGCCATCAACTGCGCCTGGCGCCGGAGCGAGGCGGAGCCGATCACGGCACCCGGCGGCAGGGTGGCGATGGAATTGCCGCTGCGGCTGATGAGCACGTCGCGCGGATCTTCGCGATCGAGGAGGCAGCAGATTTCGAGTCCGTCCGGGAGATGCGTCGGCACGTCCTTCATGGAATGGACGGCAAGGTCGATCCGGTCGGCCAGCAGGGCCTCCTCGATTTCCTTGGTAAACAGGCCCTTGCCACCAATCTCCGACAAAGCGCGGTCTTGGATCTGGTCGCCGGTCGTCTTGATGATGACGATCTCGATGGCGTCGGGCTGGGCCAAAGCAGGGTGTGCCGCCGCCAGGGCCGCCTTCACCATTTCGGCCTGGGCCAGCGCCAAGGGCGAGCCGCGCGTCCCGATGCGCGCCATAGCCCCCGTCCCGGGCTTGGCACCTTGGTTGATCCCTGCTTGCGAACCGGCCATAACTACCTCGCCTCCTGCTGGCCGCCCTTTCCTAGCGGCGCCGGCAGTCGAAAGCAATGATCGGGCAGTATAATTGGCGCCATGCGGTTGAAATGATTGTCTTGGGTATCGAATCTTCCTGCGACGAGACGGCGGCGGCCATTGTCGCCGATGACCGGCGCATTCTGGCCGATACCATTTTCGCCCAGATTGCCGAGCATACCCCCTTTGGCGGCGTGGTCCCGGAGATCGCCGCAAGGGCCCATCTCGACCATCTCGACGACACCATCGCGGCCACCATGCGGCAGGCGGGGCTCGGTTTCGAGGATCTGGACGGAATCGCGGTCACCGGCGGACCGGGCCTCATCGGCGGAGTCATCGTCGGCGTCATGATGGCCAAGGCCATCGCCCTTGCCCATGGCAAGCCCTTCATCGCCGTCAACCATCTGGAAGGCCATGCGCTCACCGCCCGGCTGACCGATGATGTGGCCTTTCCCTATCTGCTGCTGCTGGTCTCGGGCGGCCATTGCCAATTGCTGGTGGTCGAAGGGGTCGGGCGCTATCAGCGCCTGGGAGCCACCATCGACGATGCCGCCGGCGAGGCGTTCGACAAGGCGGCGAAGTTGATGGGCCTCGGATTCCCCGGCGGACCGGCGGTGGCGGCGGCAGCGCTGGGTGCCACCGCGCCCTATCGCGATCTGCCGCGCCCGATGAAGGGGCGGCCGGATTGCAATTTCTCCTTCAGCGGCCTGAAGACCGCCTTGCGCCAGCGCGTCGATGCGTTGCGCGCCGAGAAGGCGTTCGACGATGCGACGCGCGCCAATCTCGCCGCCGGTTTCCAGCAGGCGGTGGTCGATTGCCTGATCGACCGCACGCGGCATGCCCTCAAAATCGCCAAGGCGGAACATCCGAATCTCAGTGCGCTGGTGGTGGCGGGTGGTGTTGCCGCCAACCAGCATCTGCGCGCGAGCCTCATCAAATCGGCGGCAGATTTTGGTGTGGCCCTGGTGGCGCCGCCACCGCGCCTGTGCACCGACAATGCGGCGATGATCGCCTGGGCCGGGATCGAGCGGTTGCGGCTGGGCGAACGAAGCGGCTTCGACTATGCGCCGCGGCCGCGCTGGCCGCTCGATGAGGCGGCGCCGGTTCTTGCCGGTGCCGGCGTAAAGGCATAATGAAGATCGATCCTTTGCAGGAAATGGGAAAAGCAACATGGCGTTCATGATCTATTGTCTCGACAAGCCCAATCATCTTGAGGTGCGCATGGCCAACCGGCCGGCGCATGTCGAGCACCTCATCAAACACGAAAGCCAGCTTGTGACCGGCGGTCCGCTGCTCTCGCCCGACGGCGAGACGATGATCGGCAGCCTGCTGGTGGTCGACATGCCGGACCGCGCCGCGGTCGATGCGTTCCTGGCGGCAGATCCCTACAGCAAGGCCGGGCTCTTTCAATCCGTCACCGTCACGCCCTATCGCAACGTCTTCCCGCGCGCGGCGAAGTAGGGAGCGGCGCATGAATTACTGGCTGGTGAAATCGGAACCCGTCAAATATGCCTGGGACCAGTTGGTCAAGGACGGCAAGACGTTCTGGAATGGTGTCCGCAACTACCAGGCGTCCAACAACCTCAAGGCCATGAAAAAGGGCGACCAGGCCTTTTTCTATCATTCCAATGAGGGGCTGGAGATCGTCGGCATCTGCGAGATCGCCAAGGAATATTACCCGGATCATACCGATGAGAGCGGCAGGTTCGGCATGGTCGACGTGAAACCTGCGCGGCCCCTGAAGAATCCGGTGACGCTGGCGGCGATCAAGGCCGAGCCGACCCTGGCCGACATTTCCCTGATCAAGCAGTCCCGCCTCTCGGTCATGCCGATCACGCCGGCGCAATGGAAGCTGATCTGCAAGATGGGCGGCATCAAGCCGTAACATCGCTGGCCCTGACATCGCAGGGCCTCCGCACCGCAAGATGGCCGCGGTCGCGCCATGATCCGGTCGCGGCCGCGCCCAGATGCGGCGTCACAAAACCCCTGTTCATTCTCATGACAGGGGTTTTCCATGACCGATTTCAACAATGACGATTTTGCCAGCCTGCGGCCACCGGAACGCGGCCGCATCGACCCGCGCCAATGGCGCGATCGCTGGCGCGGCTCCGGATTCGAAGCGGCCAAGCGCATCCTGTTCCTGGGTGCGCTCATCCTGCTGATGCTGATTCCGCTCGGCATGGTCGAAGGCGTCGTGCAGGAGCGCAGCTGGCGCAAGCAGCAGGTGATGGACGAAGTGGGCGAACAATGGGGGCCGGTGCAATCGGTGAGCGCGCCCATTCTGGTCGTGCCCTATGACATGCTGGAGACGCGGCCCAAGGCCGATGGGAGCGAGGCGCTGTTCCGGGTCCGGCATTTCGCCACTTTCCTGCCGGCCTCGACCAGCATGAAGGCCCAGAGCCATGTCGAGAAGCGGCACAAGAGCATCTATGAAATCCTCGTCTATGGTGCCGCGATCGACATCAGCGGCACCTTCGCCAGCCCGGATTTTGCGCGCTGGAGCGTGCCGCCGGACCAGATCCATTGGAATGAGGCGAGCCTTGCCGTGCTGCTGCCGGGCGCACGCGCCCTGCAATCGATCGCCCTTGCGGTCGATGGCAAACCGCTGACGGTCGAGGCCGGATTGCTGCCGCAGCATCCACGCGGACAGGGTTTGCGCGCGGACCTCAAACTGGCCGGTGCGCGACCGATCAGTTTTGCCATCAAGCTCGCGGTCAATGGGCGCGATGCGCTCAGCATGCTGCCGCTCGGTGGCCAGACCGAGATCGAGATGTCGAGCGATTGGCCGCATCCCAATTTCCTCGGCTCGCCCTTGCCGAAATCACGCGAGATTTCGGATGCGGGGTTTGCCGGACGCTGGTCGATCAATCATCTGGCGACCGGCATACCGCTCGCCTGGCGTGACGGCGAGTTCACCCTGGATCCCAATGCCATCGACCGGGTCGGCGTTGGCCTTGCCGAACCCGGCGATGTTCACCAGCAGACCGATCGCATCGTGAAATACGGCCTGCTGGTGGTGGCGCTCACCTTCGGCACCATCTTCATCATGGGTCTCCTAAAGCGTGACCGCGTGCATCTGGTGCAATATCTGCTGATCGGCGCCGCGATCTCTTTGTTCTATCTGCTGCTGCTGTCGCTGGCCGAACAGATGAGCTTTGCCCGCGCCTATCTCATCGCCAGCCTGGTCGACATCACGATCGTGGCGGCCTATGCAGGTGCCACCATTCGGCATGTGGTGGGCGTTTTCACCGGGCTCATTCTTGCCGCCCTGCATGGCTACATGTTCGTGCTGCTGCAGATGGAGAGCTATGCGCTGCTTTCCGGCACCATCGGGCTGCTGCTCATCCTGGTGCTGATCATGGTGGCGACCCGCAAGGTCGATTGGTCCGCCATCGGCGAGGATGCCGGCATAGCGCGAGAAGGTCCGCAGCCGGCCCCATGAGACTTTGAACCCAAATGCAGGATTGCGATGACCACGGGCAGGTATCAATCGATATCTGCCCGTGGTTGTTCTTCGCACAGGCAGCAAAATTAACGAATTCGATAGATTTGATGAATATCAATGGTCTGACAATTCAGGGTGGATCTCCCATCCGGTGTCGACGAGGATCACCATGTTCCGCACTTCGATTTCCCGCCTGCTCATCACCCTGCAGATCGTGATTCTGACCGGCCTGGTGGCCGCGATGGGCACGTTCGCCATCAACGCCTTGAGGGACTATCTAGCGGCGTCCTATGCGTTGGATGCGGTCAATACCGATCGGGTCGTATTTCAGTCGGTCATCGATATCCGCGCCCAGATCAGCCCGTCACAAACCGCTCTGCAAACCCAGGATGATCCGAAAGCCATCATTGACGAGGTCGTTGCCAAGGCCGAGGCCAGCGCCAAGACGGCGATCGATGCGGTCCAGGCCCTCGAACTGGAGGGTAAAGAAAAACTCCTGACTGCGTTCGATAGCAGTTTCAAGGCGATTAAAGTTGTCGAACCTGCGATCTATGAGCAAGCCGCGCTGACGAAGGATAAGCGTGACCTGCAGAAGACCATGGAGTGGCGGGAAGCCGTATTTGCTGGTTTCAGGGCGCTGAACGAAATCTCAATCGCTATGGGAAATGTGGTGCGCCAGCAGGATGCGTTCCTTGCTGAGATGGTGCAGGTACGCCGAATCGGTTGGATGCTGCGGGACAATTACGGTCCCCAATGTGTTTTGTTGCGTTCGGCAAACGCCAAGAGTGAGCCCCTATCCCCAGAAAAACTGAAAGAGTGGCATGAGGGTATTGGCGTTTATCAAGGTGCTTGGATCGTGATAGACGAATTGTTGGCGACGCCCAGTACCCTGCCGCAGATCAAAGAAGCGGTCGCGACCGCCCGCACCCAGACTGACGCCGTCCAGAAGCAATTGAATGAACTGGCCGCGAAATTTGACGGCAGCGGGAAGCCGGCCATGGAAGGCAAGGCCTTCACCGATCTCTGCAACGTTCCGTTCAAGGTGATGCTGGCGATCAGCTTCGCGGCCCTTGATCAGGCCAAGGCACATGTCGAGACAAAACAAGGCAACGCCCTTTGGGTCCTCATCATGGCCATAGCCGGTCTTGCCGCCACGCTTGTTCTCGCGGCTATTGGCATCTGGGCGGTCCTGAATCGGTTCTCGCGGCCGATCCAGGTTCTGATGGGCGCCGTTGGGCGTTTGGCGGACCGCAATTTTGTGGACGCCGTGCCTCAGCCCAAACACCCGGATGAACTGGGCAAGCTGTCGGCCGCCTTGGAAAGCTTGCGCTTGAGTGCTCAGGAAGCCGAGCGCCTTGAGCGGGAGGCCAGTGAGCGGTCCGAGGTCGAACTGCAAAAGGCGCGTGAGTTGCAGGAAATGTGTCGGCAGTTCGATGGCCAGGTGAAGCAATCGCTGGTGGCGATCGGTCAGTCGACGGATTCGCTGCGGAAGACTGCCGACACCATGCGCGATACGGCCAACAATTCCAGCTCCCAGGCGCAAACGGTCGCCAATGCCGCCAACCAAGCGGCCGGCAATGTGCAGACCGTGGCGGCTGCGACGGAGGAACTGTCAGCCTCAATCGCCGAGATTTCGCAGCGCGTCACCACCAGCGCCGACGGTTCGCGCGCCGCTGTCTCCAAGGCCGAAGAAACCAACCGCACCTTCGACGCGCTGGCCAAATCGGCGCAAAGGATCGGCGACGTGCTGGGCCTCATCTCTGAAATCGCTGCGCAGACCAACCTCCTCGCTCTCAATGCCACGATCGAAGCGGCGCGCGCCGGCGATGCCGGCAAGGGCTTTGCCGTGGTGGCAAGCGAGGTCAAGAACCTCGCCGGCCAGACGTCGAAAGCGACGCAGGAAATCTCGGAACTGGTGACCGAGATCCAGTCGACCACCAACCTCGCGGTCGCGGCCATCCGCGACATCACGGTCTCGATCAACGCGATCAGTGAGGGCGCAACCGCCATCGCCGCGGCGGTGGAGGAACAGGGTGCCGCGACCGGTGAGATTGCGAGCAGTGTGCAACAGGCCGCCCAGGGCACCCAGGAGGTGACGCATACCATCGCCATCGTCGCCGAATCGAGCCAGCGGACGGGGTCGGCCGCGACCGATGTGGCGACCTCGCTCGAGGACATGTTGCGCGAGCAGGGCAACCTGCGACAGGCGGTGGAAGAGTTCCTGACCCGCGTCCAGGCGCGCTGATCCCCGGAATTGGGCCACACGTTCCGTCTTTCCAAGGACAAGACCCTCCTTTTGTAGGGATTTCCTTTTCCGGCCAACCAGGCTGCTATCATGGCAGCCGGGTTTTGCTGTCCCTTGCG